>CBFHUI010000107.1:0-7198 GCA_965658725.1 Alphaproteobacteria bacterium | reverse complement strand
AGCGGCCGAGCTTGCGCGACGCGTCAGCGCGGCGCAGCCGCGGTGACGTCGGCGCAACCCTTTGGACGGTCCGACAATCCTGCTCAGGCTGCCAGCCCCCCGAGGTCTTCGATGGTCGCAATGATCTCATTTACGCCCTTGCCGTGCTTGACTTGGGCAAACAGGAATGGCCGCTCGCCGCGCATCTTGCTCGCATCCCGGTCCATGACCTCGAGGCTCGCGCCAACCATGTCGGCAAGGTCCGTTTTGTTGATTACCAGCAAGTCAGATCGCGTAATCCCGGGCCCGCCCTTGCGCGGGATCTTTTCTCCGGCAGAGACATCAATGACGTAGATCGTGATGTCTGCGAGTTCGGGGGAGAATGTGGCTGAGAGGTTGTCGCCGCCGCTTTCCACGAAAACGATGTCCAGTTCCCCCAACCGCTCGACCATCTGCTCGACCGCGCGAAGGTTGATGGAAGCGTCTTCTCGAATGGCTGTGTGCGGACAGCCACCGGTCTCGACCCCCATGATCCGCTCTGCCTCAAGCGCGCCGGTGCGGGTCAGAATTTGCGCGTCTTCTTGGGTGTAAATGTCGTTGGTGATGGCCGCGATCCGGTACTTGTCGCGCAAGGTCCGGCACAGCTGCTCGAGCAGCGCTGTCTTCCCCGAGCCCACCGGCCCACCAATGCCAACACGAAGGGGCGCAGAGAGTGCAGAAGCGTTAAGGGTCATGATCGGAACAACCTCGAATATTGAACTTCATGGGAAACAGAACACCAGTCTGCGACCAACCCGGCGGTCAAGGGCGGGGTCTCATGGTCGCAGGGCCGGGAAAGCAAGCCCTCGGCGGCTTGGTTAAGGGGATCTTCAAAGGCAAACATCACCCTTTGCCCGTCGGTCTGGCCCAGCGGGATCACCCGACAAGCCACCGAAACCTGATTGGCAAGCCAAGCGTGCAAGAACGCCGGCAAGGCCGCTTGCGCCGGGATGCCGAACTGCCGCGCGGCAAGCCCGAACAGGACAGGATAGGACAACTCCCCGCCCCACGCGCCGGTCCGCAGCGTCATCGCTTCGGTGATCTCCAGCCCCCACACCTCGACCATGACTTTGGCAAAAGCATCTCCCAGCAAGGCCAGTTCTTGCCGTGTTTCACGGGTTTGGCGCAGCGCGAGAGAGAGTGCGTTGACGCCAGCGGGATCGTCAGCGGTCATGGCCGACAGCAAGGCCCAGCCATCCTGCAGGGCCGCGCCCGCGTCCAGATGAAAACGGCACCAGTCTTCAAGGCTGCCCCTGTCCGTCACCAACCCGGCCTCAATCGCTGCTTCCAACCCGCCGGAGTAGGAGAAAGCGCCAATGGGAAAGGCGGGCGAGGTCCACGACAGCAGCCTTTGCAGCGCCGCCGCATCAAACGAATGCTTACCTTCGTGATGGAGCACAGAACTGGCTTTAGTGCTCATGGGTGTGCCCTCCGCCCACGGTTGGAGCAGCGCCGTGATCGTGTGAATGAGCGTGCGCGTGCTCGTGCGACTGGCCGTGACCGCCTGCGTGGCCTTCAGTGTGGCTGTGTCCATAGGTCGGGCCGCCGCCGTAGGCCCCGCCTTCGGGCGCAAAGGGCGCTTCAAGCCGGCTTGGCTCAGCGCCCAGTCCGCGCAGCATGTCGGCAATCACTGGGTCCCACGCGATCCGCAGACCATCGGCACCGAGGAACTGCACCGGCAGGTGGCGATTGCCCAGATGCCAAGCCCAGCGGACCAGTGCTGCAGGGTCTTCCGTGCGCACCTCCAGCACCTCTTCGATAGCCGCACAGACTCCAATCTGTCCGCCGCCCTCGATCGCCAGAAACCCGCCGTCACTGAGCTGCGTTACTTCTGCCAGGTCCAGCATGAAAGGCTCCCCGCCGTCCATGGTCAGGCGGATACGCCGCCGGAAACGGTCGGAGAAGGTCAGTGTCACCTGTCCGATCAAATCAACCGATGTGTCCCGGACCAGACTGAAGGACGTCGCGCGCTGCATCAGTACAAGAAATACCGCTGCGCCATAGGCAGGACTTCAGCGGGCTCGCAGGTGATCAGTTCCCCATCACAGCGCACCTCGTAGGTCTCGGGGTTGACCTCAATGGTCGGCGTATAGGCGTTGTGGACCATGTCGGCCTTGCGCACTGAGCGGCAGTCCTCTACCGGCAGCACCAGCGATTGCAACGACAACCGCTCAGCAATTCCCGCTTCATAGGCCAACTGTGAAACGTAGGTGTGACGGCTCGCCGTCAGCGCGCGACCGAAGGCACCGAACATGGGGCGATAGTGCACCGGCTCCGGGGTCGGAATCGATGCGTTCGGGTCGCCCATGGGCGCGGCGACAATGGTGCCGTTCTTCATGACCAGGTCCGGCTTGACCCCAAAGAACGCCGGGGACCACAGCACCAGGTCAGCATACTTCCCGGTCTCGATTGAGCCGATGTACTTGGAAACGCCGTGAGTCAGTGCGGGGTTGATGGTGTACTTGGCGATGTAGCGCTTGACGCGGAAGTTGTCATTTTCCCCCGTCTCTTCGGCCAGCCGACCGCGCTGGCGCTTCATCTTGTCAGCCGTCTGCCACGTCCGAATAATGACTTCGCCGATCCGCCCCATGGCCTGCGAGTCTGAGGCAATCATGGAAAAGGCCCCCATGTCGTGCAGGATGTCTTCAGCCGCGATGGTCTCCTTGCGGATCCGGCTGTCGGCAAAGGCAACGTCTTCGGGGATATTCGGGTCGAGGTGGTGGCAGACCATGAGCATATCCAGATGCTCATCAACCGTGTTTACGGTGAAAGGCCGGGTTGGGTTTGTCGAGGACGGCAGAACGTTCTGCAGCCCGCACACCTTGATGATGTCAGGGGCATGCCCGCCGCCTGCGCCTTCCGTGTGGAAGGCGTGAATCACGCGGTCCTTGAAGGCCGCCGTGGTGTTCTCGACAAAGCCGGACTCGTTCAGCGTATCGGTGTGGATCGCGACCGAGACGTCGGTTTGCTCCGCCACCGCCAGACAGTTGTCGATCGCTGCCGGGGTTGTCCCCCAGTCCTCGTGCAGCTTCATCCCGCACGCACCTGCCAGAATTTGTTCTTCCAGCGGACGGGGCAAGGACGCGTTGCCCTTGGCAAAGAAGCCCATGTTCATCGGAAAAGCTTCCGCAGCCTCAAGCATCCGCGCGAGGTGGAATGAACCCGGCGTCACCGTCGTTGCCTTGGTCCCTTCTGCCGGTCCTGTTCCCCCGCCCATCATGGTGGTCAGGCCAGAATACAGGGCGTCATCGACCT
The DNA here is from genome assembly GCA_965658725.1 of Alphaproteobacteria bacterium. Classification (GTDB taxonomy): domain Bacteria; phylum Pseudomonadota; class Alphaproteobacteria; order UBA7985; family UBA7985; genus UBA7985. The sequence continues at coordinate 3,925 of CBFHUI010000107.1, read as the reverse complement.
GCTGGGGTGCAATGAAGTGGATGTGGACGTCCAACCCGCCTGCGGTCAGGATTTTTCCTTCCCCGGCAATCGCTTCAGTCGAAGGCCCAATGATGATATCGACGCCGCTCTGCGTGTCCGGGTTCCCGGCCTTGCCGATGGCAACAATCTTGCCGTCCTTCAGGCCGACGTCGGCTTTGACGATGCCCCATGTATCGACGATCAGGGCGTTGGTGATTACCGTATCGACCGCGCCTTCGTCGCGCGTGCGCTGGGACTGGCCCATGCCGTCGCGGATGACTTTGCCGCCGCCGAACTTCACTTCCTCGCCGTAGGTGGTGAAGTCCTTCTCGACTTCGATGAACAGCTCGGTATCCGCCAGCCGAACCTTGTCGCCCACGGTCGGCCCGAACATGGACGCATAGGATGCTCTATCCTGAGTGGCCATCAGTCCAACCCTCCCATGACTTTCTGGTTGAAGCCGTAGACCTGCCGCTCACCGGCCAGAGCAACCAGTTCAACGTCGCGGGTCTGGCCGGGTTCAAAGCGGACCGCTGTTCCAGCGGGAATGTTCAGCCGAAACCCGCGCGCTGCCGCGCGGTCGAAGTCCAGCGCGGGGTTGGTTTCGAAAAAGTGGTAGTGACTGCCAACCTGAATAGGCCGGTCACCTGTGTTGGCCACGGTCACTGTGGTGGTTTTCAAACCCGCGTTAAGGGTCAGATCGCCCTCTGCGAGGACCAGTTCTCCGGGAATCATGCGCAGACCTCCTCGCTCATCGGATGGGGTTATGGACGGTCACCAGCTTGGTGCCGTCGGGAAAGGTCGCTTCGACCTGAATTTCATGGATCATCTCGGGGATGCCTTCCATCACCTGCTCGCGGCTCAGCACTTCAGCGCCCGCGCTCATCAGATCGGCAACCCGCCGACCGTCGCGCGCGCCTTCGACCACAAAGTCAGTGATCAGCGCGATTGCCTCGGGGTGATTCAGCTTCACCCCACGCTCCAGCCTTCCCCGCGCCACCATGGCGGCGAGGCTGACCAGCAACTTGTCCTTTTCACGGGGAGACAGCTTCATCGGTTTCCCTTTCCTTCAGATCGTCCAGAGCGTCGGCAAGATCGGGGCAAACCCGCCCCTGTCCGCGCGCAATTGTTTCCAGATTTCGCCCAGCACCAGCCGCACGGACTGCGGCCGCTCGCCCATGACGCGCACCAGTGTGTGCGTCCCTAGGCATGTTGCACCCAGCCGCAGATCCAAGCTCGCCGCGCGTTCGGTCAAGGCTTCATCTCGAACCAGTTCAACCACCCGCTGCGCGTCCTCGCCCACGTAGAGAACCGTCGCGAAGCCCAGCGCGCCGCCCAAACCGAAGGGGTCAGACTTAGCCCGAGCGATGCCCGCATCCTCAAACCCAAAGCGGTCGCACCAGACCAAGGCACCATCGATCTCGAGCCGCCAAGTGTCAGCAAAGGCGCCGTCTCGGAACTCCTCACCCATGGCGAGGCGTCCGAGGACCACCATGTCCCCGATTAATGCTCGCGCGCCGCTGGCAACCTTGATGTCAAAGCGGCGATCCAGCCGCGCCTGATCAAAGAGGATCGTCTCTTGCGGCACTTGCTCCAGCCACGCGCCGTCCTCGGCTGACAGGGAGAAACCAACACGCGTTGTCGGCCCGGCTGAGCCATAGACCTTCTCGGCTGCTTGCCCGACAAACTGCCCGGCTGCGCCGGCTTTCACCGCGCCATCAAAGCTCAGCACATCCCCACCGACCAAACCGCCAGAAAGCGTGCTGAGTACAATCTGAACCGGTTCAGTCTCAGCGGTGCGTGGGGTGAAAAGACGATAGGGATCAGTGAAAAACCGCTCATCAAGGAAAGAGCGTCCCGCGCGCTCCGCGATGCTCACGCGCGCGGCCCCGTGACCCAGCGTTCCTTGTGCCTTGGTGGCTGCACCGCCCGCAAGGGTCGGGCTGAGCGGCTGAATGAGTGTCACCGTACTCTCCTTCTTACCCCAGCAAAGTGGACAAGGAGTAGGCAGGGGTCCAGTCCCCTTGCCTTGGAATGATGAAAAATGATGCAATATGAGGTCGCTATGACCGCGCAGTGAGCACCCCAAGAACCGCTAGGCTAATGCCGCGTGACCAAAACTCGCGTCCCCGGTGCAGGGGGTGTCTCGGGAGCTCCGGCAAAGCATTGGGCAATCTCCATCCACGCTGCCGCGTTTTTGCCCCGCACCTGCAAGGACGTGTCCGCGACGTGACGGGTCTGGGTAACCACCTGACAGAACTCCTCAGCCAACCCTTCGATCACTTCGGTTTCATGGGGCTCCCCCATCTCCCAAAGTGCCCCCGACGGGGCCGTTAATCGCAGGAAAGGGCGCGGCTCGGGAATCTCCAATTGCCGGTTCTGGAAGCAATAGCCGTAAGTGTTCAGGCCCAACACCGCGATGTTTCGGATCCGGTCGTGGTTGACCCGCCGGACACCGAGCAGATCGTAAACCTCCTGCCCATGCGCCCAAGTCTCCATCAACCGCGCAGAGATCGACGAGCGCACCGACATCCCCGGCCCCGCCCATGCCACGCGAGCCTTCGGGTCTGCAGCGCCAAAGCGTTCGGCCATGGCGTGGGCAAACGCGCGCCACTCAGCCACCAAGGCCCGGCCGTTCAGATCGCCGCGCCACTCGCCCTCGTAGCTGTTGAACGTCCCGCCCGCGGCCATGTGCTCGACAAAACCATTGAACAGCGCTTCGAACCCGCCTTCTCCGGCCAAAGAAAGATCCGCCGCGTGGTTCCACATATGCAAGTGCCCGATCACGGCATTGATGGTCCACCCCTTGAACGCTGTCTGCATCCCCAGTGCGTCGTCGTCGAGGTCTTTAATCAGCGCGTAGAGCGCTTCGCTCTCATCGAGGAAGTCCTGAGCTTGCTCCATCATTGCGTTTGTCTCCCTAGTCTGCGGGCGTGATGTCCAAGATGAGATCATCTGCGGCAATCTGGCTGTCCGCCTGCGCGGCAATGGTTTCGACAGTCCCAGAGGCTGGCGCAAGGATCTCGTGCTGCATCTTCATCGCTTCGAGAACCGCAAGCCGCTGGCCCTGGGCAACTTGATCCCCAACGCCAACATCGATCGACACCAGCCGACCGTGCATGGGCGCGGTAATCCGCCCGCTCCCACCGACGTCATCCGCAGCGCTGGTCAAGGAGCGTTCTGTAAACACGTAGGTCTGCTGAGCGGTACTGAGGTGAAGCGTCGCGGGGTCGCTGTGATGGAACAGGCAGTCATGAACCGTCCCGTTCACGCTCAACCGAGCCTCAAACGCGCCGTAACTCAGCACGTCAATGACTGCGCACGCCTCAGCGCCGTCGGTCAGGGCCAAGGTTCCATCGCGCTGCGGGCTCAAATGCACGCGCGCGCCCTCCTCGCCCAGCACGAACACGGACGGCAAGCGGCCATCAGAGGACCAATCCAGCAGCTCGTCGCTCAAGTCCAGCGCGGCTGCCTGCGCCTGTCCACGCCGATGACAGTAGAACAGGCTCGCCGCCAGGGCCTGCGCTTCAAACGAAGGCGACTGCGCTTGGAAGCCCGCCTCGCCATAGGTCTCAGCGATAAAGGCCGTCGTCGCCTCGCCAGCTGCGAAGACGGGCCTTTGCAGCGCGTCCAGCAGGAAGTCTCGGTTGCTCCGAGGCCCGAGAAGCGCGCTGGATTGCAGCGCTCGGACCAAGCGACGCCGCGCTTGCTCGCGGTCTGCGCCCGTTGCGATGATCTTGGCGACCATGGGATCGTAGAACGGAGACACTTCCCCACCGGTCTCAATCCCCGCGTCCACTCGAATGCCCGCCGCCTTTGGCGTGTGGAACAGTGCCACTGGACCGGTTGAGGGCAGAAAGTCGTTGTCGGGGTCTTCGGCGTAGAGGCGGACTTCGATGCTGTGACCGCTCAGGCTGACGTCGCT
>CBFHUI010000106.1:0-7247 GCA_965658725.1 Alphaproteobacteria bacterium | reverse complement strand
CCACGCGGCACCGCGTTCGGTGGCGGATCAGGTCGCCGAGGCCTTGGCTGCGCTGAGCTGCATGATCGAAGCGCCCGCAGTTTACGGCGTCGAAGACTAGGGCCTGACGCTGAGGGTATTTTGGAGCGAAGCGACCGGACGCGCAGCGGCCGACTCGCGCGGGGTCGGGCGGCAACCCGAAGGGTTGGCGGCTGACGGCGCCACCAAGGCAGCATACGTGTCCCGCTGGCCTCAGGTGCGATCCTGATCGTCGGCCGCGGGCTTCTCCTCCTGCGCGGCAGCAGATGAGGCAGAAGACGTCGGCCCCAACGGGGCCGTCCGGTTGGCTCGGTTCCAGAGTGGGTGCGGGACGGTATCCAGTGGCCGCCGCCAGTGCTTGGCGAAGACTTCCACGTAAGACCGATAGCCATAGCCGCCGTTGCTGGCCTCAAAATCCGCGCGCCGCTCGGCGAACAGCCGGGGCAGGCGGTACCAGGCCACGCTTGGGTGCGCGTGGTGGACCGCATGCAGGTTGTTGTTGAGGAACAACAGCGCGAGCGGCCCCCGGTCGGGAATGATGGCCGTGCGGTGCTCCTTAAGCACGCTGGCGCGATGCTCGGCAAAGGACCGGATGAGCAGGATGGACATCGCCGGCAAGGCAACGCCGAAAACATAGAGCAGTGGGCTAAACCCTGTGAGCAACAGAAGGATCAGTACCCCGGCCAGCCCCAGCCCGTGCAGGGCCCAGTCGCGCGCAATGCCGCGGTCGCCGCGCAGGATGGCTTCACCGTCGCGCCGGATCAGCCCCGCAACCGCGAGAAACGGCCCCACAACCAGGCGCCCGACCAGCGTCGCGTTAAACCGCCACAGCGCCTGAACCACGCTGTGCTGACTGGCAAAATCTTCGGCAGCAAAGTACCAGCTTTCCGGGTCGTCAAAGGGGTCGGTCAGGTTCTCGTCGTTGTGATGACGCAAGTGCAGCGTGCGGTAGCGCCGGAACGGGTAGAACAGGCCCAACGGAAGGCTCACCAGCACTTCGTTCAGCAAGGCCGAGCGCGTTGGGTGACCATGCAGGGCTTCGTGCTGGAGCGACTGGAACTGGACCGTCAGCAGCACCAGCGCCGGCACGGTGAGCCACCACGGCAAACCCAGCCCCGCGGCGATTAGCAGCGCGAGCCAAAGCCCGTGAACGGCAACAATCATGGCCAGCGTCAGCGCTTCTGGAGCGGCTTTAAGGCCCCAGAGAGGCGGACGCGCACGACCCTTGGACATGGCGTTTCCTCAGACAGCAACAATCGGACTAGGGGTGTGCGTCAAATTGGACGCCGGGGGTCGGAACAGGCGGGGCATGAACCCCTGCCACTTCCTGAATATGACCAAATCATGACTCACTTTTTCAGTCTGCGCAACGGGTGGCTTAAAACCATTGTCGGTCCAGCATCGTCCGACCCCCTGACGCCAGCCAGAGGGCGCGCTAATCCACCAACGCATCCGCCCGGTGCCCCGCGCGCTCAAGATGGATCGGCAACACACGGCCGTAGAGCTGGCGCGTTCGCTCGGGGCTGCCGACCATGCCTTCCTTCTCGACAAAGCTGAAGATCCCCACGTAGCGCTGGGTTGTCCCGATCACGGGCCTAACCCGATGCAGCGCGTAGCGGCCTTTGAACAGCTGCAAGTCCCCAGGTTCCAGCTCCAGTGTCCGCACGTCATCGCTGCGCTCATCCAGCACGGCTTGCACGCCGCTGTAGTTCTCATCGCTGCTCGTGCGCAGCCAAGGCACGTACTCGAAAGCCCCGCCTTGCTCCCCGTTCTGCAGGGCCAATGTCACCGTGTAGTTGTTAGTGTCAAAGTGCCAGGGAAAGCCGTTGCCTTCTTCAGTCACGTTAATGATGACGTCCGCCAGCGGGTCGGCGTAGGGGTAGAAGTTCCGCTCTCGCAGCGCTGTTTGGATAAACCCGGCAAAGGCCGGCCACTGGTACAGGCAGCGCAAGGGGCTTGCGGCGTCAAAGTTGTCCGCTGGGACAAAGGCGTTGGACCGGTCGTAGAAGCGCCGCAGCGGATGGGCGGCGGGCAGGTCCTCGCGGTCCTGCGTAAAGTAAGCGTTGGTCCGGCCAAAGGAGCGATGTGCCAGCGGCGCCACTCGGTCCGCTTCAGCCACCAGCTCCGCAAGAGCCTCCTCTCGCACAAACCCCTTGAGCACGGCGCAACCGACTGCATCGAGGTCGGCTTGAACCGCATCCAGGGCCGCGCGATAGGCGGACGAGTTCGGCGCATGGAGCGGGAAACGATCGAGATCGATCAAGCGTTCCAGCGTGGGGTTCAGCGCAGCAGCAGTCATGGCAATCTTCCTCCCAAGGATCCAAGGGTGCAGCGTTATCCTTGAAGATGTCCTTGAGCGGGCCGTCCCTGTCGCCAGCGTTTCCGACACCCGTGTCGCACGCGGGCAGATCAGCAGATCAGGGCAAAGGACGCAGCGCAAAACGAACGCGGCGGCGGCGCCTATGCTGTCTGCCACAGCAGGAGCCGAGACCCCAGAGGGCGAAGCGGGAACAAGAAATAAGAAAGTCGCGGTTTAGGCTGGCACCTCAGCCGCATCGTCGATGATCATCTGAACATTGCGCCCGCCCCGGTACTCGTCGAGCGCCAAGTGCCCCGCGACGTGTAGGGGCCTGTCTGAGCGGTGGAGTAAGGCGTGACCCAGCGGTGTTTCGACCGCGCGGAACGCAATCGCCCGGACCCGCGCGCCATCCGAACCTTCCAATTGGGCCGCGACGTGCTTCTCGCCGACGATGGTGGCATGGGTCACCCGGGGCCGGGTGAGGGCGACGCGGGGACGGGGGTTGCTCTGGCCAAAGGGCTCCATGCCCTGAAAGATCTGCACAGTCTCGAACGTCACGGCGCCCGGAGCCATGGCGACGTCGAACTCCATCACGTCCGGGTCGGGGGCTTGTGACAGGCGCGCGCTGACCTCGGCTTCCATAAAGGCGATGAACTCGGGCCACTTTTCTTCGCTCACCGCCAGACCCGCCGCCATGGCGTGCCCACCTCCTTCGAGCAGCAGCCCCTTGTCACGCGCCTCAAAGATCAGGGCGCCGAGGTTGATGCCGGGGATCGAGCGCCCGGACCCCTTGCCGATACCGCCTTCGAAGCTGACCACGATGGCGGGGCGGCGGTGGTTGCCCTTCAGGCGGCCTGCAACCACACCAATAACGCCGGGGTGCCAGCCTTCGCCGCCCGCGATCAGGATCGGCGGCACCACGGCGCGGTTTTCCAGTGCGGCGCGCTTGGCGGCCTTCATCACGTCCGCTTCGACCGCCCGACGCTCGATGTTCAAATCGTCCAACCGTTGCGCGAGTTCCTTTGCCGTTTCCGGGTCGTCGGTGGAAAGCAAATCTGAGCCGATCCAGCTTTCGCCCATGCGCGAGCCGGCGTTGATCCGCGGGCCAAGGTCAAAGCCAAAGACGTCTGGCGTCAGCGCGCCGTTGCGCCCGGTGACTTCACGCAGAGCCTTCATCCCCGGATTGTTCCAGCGTTCCAGCAAGCGCAGACCCTGGCTGACATAGACCCGGTTCAGCCCCAGCAACGGCACGACGTCACAGACTGTCCCCATGGCCACCACGTCGAGCATGCCCATCAGGTCAGGCGGTGTCAGCCCATTGTCAGCGTAGTAGTTCATCTCCCGCAGCGCCCGGTTCAACGCGACGAGGAACAGGAACGTCAGTCCACAAGCCGCGATGGAACCGTGTTCACTGGGGTCATCGAGCCGGTTCGGGTTGACCACGGCGACCGCGGGGGGCAGTTCCTCGACCGCCATATGGTGATCGAGCACGATCACGTCTGCGCCTGCATCCCGCGCTGCGGCGATGGCCTCGTGGGCCATGGTGCCGCAATCCAGCGTGATGATCAGGTCAGCGCCTTCCTGCGCCAGACGGGTCATGCTCTCGACCTTGGGGCCATAGCCCTCTTTGTGCCGGTCGGGGATGTAGCAGCGCACCTCGTGGCCCAGCGCCCGGAAGAACCGTCGCACCTGCGCCGAACTGGTCGCGCCATCCACGTCGAAGTCAGCAAACAGAGCAATTTTCTCTTCCGTCAGCAGCGCTGCGATGGTGCGGTCTACAGCGGTATCCATATCCAGCAGGTGCGAAGGATCTGGCATGGCATCGCGCAGCTTGGGCTCAAGGAAATGGCTGACGGCATCCGGCTTCACATGTCTGGATGCCAGTGCCCGCGCCACGGGTGCCGGAAGGCCCGTGCGCGCCGCGATCTCCGCTGCGGCCTCTTCATCAGCTTTGCGCGCAACCCAGCGGTTGCCCGTTACCGATCGACTGACCCCAAGAAAGGCGTCAATGGGCTGGAATTCTGTCGAGGCTAGCACGGCTCTCGGCGCGGCGGGCGTGCTCAGAGCGGGTGCATCCGTACTCGCTGCATCCGTACTCGGTGCATCTGTGCCTTCCGCAGTGCTTGCAGACCCCAAAGTTGGTGCCGACGGGTTTGACTCGGTCACGAAGCAGTCCTCTCCTCAGCCGCCCTTTATCCATTCCGCGTTTCGCGTGTGCGGTTCGCGTTGGCGCGGTCTTGCTTGAGGCAAAGGTATGCCAGCGCAACCCTGTAACTTCAATGGATTATGCGTTTCACTCGGGGGGTGCGCTGGGGATGATCGGTCTTCTTGCGCCCAAACGAAAAGCCCCCTGCCGCGAGGCAGAGGGCTTTGGGTATGAAGTCGGCGTGCGCAGCGCGCCGTCCGTTTGATCAAGCGCCCTTGGAAGGCCTGTTGCCTGGTCCTGATAAAGTCCTAGTAGCGGTAAGGCTCGGGCTTGAAAGGGCCATCCGGGGTTACGCCGATATATTCAGCTTGTTCCGCGCTGAGCTTTGTCAGGCTCGCACCAACCTTTTCCAAGTGCAGCATGGCGACCTTTTCATCCAGGTGCTTGGGCAGCACGTACACACGGTTCTCGTAGTTCTCCGCGTTCTGCCACAGCTCGATCTGCGCCAGCGTCTGGTTGGTAAAGGACGCAGACATCACAAAGGACGGATGCCCCGTTGCGTTGCCCAAGTTCACCAACCGACCTTCGGAAAGCAGGATGATCCGCTTGCCGTCTGGGAATTCGACCTCGTCCACCTGCGGCTTGACGTTGTGCCACTTGAAGTTCCGCAGCTGAGCGACTTGGATTTCATTATCAAAGTGCCCGATGTTGGCGACGATCGCCCGGTCGTGCATGTCGCGCATATGGTCGACGGTAATGATGTCGATGTTGCCGGTCGCGGTGATGAAGATATCGCACTGCGGCGCGGCCTCCTCCATGGTCACGACTTCATAGCCTTCCATCGCCGCCTGCAGCGCGCAGATCGGATCGGCTTCGGTCACCATAACCCGGCACCCGGCGTTGCGCAGCGAAGCTGCAGAGCCCTTGCCCACGTCGCCAAAGCCAGCGACACAGGCAACCTTGCCCGCCATCATCACGTCCGTGCCGCGACGGATCGCATCCACCAGGGATTCCCGGCAGCCGTAGAGGTTATCGAACTTCGACTTGGTCACGGAGTCATTGACGTTGATCGCCGGAACCCGGAGCTTACCATCGCGCGCCATTTCGTAGAGACGGTGCACGCCCGTGGTGGTCTCTTCAGACAGACCTCGCACGTCGTCGAGCATCTCGGGGTAGTTGTCGTGCATGATCTGCGTGAGATCCCCACCATCGTCGAGGATCATGTTCGGCGTCCAGCCGTCCGGTCCACGCAAGGTCTGCTCGATACACCACCAGAACTCTTCCTCTGTCTCACCCTTCCAGGCAAACACAGGGGTGCCGCATGACGCCACTGCGGCCGCGGCTTGGTCTTGAGTCGAGTAAATGTTGCAAGAAGACCAGCGCACCGTCGCGCCCAGCGCTTCGAGCGTCTGGATCAGCACGGCGGTCTGGATGGTCATGTGCAAGCACCCGGCAATGCGCGCACCAGCGAGCGGCTTGCTGTCACCGTATTCCGCGCGCAGCGCCATCAATCCGGGCATCTCCGTCTCGGCGATGGCAATTTCCTTCAAACCCCAATCAGCGAGGTTAATGTCTGCGACTTTGTAGTCTGCTGCGCTCATGTCGGTTCTCCACAGTCCAGATGCAGGCTTTGAGGGGCGTTTTACCCAATATTCGAGGCCGACAACAGGTAAACAAGGTCGCATCCGTGCCATGGCTGACCCTACCTTGAAGAAAATCGCGGCTCGGCTTAGACAGGGGCCTGCAATGAAAACCCCCTTGCCACGGCAAATTAAGGAGTGAGCGCCGATGTCTTTGGAACTTTACGGCCGCAAAGATTCGATCAACGTCCAGAAGGTCATGTGGCTGCTGGCAGAGTTAGGCATCGAATACACCCAAATTGAAAAGGGTGGGTCATTTGGCGGACTGGATGAGGAAGAGTTTCTGGCTCTGAACCCCTTTGGTCGTGTGCCGGTTCTCAAAGACGGTGATTACGTGCTCAGTGAATCCAACGCGATCCTGCGCTACATCGCATCGACCCAGCCCGGCGGCGAAGCTTTTTACCCCGCAGACCCCGAAGAACGGGGCAAGATCGACATGTGGATGGACTACGGCAGCCAGACCCTGTTCCCCGAGTTTGTTCGCATTTTTACGGAAGTTGTGCGCGTGTCTCCTAAAGAGCGCCGCTTCAACGTGATCGCCATGTCCACCCGTCGCTTTCAGGCGGCAACGATCCAGATCGGCAAAGAGTTGGGCGAAAATCCATGGATCATGGGTCAGCAGCTGACGCTCGCGGATATCGCGAACGGGGTTTATATGTACCGCTTCTATGCCCTGCCGGGCGTCAAACGGGTCTCGCAGGGCCGGGTTGAGAGCTGGGCCAACCGGATCATGAACCGTCCGGCCAGCAAGTCCACGGTCTGCACCGACTTCCGCCACATGTTCGTATCTTAGGCCGAGACAGCTTCAGACGGTTTCCGACGGCTGCTGACGGGTCATTCAGCGTTCAGGCTTTCGCTTTGGCGGGGGCCTTCGCCTTCGCAAGGGCTCTGATTGCTGCGGGGCCCCGCTGTGAAGAAAAGGTAGGGTGTATCAATGGTGCCGCCCCGCCCATGGTTGACCGGCCAAGGCACCAGTGGTGTGACCCCGCAATGGCTGTCCTCGAGTGCCGCTCTGCCAGCTTCCAGTGAAGGCGTGAGGACAAGGGCCGGGCCGTCAAGGGCCCCGGTTCTATCCTCAAAGAGCGCGAACTGATGCGGCCTCGGGTCTGCGCCGACCGAAGGCAGAACCTGCCGCTGATGAAAG
>CBFHUI010000105.1:0-7412 GCA_965658725.1 Alphaproteobacteria bacterium | reverse complement strand
TCTTGATGCAACGAACAACGACCTCATTCCTTATGTGAAGGGCTCATGATCTCGAAACGGGAGTTGGTCCAATCGGAGGTTCATCCGGGTCAAGCTCAGCTATTGATCGCAGAAGATGCTCACGGGTTTTTCAACCGCCAAAACTAGCGTTTAAGAGGGTTTTACATCGCTTTTCCTGAAAGGTGTGTGCCTAGCTAATTCATTTTTCGTGCAAAGCGAATGAAGTTCTCAATAATTCCCCTTCACCCGCTCCTTCGTCGGATCGAAGTGGGGGAAGGGGCAGACGGTGGCGGAGAGGCGTTTTTGGTGGCCGTCGAGTTGGCCGATCTCCAGGGCCGTTCCCGGCTCGGCATGCGCCACGTCCACGCGGGCGAGTGCGATGACTTTGCCCAAGAAAGGCGACTTCATCGCGGAGGTCACCTGCCCCACCTGCGCCTTACCCACCCGGATGCAGTCACCCGACGCCGGGATCAGCCCGCTGTCGATGTCCAGTCCGACCAGCTTGCGCTGGGGGGAGGCTTTGCGGCGTTCGAGGGCGGCGCGGCCGGTGAAGTCGTCGTCCTGCGTCTTCAGCGGCACGGTAAAGCCGATGCCGGCTTCGAACGGGTCGGTCTGGTCGTCGAACTCGTAGCCCGCGAAGATCAGCCCCGCCTCGATCCGCAGCATGTCCAGCGCTTCCAGCCCCGTGGGGATCATCCCGTGCGGCTCTCCCGCCGCCCAGACCGCATCGAACACCGCCACCGCGTCGCGCGGATGGCAGAAGATCTCGTAGCCCAGCTCGCCCGAATACCCGGTCCGGGACAGCACGACCGCCGGGCCGTGGTAGTCGCCGATCCGCCCGATGCTCAGCCGGAACCAGCCCAACTCTTCGACGCTGGGTTGGGTCGGCGGGGTCCAGATCACGTCCTTGAGGATCTCCCGGCTCAGGGGGCCTTGCACAGCGATGTTGTGCAGTTGGTCAGTGGAAGAGCGCACCCAGGCGTTGAGCCCGCGCGCCTGGGCCTGCGCCTTGAGCCACGCGCCGCTGTCGTCGTTGCCGCCGATCCAGCGGAAATTGGTCTCCCCCAGCCGGAACACCGTGCCGTCATCCACCATACCGCCGTGGTCGTAGCACATGGCGGTGTAGACCACCTGCCCCACCGCCAGCTTCTTCATGTTGCGGGTGACGCAAGCCTGCATGAGCTCTTCAGCGTCGGGGCCGGTGACTTCGTATTTGCGCAGCGGGCTGAGGTCGAGCACGACCGCCCGCTCCCGCGCGGCCCAGTACTCTTCGATCGCGCCGTGGGCGGTCATCTTGTTGGCAAGCCAGTAGCCGTTGTATTCGGCGAAATCGCGCGTGTGCGCGGCGAAGCAGCTGTGAAAGCCGGTTTCCTTGGTCTCTTCCAAATCAGCCTCCGGTGATTTGCGCCAGCCGATCGAGCGCTTGAAGGGTTCTTGTTCGTCGTAGACCCGCACTTGAATTTCAGTCGGGTTCCAGCCGTTGGCCGGGTCGATGTCACAGGGACAGGCCGAGGATACGGCGACCAGATCGGTCAGCGCGCGCATCAGCACGTAATCCCCCGGCCGCGACCAGGGCTCGTCCATGCCGATCGCGTTGGTCGCGTCCAGCATGGTGTTGAAGAAGAAGTTGATCGCGGGCCAGCCGGTCTTGGGCGCGATGCCGTAGGTGCCGACTTCGCGGGTGATGTTGTCGGAGCAGTTGACGTGCCCGGGGTAGCCCAGATCCTCGTAATAGCGCGCCGTGCACGCCAACCCAAAGGTATCGTGCCGCCCGCAGGTGTCCTGCACGATCTCCAGCAGCGGCTCGTGATCGACGGTGAAATACTTGGAATAGATCCCCGGATTGGGCCAAAGCCCGCCCATCAGCGAGCGCGTCGTCGTGGGGTCGATGTCGTGGGCCAGACCGCGATCGAGCGCGCGCATGGAAAAGGCCTGAAAGTCCGTGCACTCGCGGCCTTTGACGTCGAGCACCTGAATGTATTGGCCCTTCTTGACTTCATAGGTCCGGGCGTCGCCGGGGTCGATCTGGAAGTCCTGCAGCGGGTCAGCCAGCGGCGGCGACACACTTTCGGCCGTGCGCACCGGGCGTGGGTTGTGGCGGCGGATGTAGAGCGTGATGTCGGTGCCGGTGTCGTGCCCGCCGGGGTCCATCACAGCCGGAACGGCGCAGGCGATCAGCAAGCCGTCGCGGTCAGCGAACATCGTATGATGCGCGCCGCGGGGGGAGCCTTCGCCGAACAGCCGCGCTGCGGGCGCGTGGCGCAGCTCGAACCCTGCTGCATTAAGGGCGCGGAGCACGCGACGGCCTGAGCCATCGGGGCTGGACAGCGCCTGCGCCGTGCCGGTGGCGGGTCCGGCGTCCGTCAGCGCCAGCGCGCCAAGGTCAGCGCTGCCGTCGGGACCAAAGAAGACCACTTCAGCAGCCTGCATGCCGTCGCGGTCCACCAGCGTGATCTCGTCACCGCGAAACACCTCGACCGAGCGTGTGCCGCCTGCGGGAATGGGGTGGCGCTCGACGCCTTCGGGCAAAATGGGGAGGCCGGGATGCAGGATTCCCGCGCGCTCTGTCGGGCGTTCAAAGGCTTCCAGACCGGTTGCACCAAAGACCATTGCGCGTTCCTCTCCCCCTGTCCGGGCCTAGCCCAGACCCAGAGCCTTTTTGCGCCGCTGCGCCCAAGCCAGAATGGCCATGTCGAAGGTCAGCGCCATCAGCGAGACGTTGATGCCCAGCACGATGTTCTTGCCCAAGTCCGTCCCGGCGAGCGTGCGTTGCAGCTCCTGCCCCAGATCCTGTGTGCCGATAAAGGCAGCGATAATCACCATGAAGAAGGCAAACATGATGGCCTGATTGAAGCCGACAGCCATGGTCGGCAAGGCCAGTGGCAGGCGGACGCTGAGCAGCTTCTGCATGGCATTGGCGCCGGACATGTCGGCGGCCTCCGTCATCTCCGGCGGGACCGCGCGCAGGCCTTCGATGGTGTAGCGGGTGAGCGGCACCATGGTGAAGATCACGATGGAGAACACTACCGCGACGTCATTCACACCGAACAGCATGATGGCCGGGATCAGATAGATGAAGGACGGGAAGGTCTGAGCGGAATCGCAGACCAGCAACACCCAGTTCGACAACCGCTTTGACCCGGACGCTGCAATCCCCAGTGGGATCCCCAGCAGCATGGAAATCGTTACAGCGGAAATCACGGTGTAGAGCGTAATGACGGACCGGTCCCACCAGCCCGAAAGCGCGACAATGGCGAAGAAAATCGCGGCATAGATCGCGGGCTTTCGTCCGCCCAGCCAGTAGGCCAGCGCTACGATGGCGAGAATGAACGCCGGGGTCGGGATCCACAGCAGGGCGTTGCGGAAGGGAATCAGGATTTTGACGTTGAGGAACCAGCGCAGCCACTCGGTCACGGCCTGCACACTGTCAATTTCCAACACGCCCTTGATCCACCGGTCGATTTCTCGGCCCCGAGACAGTGACTGCCGGCGGCCAACCTCGTTGAGGATCTCGATCTGTTGGCTGACGAGGTAGAAGACCGCAAAGGCCCCCAAACCGATGAGCAACAGCAGGTGACGCCGCCACCAGGGCGTGTCGCGCTCCCAGTGCTTGGGCTGCTTGACGACCCACGCTTTGGACAGGCGGTCGAGCGTGATGGCCAGCAGCACGATGGTCACGCCGATCTCGAAGGAGCGGCCCAGCTTGAAGCTGTTCATCATCGCCAGCAACTTAGCACCCAATCCGGGCATGCCGATAAAGGCGGTCAGGACCACCATGGCGAGGCAGAGCATGATTACCTGATTGACGCCCACGAGGATCTCGGTTCGCGCGGCGGGGATGTAAACGCGGGTGAGCATCTGTAAGCGGGTGCAGCCGGACATCTTGCCCGCCTCGACCACGTCGGGGCTGACCTTTTGCAAGCCCAGCGTGGTCATCAGGATCATGGGCGGGATGGCGTAAACAATGGTCGCTACCGCTGCCGCTGTCGGACCGACCTTAAAGAAGATGACGGCGGGCAGCAGGTAGGTGAAGAACGGCAGGGTCTGCAGCACGCTGAGCACCGGCTTGACCGCGTTATCGACCCACTTCCACTGCCACGCAGCGATCCCGACCAGCAGGCCGATCATAAAGGCAATCGGCGCGGCAACGACCAGAACGGACATGGTCTGCATGGCGATTTCCCACTGCCCGATCATCGCCGTCCACACAAAGGTTCCCCCGGCGAGCAGCGCCATGCGCCAGCCCCCCAGCCAGAACCCAAGAACAGTCATGGCAGCCGCAACCGCAGACCACGGGATGGGCCCAATATAAGGGAAGCGGTTTTTGCCGTAGAGAATGTTTCCCGTACCGTCCAGCAGGTACTCAAGGCCCTGCGCCAACGCCCGCGTCACATGGATCAGGCCCAAATCGTTTTGCACAAAAGCAAAGACCTGATCGAGCACCACAGCAGTCGGCGGGATCACTTCTTCTGGCAAGCGCACGAGCCAAGCCGGCAGCACGCCGGCCATATGCGCCAAAGCCAGCAGCACGCCGACAGCAAGCAGGTAGACCGACGGGTGAAGGCCCGCGAGCCGGGCGGCGAAACCGCCCTCGGTGGGATCGGCGTGGGCGACCATCAGGCGTCGGCTCCGAGCAGCAGGTCGAGCGCTTCCTGACGCTTGAGCACGCCCAGCGCAGTCCCGTCCTTGCTCTGAACAGCCAAAAATTCGCGCTGATCGTTCATCAGCATTTTTGCCAGCGATTGAACGGAGGCGTCACCGTCTACCGGCTGACCATCAGGCTTGACGCCCTTGAGGTCTTGGTGCGCAAGCGCGGCAGCCGTAACGACGCGGGCCTTGTCGATGTCTTCAGTGAACTTGCGGACGTATTCGGTCGCGGGGTTCATGACAATCTCCCCCGGCGTCGCGCACTGCTCGACCGCGCCATCCTTCATGATGGCAATCCGGTCCGCCAGGCGCAGGGCTTCGTCGAAGTCGTGGGTAATGAAGACCACAGTCTTGCCCAACATCCCCTGCAGGCGCAGGAACTCGTCCTGCATCTCTCGGCGGATCAGCGGATCAAGCGCTGAAAATGGCTCATCGAGGAACCAGATGTCCGGCTCGATAACCAGTGAACGCGCGATGCCAACGCGCTGTTGCTGGCCGCCGGAAAGCTCGCGCGGGAAGTAGTCTTCGCGTCCAGAAAGCCCAACAAGTTCAATAACTTCAAGTGCACGCTCTCGGCGCTCGTGGCGGTCCTGACCCCGCATTTCCAACGGAAAAGCGACGTTCTCCAAGACCGTGCGATGGGGCAGCAGGCCAAAGGACTGAAAGACCATGCCCATCTTGCGGCGGCGCAGATCGATCAGCTGCTTTTGGCCGAGCGACATGATGTCTTCGCCCTCAACCTCGATCGTCCCGCCAGTGATTTCGTGAAGGCGGCAGAGGCAACGCACCAGCGTTGATTTGCCCGAGCCAGAGAGGCCCATGATGACCAACATTTCGCCGCGCCCCACGTCGATGGAGACGTCCTTCACCCCTGCAATATAGCCGTCATCTCGAATATCATCGAAGGACCGGTCTGGCTCTATACTCCGCAGGTAGCCTTTTGGATTGGCCCCGAACAGTTTCCAGACATTTTTGGCAGAAATTACAGGTGCGGCATCATTCATGGTGATCATCTTCCCAGAGAAAGACACCGCTCCAGCCTCACGGCCGGAGCGGTGCTTTGGCTTAGTCCAGTATTGGCTTAGCTTTTACAAGCGTCAATCCAAGGCTGAACAACGTCACCATTTGCAGCCAACCACTCTTCAGCCGCTTCTTCTGGCTCAAAGTCGTCGGTATCAACGAGCTTCGCCATTTCAGCGATCTGTGGGTTGGTGAAGGAGATGTTGGTCAGGACACAGTAAGCCGATGGCCACTTGTCCTTCATGCCATCCCAAGCAGCCTTTTTCAGGTAGCCGTTTGCGGGGTTACCACAGTCGTACAGCTCATCCTTGTTCGGGCCTTTGGTTGGGTCGGTGTCACAGCCGTCTTCCCACGCTGGGAATTCAACAAACTCGCCTGGCCACACGGCTTCAGCAAAGTTCGGGGTCCAGTTGAACACCAGAACCGGCTTCTTGTCGGCTTCAGCAGCGCCGATTTCAGCCCACAATGCAGCCGCGGAACCCGCGTTGATCACAGTGAAGTTCAGACCCAGAGCAGCAGCGCGCTCCTGACCGTGCTTCAACCAGTCAACCGGACCGTCAAGGTAGCGACCCTTGTCGCCGGTCTCAGCGGTTGCGAACACTTCAGCACAATCGTTCAGAGCTTCCCAGCTTGGCAGGCCCGGACAGGACTCTTTGGTCCACATGGGGTACCACCAGTCCTCACGAGTCACCGCATCGTGGTCACCAGCGTCGTGCAAGCCGCCCTTGGACAGTGCTTCACGGAAAGATGCACCGAATGCGCCTTCCCAGACCTCAAGCTCCAGCGCAACGTCGCCCAAACGAACCGACTCGTAGACCGCCTGGGAGTCCGTGGTCACGAATTCTACGTTCAGACCCATGCCTTCGTACATTTGGCCAACAACGTTGGACATCACGATCTGACTGGACCAGTTGTGAATAGGAATAATGATTGGGTCTTTGGAATCTTCTGCGAAAGCCAAACCCGGCGCGAGGACAACTGCCGCAGCAGCCATCGTCTTCATCAAGGATTTCATTCTCTCTTCTCCTGTATTCGCCGCTGACAACCACATCAGCGGCCCCTGACGTGAAACAAGCGGCTCTAAGGCGAAGGCGACAGGCTTTCGACGGGCCATATTTCGGGGTCTCTCACTTCCCCGAAAGGCTCAGAACAGCGGAAACACTCTCTGTAGCCATAAGAAACTTTTTTCACGCGCAAGAAACTTTATCCAAGTTTTTTACTCTATGGCAACTATTTTTCTTGAGAATCTCAATTTCGTCTCAAGAATCCCGGAGACGTCGCCGAGCCGCCGTTGGTGTTTCGTCGAAATGCTTGCGAAACAGCGTGGTGAAATGGGCCGAAGAGCTGAAATCCAGAGCGTAGGCGATTTCCGTCACGGAAAGACTGCTGGCCCCAAGCAGGTCGCGCCCGGTTTCCAGCCGCAACACCATAGCCAGCTTCATCGGCGTGGTGCTGATGTCGTCTTGGAACCGTCGGGTGAGTTGGCGTTTGGACAAGTTGCAGTTCCGCGCCACGTCCTCAAGCGTGAAGCTATCACCCAGACTGTCCTGCATGAACTGGATCGCCGACTGGACGTGCTTGTCACGCGCGCCAAAGCGGGCGGCAACACTGCCCCTCTGCGGGCGCGTGGAAGAACGGATATCCGTGTGGAGGAACCAGTCGCTGACCTTCTGAGCGAAGTCTGCACCGTGGTCGCTGGAAATCAGCGCGTGCATCATGTCTGCAGGCGCAATGCCGCCCGCACA
>CBFHUI010000104.1:0-7419 GCA_965658725.1 Alphaproteobacteria bacterium | reverse complement strand
GCCCGCCAACCAGACACTGACCCAACAGCGCCGTCGCCTCGCCTTGGCCGCACTCACCGACCCGGCCACCGGCCCACGGCAGGCCTTCGGGAAGGCCAACGGTCTCAACCTCAAAGCCCGCAGGCAGCAGGTCGGCAAGAATGTAGTCGAGCGGCTGATCCTCGAGCGCTGTACCGGTGAGGCTGACCAGCAGGCGTTGGCCGGGGGCCGGGTTGGTAACCGGTTCGAGCGTGTCGAGGTCGAGCAAGGTGCGGGACAGGCTCACGCTGGTGTTCAACGCAGGCTTGTCAGTCACGGGCGTTCCGCTTTGCCAGAGCGACACCAGCAGTGGTGCATCCCCGGTGTTACGCAGACCGCGACTGCCGTCGAAATCCTGCGCCGTCCAGCGCTCGGGCCATGGGTCGCCCAAGGGCTCAAACGAGACGGCATCACCCGCGCCAAGCTGATGCGCCAGACGCAGCGCCCAAGCTTGCTCCTGCGTGCTCAAGCGACCTTTGCGCAGCGCGATCAGGAGAGGGGGCAGGCGCGTGGCCAGCACTTCACTGACGCCCGCGTGGTCATTCAGACCCGCTTCAGTGAGCAGAGCCAGCGCAGCAATCCAGTCGCGTTGCTGCGTACCGTAATCTTCGATCTCGCCCGGCAAACGGGTTTTGTCGCTCCTGTCGTCATCCAGTGCGACGGTCTGCGAGGCTGCGGGGAGCAGCCTGTCGATCAGCGTGTCGCGATCGGCCATATCCCCGACCGCATGGGCGGCGACAGCCAAGGCAGCGGCGGCGAAGACGTGCTGTTTCTCGGCCAGCAGGTCGCGGATCAGCAGACGCTGTGCTCCGATGTCGGGCGCGCCGGCACGGGCGAGAACAGCCAGCGCATAAGCGCGCGAGCGCAGGGAAAGTTGGTCGCCGTAGTAGGGGTCTTCCGCGCGCTCTACCCCGCGGCGCAAGCGGGAAACAAAGCCCGGTCGCAAGTCAGCAGCGGTCTGCATGCCTTGCTCTGCGGCCAGACCGAGGAAATCGGTGACAAAGGCGTGGAGGAAGAGATCCCCGTCCTGATACCCCGGCCACAGGCTCACCAGACCGCCTGACCCCCGCCGGTTCTGCAAGGTCACCAGGGCTTCACGCAGCGCGTCCTGCCGGGCGCTTTCGGTCATTGGCAGGTTGCGGCCCAGCAGCAAACCAATGGCGCGCGCCGTCGTCTGTTCAGTGCAGCGATAGGGGTAGGCTTCGAGTTGCCGAGAAAGGGCGCTCGCGTCGATCGCCGTAGCCGGACCCACGCCCAGTGAAATTTGCAGGTCATCGAGGTCGGCCAACAGAGACGGCTCCAGCGTCATCGCGTCACCGGGGGCGAGTACGAGGGTTTCCCGCTCCAGCGTCCGTGGCGAAGGCGCGCGCACTTCGATGGGGAATGTCCGGGTCAGGGTCTCTCCGCCAAAGTGCAAGCTGACCGTGACCGCTTGCGCGCCGGTTTCAGCGCGCGCTTTGAGCCGCAGGGGGAGGGTGTGCTGTCCCTGGGCTGCCAACAGCACCCGCATCTCTCCCGCACCTTCCTGCAAACGCAAGCCGGTGCTGGGGCTGATTTCAATCCGTGTGTCAAAGGCGCGTGCTTGGGTGTTGCTGAGCAGCAGTTTCACGTCCACCGCGTCGCCCGGCGCAAGGAAGCGGGGCAGGAAGAGATCTGCGACGATGGGGTCGCGGATCAGCACCCGCTCCGACACGGCACCCATCCGCCCCTGATCGGTCCAAGCCAGCGTCATCAGCCGCGCGCGACCGACGAAATCCGGAACTTGCAGGCTCAAAGTCGCTCGTCCTTGCGCGTCCAGCGGCACAATTGCGGTAGACAGGGCGAGGGTCTCGCGAATGCGGGTGGTCAGGCCCTGCGACAGGGACATGCCGTCATCGGGGGCCATGGCGGCCATAGCGAGATCGTACTCGTCGCCAAAACCCTGCTTCAGCGGCGCCGCCTTCAGCCCTTCCGAGGCAATCAGCGCGGCAAAGGTATCACGCAGGTCGGCAGGCAGGGCAAAGGCGCTGAGGAAATGGGCGGCGGGGTTGGGGGACTGGTAGCCGGTCATCGACAGCACGCCATCATCGACCAGCCAAGCGAGCATGTACCCGCGCTCATCCTCTGACAGCGCACCGACTGACGCTGCGAGCTGAAGGGGTTCGCGGGGCCGGATGTCGTTGCTGTGTTCGAGGTCGAGGTCGAGCAGCGTGTCGCTGGCGTCAAAGCTGACAAACAGCGCACCCACACTCCGCCCCGGCAGGCGATCAGCGCCCATCGCGCCCGCGCTGCTCACCACAGGCAAGACCCACAGCCCAGCCTCATCGGGCCAGTCTTTGGGCAGGTCGAGGGTCAGCGTGTTCGCGCCCTCCTGCAGAGGGCCGAGGTCGAGGACTTGCGTGCGTGAGCCGACCAGCAGCGCCAGCCCGGGACCGGCATGGGGCGTGTCAATCACCAGCGTAATGGTCTCTCCCGGCGAAGGCTTATCACCGGCCAACGTGACGCCGATGCGACCGGGGACGCGATCCACCTGTGGCAGCGCCAGCCAGCCGGCGTTGAAGCGCATGGAGGTCGCGCTCAACCCGTCTTCGCTGACCACTTCGAGCCGATACGCCCCTTGATCCACGTCTAGGGACAGGCTGGTTTCACCAATCAAGTCCAGCATGCCTTCAGCGACAGGAAGGTCGATATAGCTGCTTTCATAGTTCCAGCGGCCACCGTCAAAATACCACGTGTAATCATAGACTTCGCGGTAAAGCGTCCAGCGTGCCTGTGCGGGAACGAGCGCGGCTGCGCCTGTGAGCGGGTCGGTTTGCAAGGCGGCAGCGGTGAACGTGACAGTGCTATTCTCGGCCACCGGCTCACTGGCGTCAAAGTCGGGCTTGAGCCCCATCCACAGGCGCGGATCAGCCAGGGGCACGCGCTGGGTGGTGCGTTCCTCCCGTCCGGCGGCATCGGTTACTGTCGCTTCTAATTCCAGCGCAGCCACGGTTGTTTGGTCGGGGCGGGCGTAGGCGGGCAGCGTAAAGCGGGCCACACCGTCTGCGTCGGTGCGGGCGTGCAGATTGAAGGGCTGGGCATAGACGAACTCCTCTTCGACCAAGCCCACGGCAAAGCCGTCTAACCCATCGCTCTGGCGCAAGCGCCCGTTCAGGGTCACACGGAGGTTTTGAGCGGGCGCACCAAACAGGTAGTCAACCTGCACCGCCACCGTATCACTGCCATCCAGCGCCAATGGCTTCAGCGCGACGTTGGGTGACAGCGCAATTTCGACCGACGGCGGGACAAAGTCTCGCAGGGGCAAGGGGACAGACTTGAGCACTGGCAGCCCTTCGCCCAAAGCCAGATCCAGCGACCATTGGCCCTGACGCGCGCCAAAGGGTAGGGGAACCTCAGCTTCAAAGCCGCCCCCATTGGTCAGCGACACGTCAAATCGCTGTGCCACGTCACCGCCGGGATTAATGACGCGGGCGTGGAGTGTCCGGGGCAGTAGCACGTCTTGCGCGTCGGCGCGGCCATTGGCTCGGAGCAGCCCCACGACACGCGCGGTTTCGCCCTCGCGGTAGACCCCGCGATCCGCCTTTGCCCACAGATCAAGCGGGTCACTGTTCAGCAGTTTCAAACCTGTCGGCGTGTCAATCTCAATTGGTGAGCGCCCCAGCGCGATGAAGCCGTCGCCCAAGGTTGGGTGGCTGGCATAGAGATAAAGGGGCTCGTCCGCGTCCTTGCCTTTGAGTTGGGCGGCGGCAAAGTAGGCAGCGGTTGGGCCGACTGAACGGGGGGTCGGCGAAAGCTCTCGGTTGCCGCGTGTCACCAGCGCGACCTTTACGTTTTCGGTCAGTGCCTCTCCGGTGCGTGTATCAATGGCCTGCACGAACAGCCCTTCGGGCGTATCAATCGTGCTCAGCGCCAAATCACTGACCATGAGCCATTTAACCGCATCAATACGGCCGCTGTCGGGGGCTTTGACGGTGAGCAGATAGAGCCCTCGCTCAATCGGCTGTTCCCCCAGCATGCTGGCAAAGGAGATGCCGTCGCGGCGGCGCTCGTGGCGCAGCGCATCAACGCTCAGACTGCCTTCGAACAGGGTCCGAACCTGCTTACGAAACGCCCCCGTGCGTTCGACGATATAGCCCTGTGCATCCCGTCCTATGGCGATGTCGCTGGGGTCGTAACTCAGTACGCCCTGACGCAGCACGCGGCTGATGTTGCGTTCTTCGAGGTGGTAGAGACCCACTTCGATGGACTGCAGATTAACCGTCTCTACCGGGACCAGTTGCGTCCCGGAAGCAGGCAGCACGTAGCCCTGACCGGGCAGACGGACTTCGGCGCGGCGGCCGGGGGTGGTGAGCGTTACCGATACTGGCTCCCGCAAGGTGTCACCCACGCGGCTGGTCAGCTCAGCACGGACATCCATGGTGTAAGTCTGCTCAAACGCCACCCCGACCACACACAACTCGCGCCCGCCGCTCATCATGACGAAGCGCTGCACCGGCGGTGCAGGGGTGAGGGTGACCAGATCGCGGAAATCAACGCGGGTCGAAGCCGAGAGCGGGCGGGAAAAGCGCAGGCACAGGCGGGCGTAGTCGCCGTCTTGTGCCGCCGTGCTCTCCATCGGTCCAAACAGCCCAACCTGCCGGCTCAGCGTCCAGATGTGTTCGCGCACGTCGTCCGTGTAGTCCGGGCGCGCGGTCTGATCGAGTTGTTGCAGGATGCTCCGGGCCAAGCGCCGGTCCATCCCATCGTCGAGCAGTACCAGCGCCTCTTGTGCCAACGCTTCGGCGTGGTCATTGCGTCCGGCATTCAGAGCGGCTGCGGCGGCTAGAAGGGTGGCGTGCCCGGTCTCTTCCGGCGTCGCGCTCAGGGCGAGCAGCAAGCGATAGTTCCGTGTGTGCGCCGACCACTCATAGTCGCGACGCGGCGGCGAGAAGAACAGCCCGTATGCGTCGTAGTTGATCGTTTCTCCTGCGGCGGCCAGGTCAAAGTAGTCATGAACCGCAACCGCTTCTTGCCGAGCGGTCTCCAGATCCTTGCCCGGAAGCAGGCTTTGTGCCTGCCCCAGAGCGGCGCTTGCGAAGGTGAGGGCGAGGGCGGAAAGAGCGGTTTGGAGGGGCTTGCGCAGGGACACGGGCAGGGGCACGGATGGAACTCCTCAATAGCGGCGAAAAGCACATTTATCAAATCAATTCAGCGTCTTATGTTGATCGGAAAAAGCGGCGCAAACGGGGCGAGTCTGCGCAATTGGCGGTCGCAAGCTTTGCAAACTTTGCTCCCGGCATCCGTTCTATGCGGCAAAAATCATGGTGATTTCAGCGGGAAAACCGGGGCAAGACGTTGCGCCGGGCAAAGCAAAGACCTAGTGTCCGCGCACATGCTTGGAGGAGCAGAGAACAACCACAGGGCGGGAGGACACAACGCCATGTCAAACACGATCCCAGCGGACATCAACCCAAAGGGCTACACCCACATCCTCGACATGCTCGAAGATGCTGTAGCGACCTACGGCGACCGGCCCGCTTACACCTCGATCACCCAGACCTTCACCTACAGCCAGTTCAGCGGGATGGTGGATGACTTTGCCAGCTATCTGGCGAGCTTGCCGGGGATGGAGCCGGGGGACCGGGTCATGGTGCAGATGCCGAACTTCATGATGGCGCCGGTGACGTTCATGGCGATTTGGAAAGCGGGCTTTGTGCCGGTTCCGGCGAACCCGCTCTACACCGCCCGTGAAATCCGCGTGGTCCTCGAAGACAGCGGCGCGAAGGCGATTGTGGCCTACCGCAGCCCAACCTTCACCGATGCAACGCTCGAAGGCACGACCGTCCAGCACCGCGTCGCGGTAAGCCGCACGGACTGTCACCCCGTGCCTAAAAAGTGGCTGATCGATTTTGTCGTGTCCCGCTCTGGCGCGCCTGCGTTGGAGGATCTGCCGACCGGCGCTGTCGCGTTCCGCGATGCTATGAAGGCTGGCAAGTCGCTGCCGACGCCAAACCATGAGCGTGCGGCCGATCAACTGGCTCTGCTGCAGTACACCGGCGGCACCACCGGCGCGCCCAAGGGTGTGATGCTGACTCAGGCCAACATCATCTCCAACGCACTGCAGAACATTGCACTGACGCCGGGGGCCTTTGAATACGGCAACGAGACGCTGGTTGGCTGTCTGCCGATGTACCACATCATGCCGCTCTACGCGCACATCCTGCTACCTTTTGCAGTGGGCGCGCACACGCTGTTGATAGCAGATCCGCGCAACAACAAGACCTTTGTTGCCGCGCTGAAGTCCACGCCGTTCACGATCTTTGTGGGCATTCACACGCTGTTCAACAACCTGCTCGGCGATGAGGCCTTCCGCGCGTTGGACTTCTCAAACCTGAAGTTCTCCACCTCGGGCGGCATGGCGCTGCCCAAGGCGACCGCAGAGCGCTGGCAGGAAGTCACCGGCTCGCCTATTACCGAAGGTTATGGCCTGTCGGAGACGTCTCCGGTCCTGACCGCGAACCCGATTACCGGGATCCAATTGGGTACCGTTGGGGTCAAGCTGCCGCATACTGAAGTGCGGATTATCAAGGATGACGGCACCGAGGCTGGGATCGAGGAGCCGGGCGAACTGCAGGCGCGCGGTCCACAGGTCATGCGCGGCTACTGGAACCGCCCGGATGCAACGGCTGAAGTGATGACCGAAGATGGCTACTTCAAAACCGGCGACGTCGCGGTCATCCAAGACGACGGCTACTACCGCATCGTGGACCGGATCAAAGACATGATCCTCGTTTCCGGCTTCAACGTGTACCCGAACGAGATCGAAGACATCCTCTCTGGCCTCGACGGTGTGCTTGAAGTCGGCGTTGTCGGCGTCAAGGGCGATGATGGCAATGAGACGGTTAAGGCTTGCGTGGTGCTCGAAGAGGGCGCCTCGGTTTCCACCGAAGCCATTATCGCTTTCGCCAAAGAAAATCTCGCCGGCTACAAGTGTCCGAAGGTGGTGGAATTCATCGACGAACTGCCAAAGTCCGCTGTTGGCAAAATCCTCCGCCGCGAACTGCGCTGATCAAAGCGGCACGCACAATGAAACGGGGCGCGGGAGATTGAATGTCTCCCGCGCCCCGTTTTCTTTGATCGGGTGTGGGGCCCCAGAAGGGGCCGCTCACGCTTAATCGTTGTTGGAGAAGAAGCGCGACCAGAAGCTGGTTGGTGCGCTTGCTGTACCTTGGCTTCCAAAGCGAACGGTACCTTCTTCGCCAAGCGCCTGAGACGTCACGCGGCCACCGCCGTTGTTGCCTTCTTCGCCGAGCGCCTGCGAGGTCACGCGGCCACCGCCATTGTTGCCTTCTTCGCCGAGTGCCTGAGAAGTCACGCGACCGCCACCGTTGTTGCCTTCTTCGCCGAGTGCCTGAGACGTCACGCGACCGCCGCCGTTGTTGC
>CBFHUI010000103.1:0-7644 GCA_965658725.1 Alphaproteobacteria bacterium | reverse complement strand
GAGTCCGAGTAGCCCAGCCCCAAGCCTGCCGACAGAATGCCGAACTTAGCTTTGGCATCGAGGTTGGCGCGGCGATCCTTGACGATGTTATTGAACGGATCTCGGATTTCGACCGTCAGACGCTCTCCGCCCACGGCGAGATCCTGGAACGACATGAAGTAGACCGAGTTGCCCGTACCGCGGAATTCGTCACGGTGCGGAACCGTTCCTTGCTGGGACGCGAAGGCGTCGACCGAAAGGTAAGCATCGCCATTGCTATTGGCTTGTTCGGAACGGAATTTGAGCTGTGCGCCATAGAGGGAACGGTTGACGTTGGCGAACTCGGTGCCGGTGATGGACGTCGAGAAGTTGCCCCACATGACGTGGCTGTTGCCCTTCTCCACCTTGACGAAGAACTTGCCCTGCGATGGGGTTTCGTCGGTGATCGACGAGTCATCGCCGAAGGTCGTATAGGTGCGGTTGTCGTCGATCCGGTCGATCAGGGAGGTCGGATCCTTGTCGAGGATGCCGGTAAAGATCTCCTGAACCGAAGCTTCGCCGGTATCAGCTTGCGCCGTGACATAGACGTCACCGAAAGCCTTGCCCTTCAAGAAGCCGGCGAGCCGGGCATTGGTGTAGAAGTTCTCACCAAAGCCGCCGTTCTCCCCAACCAGTTCCGTCGGACCCGACACCGAAGACGCGCCCACCGTCAAATCACCCAAAGCGACGTAGAAAAAGTCGCTGTCGGGGATGTAAAGGTTGCGCTGAAACTCCAGCCCGCGCCTGTTATCGTCCAGCACCGCAATGGTCACATTGTGCGAGCCAGCAGGGAGCAGCTGCTCGGTGACGAACTTGCCTTTGCTGTCCACGGGAACCGGCAGACCGAGCACGTAGACCGTGCTGTTCGGTGGCACATTCTCCCCAAAGACCGTTACAGTACCGCCGCCCACTGCGATATTTGATTTGGCCAGAGAGCTTTGACCGTAACCCGCTTGCTGCACAGGCGCGTTGTCTTCCTGACCATGATCGTCAGCGAAGAGCTGGAGCCGGTGCGCGATGGTTTCGTCAAAGCGGTTGTTCTTGTTGTACAGTCGGAGCACGTACTTCAGATCGCCCTCGATGCCTTCCGGCAGCGTCCAGCCCACGGAGCGGCCTGCCGGCAGGGGCAGGACGGTCAGCGGTCGGTCGCGATCAGAGGCTTCGGCATCAAAGATGCGGACTTCTGCGCGTTCGACAAAGGATCCATAGTTCCAGTACGGCGTGAAGACGACTTCTTCACCAACCTTCGCACCGGCTTTGTTGGCCTGAATATTGGCTGCCTTGTCCAGTCGAAGCCCGTCAAACGTCAGCTGCACATCCATACGGTCGAGCGCCACGTCTACGGTGCGCTGATCGTCTTCGGCCGTGCCCAACGAGCCGTCGATCGGAACACCGTCAACAGAAATCTGAAAAGGAATCCCATTGGGAATATCGCGCCCGCCCTGGGGAGAAGCCTGCTCCACGTTTGATGCGATCGGGTCGAAATTTACCCCATTCTGAGCATCAGCCGTGGACGCAAAGGCCAGCAGGCCTACCGAAATCAGCGCACTGGTCGTGACCAGCTGCACCCTCCGGGTCCAGTTAATTGTCTCAATCATTACTCGTTCCTCGCCGCATTGTTGCGGCTTAATGATTTTTGCTTAGGTCGGCACAAAAGGCCGCGCTATCGTGGTGCAACCTTCACGCCACAGCAGCGCAACTGCGCCCACGAGGGATGGAGCACTGGTCATGCCACTTTCAAACTCCGGGACGGCGCGTTGAGGAACTTGCGGATCGAACTGCGTTGATTGATCGAATAGCTTTTCGAAAATAGTGAAAAATTCTGAGAAATGGACTGGAAAGCAGACAAATGATGTTGGCCCAAAAATCACTCGCTCTGGAGACCGAAAGCGCATTTGACGTCCTGGCGCGAGCGCAAGCGCTGAGTGCGCAGGGAAAAGACGTCATAAACCTCGGGATCGGCCAACCAGATTTCAAAACCTCGGCGCATATTGTTGAGGCTGCAGTCCGTGCGCTCCAGGACGGCCACCATGGATATACGCCCGCGCCGGGGACGGATGGCCTCAAGGAGAGTGTCGCGGCTTACTACGATCGCTTCTTCGATCAGGCCGTCAGCCCTGATTCTGTCCTCGTAGTTCCAGGGGGAAAAGTCACCATGGCTTTTGCCATGATGCTATTGGGCGAGCCGGGGCGAGAGATCCTCTACCCGGACCCGGGTTTCCCCATTTATCGTTCGATGGCGGCCTACAGCGGCGCGACGCCAGTGCCCTATGGCCTGCACGAAGCACAGGGTTTTAGCTTCAAGGCTGACGAAATTCTCGCCAAGCTGACCCCGAACACACGCCTGATCATCCTCAATAGTCCCGGCAACCCAACCGGCGGTTCGAACAACGCGGCAGAGGTTGAGGCGCTGGTAAAGGGGCTGGAGGCGTTTCCGAACTGCGCCGTACTGTCCGATGAGATTTACTCACGCCTGCACTTTGACGGACAGGCGCACCAGACGCTGCTGCAGTTCGAAAGCCTGCGCGACCGGCTGATCGTGCTGGATGGCTGGTCCAAGACCTACGCCATGACCGGCTGGCGGCTGGGGTGGGGGATCTGGCCGCAGGCGCTGATCGGCGCGGCAACGAAGCTGGCGATCAATGTCCACTCCTGCGTCAACGCCCCCGCTCAATTCGCAGCGCAGGCGGCGCTTGAGGGGCCGCAGGATGCGGTGGACAGCATGCGGCAGGCGTTTCAAGGGCGGCGCGATCTGGTGCATGCCCGGCTCACCGCCATGCCCGGCATCACCGCGGCCCGGCCCAAAGGCGCGTTTTACGCCTTTCCCAATATCAGCGAACTAGGGCTACAGGCGAAGCAGGTGCAGGACATCTGGCTGGAGGAGCTGAACGTTGCCGCAATTGCTGGCACATCGTTCGGGGATGCGGGGTCAGACTATATCCGTCTTTCCTTCGCCAATTCGACAGAAGCTATCAACGAAGCGCTGGATCGGATCGAGGGTTGGGTCAGAGCGCTTTAATGCGACCAGCGGCGCGGCCCTGCGGGCGGTCGGTCAGCTGAACGTGGAAGCGGTCGCCGGGTCGTGGGGGATCAAGGTCCGCTTGGGCGAGCACACGGCTGTCGAAGAAGACATCTTGTGAGTTCGGCGTCTCCTGATCCACAACGGCGAAACCGTAGCCCTTGGCAAAGTTGAAAAACTTGACCTCGGCTTCGACCCAATCGACGCCACTGTCGTCGTCGCTCTGGTCCTCTGATTCCTCGATGGCGAGCAATTCCGCGACAACAAGACCTTTCGGCCCTTCTTCGAGCACAACCTCGACGCGGGTGCCTTCCTGAAGCCAGCGCTTGCCTTGTTTCGCCAACACGCTTGCATGGAGAAGGGCGTCCGACTTTGCGTCACCCGGCGTTACAAATCCAAAACCCTTGGTCGGATTGAACCATTTTACCACTGCTGGTGTTCCAGCTGTCTGCTCAGCCATCACGTCATTGATACTCCACTGCAATGGATCAAGTTATGATGCTCTTTGTTACGGGCTCTAGACGATGGGCTTGAAGTGCTGGGAAATACCGCAGGCTTCCTCGCCTTTGCGCAAAATATGGGCAGCATGGCTTCTTGAATTAGAGAACAAAGATGGTTCATAGTCACATTATGTCTGATTTTGAGCATGACCCACCCGCGGAGGCGGCGATTCAGTCAAACCTCGGCCTTGGGCTGGGCTTTGGTATTTCGCGCGTGGACATCACGGCGCGGATCCTTAAAGGCGTGATCGGGCACTTTCATGCACTGGGGTGGTCTGTGCTGCCGGAATTTACGCTGCCAACGGGGCGGCGCGTCGACGTGATGGCGCTTTCCACAAAGGGGCAGTTCTGGGCGATTGAGATCAAGTCATGCTTGGATGACTATCGCGTTGATCAGAAGTGGCAGGAATATCTTGGCTTCTGTGATCGGTTCAGCTTCGCCGTGGACCCGGACTTCCCGCTGCCGCAACTGCCAGGGGATGTCGGGGTCATTCTCGCTGATAACTTCGAGGCTTTTGAGGTTCGGCCACCTAAGCAGAGCGACCCGCTATCCAGCGCACGGCGTCGTGCGCTGCTGATGAAATACGCAACCAACGCCGCCGATCGGCTGGTGCGAGAGCGGTCGATCTTCTAGACGCGAGGGGCGTACTTGTTGAGGATCCGCTGCAGGGTTCGGCGGTGCATCCGCAAGCGGCGCGCCGTCTCTGATACATTGCGGTCGCACTGCTCGTAAATGCGCTGAATGTGTTCCCAGCGGATGCGATCCGCCGTCATGGGGAACTCAGGCGGTGGCGGTAACAGGCCGTCACCCGACAACAGCGCCGCTTCAATCACGTCGGCATCGGCGGGCTTGGGCAAATAGTCATGCGCGCCAAGCTTTACCGCTGATACTGCCGTTGCAATGTTGCCGTAGCCGGTCAGGACGACTACGCGGCTGTTGGGCCGGGCTTCGGTCAGGGCCGTGACAACATCAAGGCCGTTACCGTCTTCGAGTCGCAGGTCAACCACCGCAAAGGCCGGCGGGCTCAACGAGGCAGCTTCCTTCCCATCGCGGACGGAGTTTGCCGTTACGGGTTCAAAGCCGCGGCGTTCCAGTGCACGAGACAGGCGTTCAGCAAAACGCGTGTCGTCGTCAACGATCAGCAAGCTGCGATCTACATCGCCCTGCAAGGCTGCCGCTTCGCTCGTCTCCATGGACATAAGTGCAGACATCGGTCTTCTCTTTGCTCACCAAGCGGGGTCAGAACGGGGGTTCATATCGCTCGGATATTAATTCTCATCCACTAAACTATGTCGGTTGAGCGTTACAGCAACCGATGCCCCGCCTCTGCGACGATTTGTGAAGTCCACGGTCGCGCCCGTGTGCTCCAGCAGCGTGCGTGCGATGAACACACCCAGCCCCATTCCGCCCTCGTCGCCCCGCGTTCGCGCGCCTCTTCGGGCGCGGGTTCGGCTGCCTGCGCCTTGCACGTACGGCTCTCCCAAGCGGTTGAGAATAGCCGTGTCAAATCCGGGCCCATCGTCGAGAATCAGGATCCGCAGCGTGTCGCTGGTCCACGTCGCCTGTAGCGTCACCTCTGAGCGGGCGAATTGAATGGCGTTCTGGATGAAATTGCCCAGACCGTGGATCAGCTCCGGGCGACGCGGGATGGTCGGTTGATCGAGCAGGGAGACATCTAGATCGTCGTCGTCCTCGTCGTCGTCTTCATCGCGGTGGATTGGATCGGCGATGATGGTCACGGCGACGCGGTCCTGCTGATGCGGGTGCGCGGCGACTTCAAGCAGGGTGGAAACAGGAAGGTGGTGGTAGGGATCGTCGCTGTCTGGCGGTCCGGCGTTGCGCTGTTCCAGTTCCACGAGAATATCGCGGCAGCGCTTTGTTTCCTGCACCAGCAGCGCGGCGTCATCCGCCTGTGGTGAGCCCTTGGGCAGGTCGTGCAGCAGTTCCTTCGAGACAACAGCAATGGTCGAAAGGGGTGAGCCCAGCTCATGCGCTGCAGCAGCGGCCAGCCCGCCCAGCGCCGACATTCGCTGCTCACGCACCAGTGCCAGTTGGGAAGCGGTCAGTGCCTCGGACATGTCTCGGGCCCTCTGCGCCAGCCACGACACGTAAAGCGCGACGAACAAGATCGACAGAACCAGCGATGCCCAGATCGCGCCGAGGAATGTAACGGGGAAGATAACGGGGACGTTCGACCACGGCAGCGGCAGGGAATAGAGCGCCAGCAGGGTCACAATCGCGATGGCGAGGAAGGCCAGGATCGATGTCGTCGTTCGCTGCAGGATGGACGCGGAAACGGTGACGGGCGCGAGGATGATGATGGCAAAGGGGTTAGAGACCCCGCCGGTCAGCCCAAGCAGCAAGCCCAGTTGCACCAGATCCCAGGCGAGGTACCGCCCAGCTTCCTGGTCCTGCAGCCACTGCGCATCACGCCCCAGTTGCCGCCGCCGCCGCCATGCCCAGATGGTGACGGCGATGTTGACCGAGATCGGGACCATGGCCAGACCAAGCGGCAGCTGAAAGCCCATGGCAAAGTAGACCACCATGACCGCCGCTGCCTGTCCGGCGATGGCGATCCAGCGCATGGCGGTGACGATGCGGAAAGACACCAGCCCGCGCGTGGCTTCGAGCTGGTCGTTTATTCCTTTGAGGGGCAGAGCGCTTGTCATGCCCTTAAGCTGTCAGGATTGCAGGAAAAGAAAAGGGGCTTAATGGACGCTCTCGCTGACCCCGGCATCCTCGAAGGTCGACATGCCGTTGTGCAGGGAGCAGGCCGAGCGCACCACTTGTGCGGCCAGCGTCGCGCCGGACCCTTCGCCCAAGCGCATGCCCAGCTGCAGGATCGGCGTCTTGCCCAGCCGATCGAGCACGTCGCGATGCGCGCCTTCAACCGACAGGTGTCCGGCGAGGCAATGGTCGATCGATGTTGGTGCCCAAGCGTGCAAGCAGGCCGCCGCGGCGCAGCAGATATAGCCGTCTAGGATCACCGGCACCCGCGCCATGCGAGCGGCAAGGATGGCTCCGGCTATGGCTGCGATTTCCTTGCCGCCCAACCGCGCAAGAACGTCCAGACCGTCGCGGGAGGCTTCTGCATGGCGCTGCACGCCTTCGCTGACCACCCGCACCTTGTTGGCAAAGGCATCGCCTTCGACGCCTGTCCCCGGCCCGGTCCAGTCTTCCGCCTTGCCACCGTAGAGCGCGTGATAAATCGCAGCGGCTGAGGTCGTGTTGGCAATTCCCATTTCACCGAGCATAAGCAGATCAACCCCCGGCTCGACCGCCATCATTCCATAAGCCATCGCTTGCGCGCAGGCTTCGTCACTCATCGCGGGTTGCTGGGTAAAGTCCTCCGTGGGCTGCTCAAGCGCCATTTCGTAGACCATCAGATCGCCGTCGAGGTCTTTCACCAGCTGGTTCACTGCTGCGCCCCCAGCCTGAAAGTTCATCACCATCTGCGCGGTCACTTCAGCAGGAAAGGCCGACACGCCAAGCGCCGCAACGCCGTGGTTCCCTGCGAACACGGCTGTTCGCGGGTGGTTCACCGTTGGCCTCGCCTTGCCCTGCCAACCAGCCATAAAGATGGCGATGTCTTCAAGGTCGGCCAATGCGCCCGCGGGTTTGGTGAGGATCGCGTTGCGCGCGACAGCGGCAGCTTGAGCGTCGCTGTCGATCGCGGGCAGTTCGTCAAGCAGCGCGCGGATTTCGTCGAGGGAGGCGATAGGCTTGTGATCAGTGGTCATGGGGTCAACTTCGCGGTAAAGCGGTAAAAATCAATCGTCGCTAAGGGGCTTAGGCAAGACATGTTGAGTTGGAAAGGGGCTTTGGGAAGCCTGAGCACCAGCCTTGCTTTTCTGACGCGCATCCCGCTGCCGTCATTCCTTTTCCGCGACTCTATTTCTGCTGCGCGCGCCGCCTGGGCCTTTCCGCTGGTTGGATTGCTCATAGGACTGGCGCAAATGGTGGCGCTTGTGACGCTGAATGCGCTCGGGCTGCACCCGTTGGTGGCGGCAGTGCTGGTGCTGGGTGGATCGATCCTGCTTACTGGGGCGCTGCACGAAGACGGGTTGGGTGATGTTGCTGACAGTCTGGGTGGCGGCACCCGAGAG
>CBFHUI010000102.1:0-8688 GCA_965658725.1 Alphaproteobacteria bacterium | reverse complement strand
CTGCAAGCGGAATGTTGGGATGGTTAGGGTCCGCGCGATGTCTACCGCACGCTGCTGCATGAACACGGCGTGAGGGTGAAGCGCATTGATGAAAACGGTGATGCCTTCGTGCGTCAGAAAGGTCCGCAGACCTTCTTCGCCGCCAAAGGAACCAACGCGCAACCGGCAGTGGCGGGGCGGCTCCACGCTCCCAGTGGGGGAGAGCAGGGCGAAAGTGACGGGCAGCCCGGCTGAACCGAGAGCCTGCGCCAGCGCTCGCGCCTCGGCCGTACCGCCCAAAACGAGGACGTGGTGGGACGGGCTAGTCCGTGCGGCCAACCAGCATCCCCTTTCTGTCGAAAATCAGCACGTCCACCCGGCAATCAGCAATGTCTCCCGCAACAGCTTGCGCCGCTGCTTGCGCGTGAGATGCCACGCGATCGGCGACCGGGACATCGCGCGCCTGGCAGGCGAGCAACGCTTGCGCCGCCGTGTCCACGCCGTCCCACACAATCTCGTCTTCCGGTGCGAGGGTGCGCAGGAAGGCGAGATCGACTTGCGAGCGGGAAGAATGAAGATCCAGCGCGCCTTGGGCCAGCTTGGTCAGCTTGCCAAACCCCCCGGCGAGGGTCAGGCGTGGAACCGGGTGACGGGCAATGTACTTGAGCAGCCCACCGGCAAAATCACCCATGTCGAGCAGGCTTTCATCACTCACCCGCAGCATGGCCTGTGCCGCGCGCTCTGATGTGTCCCCGGTCGAACCAACCACGTGACCGATGCCCAGCGCACGGGCAACATCAATGCCGCGATGGATGGAATGGATCCACGAGCTGCAGGAATAGGGAATGACCACTCCGCTTGTGCCCAGAATGGACAGCCCGCCAAGCACGCCCAGGCGAGGGTTTAGCGTCTTTTCCGCCATGGCCTCACCACCGGGAATGGACAGCTCCACAATCAGGTCTGGAACAGCCCCATCGTTTCGGGCGCGCAGGGCGTCTTCCATTTGCCCGCGCGGTCCGGGGGTGATGGAGGCTTCGCCGACTTCGATGGGCAGGCCGGGCTTGGTCACCGTGCCGACGCCCTCGCCAGCAACAAACTGCAAGCCAGAGCCCACCGCTCCCCAAGACACCCGCACGCGCACCATCGCGCCGTGGGTGATGTCGGGGTCGTCGCCTGCGTCCTTAATGATGCCCGCTTCCGCCCAGCCCTCACCTGCCTGCTCAAAAGCCAGCGCAAAAGCCGGCTCCTGACCGCCGGGCAGGCGCAGGCTTACCGGATCCTCGAACCCCTGCCCGCGCAAGGCACCAAAGGCTGACGCCGCAGCGGCAGCCGCACAGGCGCCTGTGGTCCACCCGCGCCGAAGCTCGGTTGTGTCCTCAGGTTTCTTTGGCGCAGGGACGGTTGATACACTCATAGACGCACAAAAGCCTGTTTCTGCCGCAGATGCCAAGTCTTGGTTCGTGCCATGCGCGCATAGGTCTAGGCGTTAAGGCTTAGGATGTGCTGAAAAACACCCCATGATTCGTGATTATTCCTTTCCCGTTCTCGAACCCGGCTGGGTTTGGCTTGTCGGAGCAGGCCCCGGTGATCCGGGGCTGATCTCGCTGATGGGCGCGGAAGCGCTGCGGCAAGCGGATGCAGTCGTCTACGACGCACTGGTGGACGAACGGTTGCTGTCGCTTGCACCGGCAGCGGCGGAGATCGTCTTTGCCGGCAAGCGCGGCGGCCGCCCTTCGCCCAAGCAAGCCGACATCACCCAACGCCTGATCGGTCTAGCGCAGGCGGGAAAGCGCGTGGTGCGGCTTAAGGGTGGAGACCCGTTCGTCTTTGGTCGCGGCGGGGAAGAGGCGCTGACGCTGCGTGAAGCGGGGGTGAATTTCCGAGTGGTGCCCGGGATTTCCGCAGGTGTCGGCGGGCTGGCCTATGCAGGCATCCCGGTCACACACCGCACAGTCAACGCCGCCGTCTCCTTTGTTACGGGCCATTCGATGAGCGGCGATGTCCCGGACGAGCGGCTGGACTGGAACGCACTGGCCAAAGGCTCACCGGTTCTGGTGATCTTTATGGGCATCAAGCATATTGCCCGCATCACACAGCGCCTGATCGACGCGGGACGCCCTGCGGATGAGCCGGTCGCCGTGGTGTGCAAAGCCACCTATGACGATCAGCGCGTGCTCATGTCGACGCTGGAAACCTGCGCAGTCGACGTCGAGAACGCCGGCCTCAAACCCCCCTCGCTGATCGTGGTTGGCGATGTTGTTCCGCTGCGCGAGCAGCTGCACTGGAATGGCTGAGTGAGATGGCAAGCGGGTTCATCCTCGCCGCGCCGTCTTCCGGCTCGGGCAAAACCAGCCTGACCTTTGGCCTGCTTGCTGCCTTCCGCGCGGCAGGGATGGCAGCGCAGGGCTTCAAGGTCGGACCCGACTACATCGACCCCCAGTTTCACACACTGGCCAGCGGTCTCCCCTGCCCCAACCTCGATCCCTGGGCCATGTCTCCAAACCGCCTGCGCGCGGTGTTAAGCGGCGCACGGGCTGAGTTGTGCGTCATCGAAGGGGTCATGGGCCTGTTCGACGGGGTGCAGCAGCCGGGGCAAAATGGCCGCGATGGCTCGACCGCTTCGCTGGCGAAGGAACTTGATCTGCCCGTGGTGCTGGTGATCGATGCCAAGGGCATGTCCGGCTCCGTCGCGGCGCTGGCGCAGGGTTTTCAACGGTTTGATCCGGCTGTGACCCTTGCGGGCGTCATCCTCAACCGCGTCGGCTCCGCCCGTCACGAAGACATGCTGCGCACGGCGTTAGAGGGGGTCGGCCTGCCGGTTCTGGGCGCGCTGCCGCGGCTTCCAGAGCTGGTCTGGCCCAGCCGTCACCTTGGCCTGACCCAACCGCGCGAACTGCCGGACATGCAAGGACAGGCCGAGCGCCTCGCCGCGGTGATCCAGAAGAACTTCGACCTGCCCGCTTTGCGCGCCCTCGCCCGGCCCATGCCAAGCACGGATAAGCCTTTGCAGCAGGGGTTCTTTCCCGCTGATGCGCGGGTAGCCGTGGCCCGCGATGCGGCGTTTTCGTTTATTTACCCACACTGGTTGCCCGAGCAGGCGCAGTCTTTCTCTCCGCTGGCCAACGAGCGCGTGCCGGATGATGCAACGCTTGTGTTCCTGCCCGGCGGCTACCCTGAACTGCACGCCGCCACGCTCTCCCGCGCCGATGCCTTTCGCGATTCGCTCCGCGCCGCCCACGCACGCGGCGCAACGATCTATGGCGAATGCGGGGGCTACATGGCGCTGGGGCAGGCGATGACGGTGAACGGAGAACGGTTTGAAATGGCAGGTCTGCTGCCTGTCGTGACGCACTACAGCGACGGCGCAGCGCGCACCTTGGGCTATCGTTCCATGACTGCGCCGGAAGATTTCTGGGCTGGCTCACGGCTTAATGGCCACGAATTCCACGCCTCCACCGCCGAAAACCTCGAACCGCCTTCGCTGTTTCAAGCGATGGACAGCAGACAGGCATCATTGGGCCTACTCGGGCACCGAAAAGGCAATACCATGGGGTCGTACTTGCACATCATAGACCGGGCCGACGCGGTTCCGGAGTAAGAGGACAGGCACAGCATGGAGATTTTCGATCTCGCGGTCATCGGCGGCGGCGTGAACGGAACCGGGACAGCCCGCGACGCGCAGGGCCGAGGGCTGAAAACCTTGCTGGTAGAAGCCAAGGACTTCGCCAGCGGCACATCCTCTGCCTCAACCAAGTTGATCCACGGCGGCCTGCGCTATCTCGAAAACTACGAGTTCACGGTGGTCGGTGACGCACTGGCAGAGCGTGAAGTCATCATGCGCGCCGCGCCGCACATCGTCTGGCCGCTGCGGTTCTGCCTGCCGCACTCACCTGAGCAGCGGCCTTTCCTGATGATCCGAGCGGGCTTGTTCCTCTATGACCATTTGGGCAAGCGTGAATTGCTGCCGGGATCAAAGGGACTGTCGCTGCGCAGCGGTCCCGAAGGCGCGCCGTTGCAGGATTGGGTCAAGCGCGGGTTTATGTACTCGGATTGCTGGGTGCAGGATGCGAGGCTGGTGGTTCTCAACGCTATGGACGCCGAGGCACGTGGCGCGACGGTCCACACCCGCACCAAAGTCACCAGCGCTCGCCGCACCGAAGACGGCACGCTCTGGACTCTCACTCTACAAGCCGAAGACGGCACGGAAACCACTGCGCAAGCGCGGGCGGTGGTGAATGCAGGGGGGCCTTGGGCGGCTGAGATCGACGGTGCCGTGGTCGGCTCCAACGATCCCGCGAAGCTGCGGCTTGTGCGCGGCTCTCACATTGTCGTTCCCAAGGCTTTCGAAGGCGATCACGCTTACATTTTCCAGAACACCGACGGCCGCATCCTGTTCGCCATTCCTTACGAGCAGGACTTCACCCTGATCGGCACCACTGACGTCGAGCACACCGACGATCCGCGTGATGTCCACTGCACGGCGGAGGAACAGACCTACATGCTTACTGCCGTGAACCGCTACTTCGCGACCGCGCTCAAGGACGAGGACGTTGTCTGGACCTATGCAGGCGTGAGACCGCTGCTGTTCGAAGAGGAAAAATCCGCCTCCAAGGTTAGCCGTGATTACTCCTTCCGCCTCGACGGCACGCCCGGCGGAGACGCGCCTCTCTTGACGATTTTTGGCGGCAAACTCACCGCGTATCGCGAGCTGTCCGAAGAAGCCGTTGACCACTTTACCCCCTTCTTCAATATGACCGCTGCATGGACCAAAGGCGCGGTTTTGCCCGGCGGAGAAATCGGCCTCGACTTCGACGCCGCGCTCGCACACTTCTCGGCCCGCTTCCCCGATGTGCCCGAAAAGACCGCGTGGCGGTTGGTGCGCAACTACGGCTCGCTGGCCCACGACATCGCTGCGAACTGGGGCGAAGATCTGGGCAGCGGGGTTTCGCGCGGCGAAATTGAGTATCTCAAGCAACGCGAGTACGCTCGTACGGTCGAAGACGTCATCTGGCGCCGCTCAAAGCTGGGCCTGGTGGTCTCCGACGACACCAAGCAACGGATCGCGGACATTCTCGCCGCCTGATCCCGCGTCCCCACAGCCCTAGAGCAGAGAGCCCCCACATGGCCCGTTTTCTCACCCTCAACGATGTTGACGTCACTGGCAAAACGGTTCTTGTCCGCGCCGATCTCAACGTTCCCATGGCTGAAGGCCGCGTCACGGATGCGACCCGGCTGGAACGGCTGGTCCCAACCCTGCGCCACCTGACCGAGCGCGGGGCAAAGGTTGCGGTCCTCAGCCATTTTGGCCGCCCGAAAGGTCAAGTCGTGCCGGAGATGTCGCTTGAGCCGGTTGCGGCTGCACTGGGTGAGGTGCTCGGCTCTCCGGTCCAATTCGCGCGCGACTGCATCGGTGCCGAGGCTCGCGCCGGGATCGACTTTCTGCCCGCTGGTCACGTGCTGGTGCTGGAAAACACCCGCTTCCACGCGGGTGAAGAGGCCAACGACCCGGCCTTGAGCGCAGCTATGGCCGAGCTGGGCGATTTGTATGTCAATGACGCCTTCTCCGCCGCGCACCGCGCGCACGCCTCGACCGAAGGCATCACCCGCCATCTGCCTGCACTCGCCGGTCTGGCTATGGAAGCCGAGCTGACCAACTTGAGCGCCGCGCTGGACGACCCCCAACGCCCGGTCGCTGCGATTGTTGGCGGGGCTAAAGTCTCTACCAAGATCGACGTACTGAAGAACCTTGTCAGCCGGGTTGATATGCTCGTGATTGGGGGCGGGATGGCGAACACCTTCCTGCTCGCCGCGGGCTTTGATCTGGGGCGCTCGCTGGTCGAAGCGGACTTGACCGATACGGCGCGGGAGATCCTCGACGCGGCCAAGGCGTCAGGCTGCGCTGTGTTCCTGCCCGAAGATGCCAACGTCGCCGAGGCCATCGATGGCGGCGACGATTCCTACATCGTTACCGTTGATGCCGTTCCAGCCACGCACATGATCCTCGATTACGGCCCGCTCGCGACGGAAAGCCTGCTGGAGCGGATGTCGGAGATGAAAACGGTCGTGTGGAACGGACCGCTGGGCGCGTTCGAGTTTGACCCCTTTGGCACAGCGACCTTCACCCTCGCCGGTTGGATCGCCAAGCAGACCAAGACCGGTGCGCTGGTCTCTGTTGCCGGGGGTGGCGACACGGTCGCTGCGCTTGCCCGCGCTGGTGTGGAAGATGACTTGACCTATGTCTCTACTGCGGGCGGTGCTTTCCTTGAGTGGATGGAGGGCAAAACGCTGCCCGGCGTGCACGCGCTAGAACAGGCCAAGGATAACCACGGATGAGCCAGTCTCAGCCCCTGAGCGAGAAATTTCGCCGCGAAATCCCCGAAGGCGACCACATCGAGCGGTCGATCTGCGATCACTGCGGCTTCATCGACTATCACAATCCCCGCGTCGTGGTCGGCGCAATCCCCGTGTTCGAGGATCGCATCCTGCTGGCCCGCCGCGCCATTGAACCCCGCCGCGGCTTCTGGACCGTCCCGGGCGGCTTCATGGAAAAGGGCGAGTCCCTGCAAGAAGGCGCTGCGCGGGAAACGTGGGAAGAGTGTCAGGCCCGGATCACTGTCGGTCCCCTGCTCGGCATGTTTACCGTACCCCACATCGCGCAGGTGCAGGTCTTCTTCTACGCCGATTGCCCCGATGGCCAAGCCGCCGCCGGAGTGGAATCGCTGGAGGTCAAATGGTTCGGGTTCGATGAGATCCCGTGGGACGAATACTCTTTCCCATCGAGCAAGAAGTCACTGAGCCACTTCCTGAAGATCAAGGACCAGCCCCGGGAAACGTGGGTACCACGGATCGAGACGCTGGAGCCGGTGGGCCGCTAGCCTTTACTTGCGGTTAATCAGCACGATCCCGGCACTCACCATCGCCAGCGCCGCGACCAGCCTAATGGTCAACGGCTCCCCCAGCAGCAAAACGCCAAAGGCCGCGCCAAAGACTGGCGTGAGGAAGATGAACGACGCCATTTGCGTCGCTGGATAGTGGCGCACGATCCACAGCCACGCGGTAAAGCCCAAACACACCACGACCACCGCCTGGAACACCACCACACCGCCGATTAACGGCGTGAAGTCTCGCAGGATGGGGCCGAACACAGCGCTTTCCGGCGCGGCAAAAGCGAAAAGTGCGCTGGTGGGGATGAGGATCAGCGCAGAGACGACCAGCTGGAAGCCAAGCTGCGTTTCGTTGTTTGCCTGACCAAAGGGCGTGATGCGGATGATCAGCGCCAGCAGCGCCCAGAACGCCGCTCCCGCCAAGCACAGCAAGTCGCCCAACCACCCCAAATTCCCTGCCGATCGCTCGGAAAACAGGCTTTCGCTGAGCACCAGAACCACCCCCGCAATCGCCACCACCAACCCGGCCCAACGCACGGGCGTCAGCTTCTCGCCGGGAATGTAGAGGTGCGCGAGCACTGCCATCCATAGCGGCATGGTGTAAAACAGCAGCGTTGTTCGGCTGACGGTGGTCAGATCCAAGGCCACAAACAGGAACAGAAACTCGGCAGCAAACAGGAAACCAACCATCAAACCCGGCAGCAGAAAGGCGCGCTTCAGAGTAAACCGCCGGCCGGTTAACAGCACAAAGCCGATGATCACCAGCGCCGCCAGCGCGGATCGCACACCCGCCTGAAACACCGGCTGCAACCCCGTATTTACGAACTTCACCAGCACCTGATTGAACGCCATCAGCAGGGTAAAGCCGACCATGGCCGTGACGCCGGTCGCGTCGAATTGGGTCTTGCGGTTTTCAGTCACAGGAAAGCGGCCTCCGTACAAACAACGACCAAAACCCTGACACGGAAACTGCAACTGGCATAGCCACTGCGGGCGCAGGGGTGCCAAAATGCGAAGGCCCACGCTGCTGTAGCAACGCGGGCCTTGACGAAATCGGAGCAGAGGAGGACGCGGCCCTGCAGCCGCGAGCGCTTAGAGCGATACGTTGAGGAAGGCCGCCATATCGCGGGACTTCTTACCCGTGTAGACGCCGATTTCCTCGCCGTCGTTGTAGAAAATCATCGTCGTTTTCCGCGCTTTGTGCGGCCCAACCATGCTGGGTCGGTCGGCGTCATCGATGTCGATGGCAAAGACTTTAACGTCTGCGTAGGCCTCGGGGTCCGACTGCAGCAGCATAGCAAACGCCCGGCGCTGGCTGGTGCAGTTCGGGCACCACGTAGCCCATACGTTGATCACCACACGTTCCCCGGCCGCAATCGCTGCTGCGGCCGCTTCCGCATCCCATTCCATGAAGCCGTAAACCTCGTTGGTCTTGGCTGACGCGGTGGTGCTGACGGCGAGCGACAGGCTCAGGGCCGCAACTACAGTAGCGAGGAAGGCGGTAAAGCGCTTGATCATGGGGTTCATCCTTGTCTCAATTCGAGGGCGCGCGGCGCAGAAGCGCGCCTGCCGTGCCGGGTCTCGGAGGCATAGGTGCAAAAATCGGTCCTAACGGTCCAGTAAGATTGCCGTGAACGCGCCGCGATCAGGCTTCGTCTACGCCAGTCAGCGCCTGAGCAAATTCTTGCGCGTCGAAGGGCTGTAAGTCCGCTGCCGTCTCGCCCACCCCAATCGCATGCACGGGCAAACCGAACTTGTCAGCCAAAGCCACCATCACCCCACCCTTGGCGGTCCCGTCGAGCTTGGTCACGATCAGGCCGGTGAT
>CBFHUI010000101.1:0-8747 GCA_965658725.1 Alphaproteobacteria bacterium | reverse complement strand
CCTGTTGTTCTATCGCTCTGGATGCGACAGGCTGGCTCACAGTTCTCGGGGTTGGACCCGTGAAAATGGGGCTTGGCGGTGGCGGTGGTTTGCTCACCCATGTCGATATCAACGATCCAAGCCAGGATTATGACTGGATACCCTCTTTCGTGTCAGGCGTTGAGGCAGAGTTCGAGGTGACGAGGCACTTTGCCATAACCGGACGCGGTGAATTAGGGCTTGGAGAAATACGTGCATACGCAGGACTCAAACTCGGCTTTTAGCGCACTCCTCGAGGAGCGGGGCTTTTTGTTGGCAGACGGTGCGACGGGAACCAACCTGTTCGCCATGGGACTGGAAAGCGGGGAGGCGCCAGAAGCCTGGCTGCTCGAACACCCAGACCGAGTGCAGGCGCTGCATCAGTCTTTTGTCGAGGCTGGGAGCGACATTTTTCTCACCAACACCTTTGGCGGCACGCGTCATCGCCTCAAGCTGCACGGGTTGGACGATCAGGTGACCTCGCTCAATCGCCGCGCAGCAGAGCTGGCGCGGGAAGTGGCGGATAAATCCGGCCGCCGCATACTGGTCGCCGGGTCGGTGGGGCCAACGGGCGAAATCCTTGCCCCGCTGGGAAAACTCGACAAGGCCGACGCGGTTGCCAGCTTCCAAGAACAGATTGAGGGGCTCGTTGAAGGCGGGATCGATCTGGTCTGGATCGAGACCATTTCCGCCCCCGACGAACTCGAAGCCGCCGCCGAAGCTGCGCGAAGCTTTAACCTGCCCGTGTGCGCGACCATGAGCTTTGACTCAGCGGGCCGGACCATGATGGGCCTGACCCCGCGCGCCTTTGCCGGGTTGGCTGGTGACTTCAGCCTCGACGGCTTTGGCGCAAACTGCGGGGTGGGCGCAGCCGACTTGATGAGCTCCGTGCTTGGTTTCGCAGACTCAAGCCCGACGCAACCCATCATCGCCAAGGCCAACTGCGGCATTCCCAGCTATGAGGACGGCGAGATCGTTTACAGCGGTACAGTCGAGCAGATGGCAGCTTACGCGTTGCTGGCGCGGGCCGCGGGCGCAAGCATCATCGGTGGGTGTTGCGGCACCAAGCCCGAGCACGTCGCCGCAATGCGCCAAGCGCTTGATACCGAAGACCAGCCCGATTTCCGCGTCCTCGCCATTGAACTCGCGCTGGGTAAAATGTCGGACGGGGCGCGTCAGATCGCGGTTGGACAAGACGCGCTAAAGGCTTCGACCCGCAGGAGTGGCGGCGGTCGTCGTCGGCGCGGCTGAGCGGAGCGAACGGTTTCCAAAGATGAGCATTCGGGACGATGTCTGGGGCCTGTGGTCCGCTGAAGGCCAGATCGCAGCGCTTTCGGCGAGCGTGGTCGCATTGGCTGATGCGCTGGGTCTCAGCAACGCCG
Organism: Alphaproteobacteria bacterium; assembly: GCA_965658725.1. Lineage (GTDB taxonomy): Bacteria > Pseudomonadota > Alphaproteobacteria > UBA7985 > UBA7985 > UBA7985. The sequence goes on along the minus strand of CBFHUI010000101.1, from coordinate 7,347 downwards.
GAACGCTCGACGACGCGCTGAGCGACCCTGACTTTGACTTCAACACTGTGCTCCTTGCTCACCAAACCGGGCAGGCTTTGCCCGCGCTGCTCGCAGCCCTTGGTGTGGACGGGGCAGAGGCCGAAGCCCTCCATGATCCAGCGCTCTCGGATACCGCTCTGATGATCGTCTGTCAGGACAGCCTGAGTGCGCTTGCGCTGGGGGTGGGGGACGCCGTGGACGCGCTGCTGACCCTTACTGAAGTGCACCAACTCGACGGCGCTGGCCTGTGGTTGGCACAGCATCTTTCAGCGGGGCTGCAAGCGCAGATGATGCTGCTCGCCACGCGCGACGCCTTACCGGCGCAGATCCCGAAAACCCTGCGTGCAACGGCCCCACTGGCTGATGCTTTGTCGCTTACCGTGCCTGACCTGCCCTGGACGGCGGATCGGTGGCCTGTGGGAGATCAAGCGACGAGTGTGCAGGCGCTTAGCGGCTTGATCGGTGCTTTTGGTGTGGCGACGACTGGGATTCACAGCGCTGCCGCGCGCTGCTTCGACCCGGCTGCTGAGCGAGACGGGTTGCATGCCTTGCATCAGGAAGCCGCCACCGCGCTGGACGGCTTGCTGTCAGCTTTAGATCAGTGGTCGCCAGAGCGCGCCGGGTTGAACGCTGATGAGGCTGCAACAGAAGGGACAGTGGCGCTGGTACAAGGCGCTTTGGCGCGGGCGCGAGAGGTGCTGGAACAAGCCGCTGGCGACCCAGAGGACGCCAGCGATGAGAGCCGACTGGCGATTAGATCACAGCCGCCAAACGTGCCGCCTTGTTGATTGCGCGCTTGGCGTCGAGTTCAGCGGCTTTGTCCGCGCCGCCGACGATGTGGACGGTCACGCCCTTGGCTTCCAGCGGCTCAGCCAGATCGCGCAGCGATTCCTGACCAGCGCAAAGGATCACGTTATCAACGTCCAGCCAGCGCGGATTTTCGCGCGCTTCGCCTTCGGAAATCATGATGCCTTCGTCGCCAATCCGCTCGTAGTTCACCCCGCCGATAAAGGTGACATCCTTCATCCGCAGTGAGGAGCGGTGGATCCAGCCCGTGGTCTTTCCCAGACCCGCGCCGTGCTTGGAGGTCTTGCGCTGGAGCAGCGTGACCTGACGCGCAGGCGGCGACGGCTGGGGGCCTTGGGCAGCGAGGCCGCCGGGGGTGGTCTCAGGGTCAGCAACCCCCCATTCTTCAAGCCATTCGTCGAGATTGACGGTGGGTGACGGGTGCTCTTGGACCAGATACTCCGACACGTCGAAGCCGATCCCGCCCGCGCCAATAATGGCGACTTTCTCACCGACTTCGGCTTTGCCGGCGAGTACGTCGATGTAGGTGAGAACCTTGGGGTGATCCTGACCCTCAATGCCCGTATCGCGCGGGGTCACGCCAGTAGCGACGATGACTTCGTCAAAGTCGCTGAGATCGTCCACGGTCGCCCGTGTATTCAGCCGGACATCCACGTCAGACAGCTCAATCGTCCGGCGGAAATAGGCGAGCATGCCATGGAACTCCTCCTTCCCAGGAATGACCGCGGCCATGTTCAGCTGACCGCCAATCTTGTCCGAGGCTTCGAAGAGCGTGACGTCATGCCCGCGCTGATCCAGCACGATCGACGCCTGCATCCCCGCCGCACCCGCGCCGACAACGGCGACGTTCTTGCGGGCGTCGGTGGGCAGGTAGTTCAGTTCCGTCTCGTTACAGGCGCGCGGGTTTACCAGACAGGACGAGGTCTTCATGGAGAAGGTGTGGTCCAAGCACGCTTGGTTACAGCCAATGCAAAGGTTGATCTCATCCGACCGACCCTGCGCCGCCTTTTTGACCAGATGCGAGTCCGCCAAGAAAGGACGCGCCATGGACACCATGTCTGCGCAACCTTCAGCAAGCACTTGTTCAGCGGTTTCGGGGTTGTTGATCCGGTTTGTGGTGATCAGCGGGATCGACACTTCGCCCATCATCTTCTTCGTGACCCAGGCAAAAGCAGCGCGGGGGACGCTCGTGGCGATGGTCGGGATGCGGGCTTCATGCCAGCCGATGCCGGTGTTGATAATGGTTGCGCCTGCTGCCTCTACCGCTTTGGCGAGTTGGACAACCTCTTCCCAGGTCGATCCATTGGGGATCAGGTCGATCATCGACAGGCGGTAAATCAGGATGAAGTCTGGCCCGACGGCTTCGCGGCAGCGGCGGACAACTTCGACGGCGAAGCGCATGCGGTTGGCGTACTCGCCGCCCCATTCGTCGGTGCGCTTGTTGGTGTGTGTGACGAGGAATTGGTTAATCAGGTAGCCTTCTGACCCCATGATCTCGACCCCGTCGTACCCTGCCTCGCGTGCCAAAACAGTCGAGTTGACGTAGGCCCGTATCTGCTCTTCCACACCTTCGGTGGTCAGCTCGCGCGGGGCGACTGGGGTGATGGGCGACTTGATGGCCGATGGCGCAACACCACCTGCGGGGTTGTAAGCGTAGCGTCCGGCGTGGAGGATCTGCATAGCGATCTTGCCACCGTTGGCATGAACAGCTTGTGTGATCTCGCGATGTTTCTGAGCGTCTTCCGTGGTCTCCATGCAGCCGCCGCCGATGACCGGCGCGCCGTCCTGGTTCGGACCAAAGCCCCCCGTGACCATCAGACCGACGTCACCTTCCGCCCGCTCAGCAAAGTAAGCGGCTAGGCGGGTGAAGGTCTTGTCCTCCTCCAGCCCGGTGTGCATCGAGCCCATCAGAACGCGGTTCTTCAGCGTCGTGAAGCCGAGATCCAGCGGCTTGAGCAGGTTTGGATAGTGCGTCATGGGTCTGGTCCTCTCTATCTCAGTGCGTCGCGCCGCGTACCAGACAGGATAGAACGGAATGACCGGAAGTCACCCGGACGATCGTGAAAACAGGTTCCTGCGAAGCCCGATCAGACTCAAACCCAGAAGCGGAAGCACCGCAAGCAGATGCCATGTCGCCATAGACAGTCCGGGCCAAATAATCGTTGGTTTCGAACAGTCTGGTCGCTCTAGTGCGAACAATTGGTCAGCCGAAGACATCTTTTCCACCAACCCGCCGCACGACATAGGCCCCTGCCACCAGCCGTATTCGACGCCTACGTGTTTACCAGCGAGAAAAACAGCTGCGCCCATGGCCAGCGTTGCTGCGACGTAGAACAGCTTACGATACAGGCCAAACCGGAACAGCAGCACCGTCGGAAGCAACAGCGCCAGTAAGGCGTAGTGCGGGATGCGCTGCTGCAGGCAGAGGATACAGGGGAGCAGACCGCTCCACTGGTAAATCCATGCAGCCCCAACCACGGACAGCGAGCCCAGATGGATCAGGCCGGGCAGAAACAGCATCGAAAAGCGCGTCATAAGCGACAACCTCACAGGTCCAAATTCAGAGCGTTGAATACCGCATGTGCGCACGAAATTCAGACTTTTCTAGGCTTAATCTAAGGGCGTCTGCCGCTGCGACGTCGCAGGGCGGCCTGCTGGTCGAGATGATTGTCACAGTTCATGGCTTTACCGCCGAGCTGCCGCTGTAACTGTACCACGGTCTCCAGCCGGTAGATCCTCGACTTCTGCCGCCACAGCCGCTGGACCGAAGCCTCGACCGCCGCGATCCGTTGCTGGACGACGGGATCCGGCACGTTTGGCCCGACAGTGTAGGAAATCACCAGCGTCGCCGGGTGCTGTTCCAGCACTGAAATCAATGCGGACAGACGATCTTGCCAAATCGGCGTTAGACCACGAGCCTTAGCGAGGGGCACACGGAAGGCGCAATCATTGAGTCGCAGCCCCACTTCGCGACCCAGCGAGGCCCCAAAATTTGCCTTGGCAACCTTGCCCCTGGTCAACCGAACGACACGCGGGTTTTCGCTCGTTAGATGGAAACCGGTGGGAAGGGTGGTCTCATCGAGTTTGAGAACAATATTGGCCCCCGTTTTCCCCGCAGCCATGGCACAGGGCAGGTGAAAACGACCGTATTCGTCGACGCGGATGGAAAGACCGCTGTGCTCTCCCAGTCGAGCCCCGGGCAGACCGGGTTCACCCGCATCCGGGTAGCCGTTGGCGTTGAGATCTTTGAAGACCCGCCCGATGACGGTGGAGCAATCAAGTTGTCCATTACCGCCCACAAAGACTTCTGCGGCAGCGAGGTTGGAATGGAACTGCGCCGATCCCGTTCCGCCGACGGCGAAGGCGTGGTTGGTGATCACTCCGCTGTCCAGCCCAATGGTCGCTTCGGTGCGGAAACTGACGCTAAAGGTCTCCAGCGGGGCCAACCGTACGCGCGGCCAGTGGAGGAGAAGGCCGCGTCCATCGAACTGCGGGTGCAGTGTGACGCCATCAGGCGCACCGACCTGTCCGCCGCTGGTCTCAGCCAGTCGATCGCGGTCCAAGGCCAGCCCCAGCGGCAACACGTCCATCACGCTGGCGACCACTGGTACGTCCGAGCGGTTTTCCACTTCAAGCGTCCAGACCAGCGCTTCGCCGGCTTCTACCCGGCTGTGATCAACACTCTTGCTGACCCACAGCAGACGAGCTTGCGGTGTGTTCGGGTCGAGATAGTCGGGGACGCCGTCACCGTTGCTGTCGTCATCACAGGGGTCGCCAGAGCCGTCCCAATCCTCATCACGGGTCAGGAAGCCATCGCCATCGTCGTCCGTGTCGAGGATATCTGGGCGCCCATCGCCGTCTGTGTCATCTGGGCCTTGCCCGTCGCCGTTGGCATCCCATTCCTTGGCATCGGGGACACCGTCGCCGTCGCTGTCTGCACCGTCGAGCAGACGAACGGCAAAGGTCACGACGCTGTAAGTCCGGGGCGCTGGCACGCGAGCGGCGACAGAGCCTGCTTGATCGCTTGCTTCAAGTGCCGCTGTTCCCTCCAGGTCGATCCATGCGGAACCGTCCCAGCCCGCGAGCGTCAAATTCGCCAGTCCCGCACCCGGAACCCCTTCGAGCAAAGGCGCAATGGCACTGCTGGTCTCGTAGAAAGGGGCAAGGGTGACGGCGTGCTCGCCCCACGCGCGCCAGTACTCTTTGTCCGATACAGCTACCAGCGGTGAGGCCATCTCATCGCCGAAGTCAGCCAGACCATTGGACCAGAAATAGTGCGCGTCCAGGTCGCTCGGACCTGCTTGTCCCGACATCCTGAGTAAGCCGCGATGGGTTTGCCCGTCCTGTACATCGCCGGTCGGGAAAACAAAGCCCCCGCTGCCCCGCCGTCTGACCGGACCGTCGATCAGTGAGTCGACTGGCCCACCGTCCTGCTGCGCCGACGGGTTAAGCGCGACCGCATTGCTGTTGAGAAAGACCGTGTGGAAGTCTGGCCGGACTTCAATCGGGTCAGGCTCCTGCTGCCAACCACCGGTCAACGCCCCGCCGGCTTCACTGATCACGCCATCGATAAAGCGCAGCGTGCCGGTGAGCAGTAGGGTACCCTCGTTGGTGGTCGTGTTGCTCGCATCGGCTTGCACAAAGTCATCATCGACAAAGACCACTTGGTCCTGAGTGATGAACAGCGTGCCTGTATTGACGACCTGAGCGGCCCCGCGACCGCTCCCTATCGTTAGCATCAACGTAAGAGAGAGGATCAACGGCCCCGCGACCGCTCCCTATCGTTAGCATCAACGTAAGAGAGAGGATCAACGGCCCGGCAAGGCGCAAGCGGGGGAGCGATAACCGGTTCATGGCGGGATTCCAATCCTCTCTTCACTTCAGCTTCAGCTGGCCGAGCAGTTGTGCTCGGCTGCGACGGCAATTCGGCCTTTGAGAGAAAGCGCCTCATCGGTGAAGCTGTATGCGCCCACTGGAACAATCGCAAAGCCCTGCGCATCAAAGGACAGTGGTCCACGGGGTGACAGCACGGAGAGGCCGACAATGTTGGTGAAAAGGCTATCGCCTTCGCCGTCCATGGCTTCGAGCAGGATCGTCCCTGCTTCATAACCCAGCAGACCGGCAAAGGACGGGTCTGCGCCGGTTTCGGCGTTGAAGGCTTCTTTGAAGTCTGCTGCGTCCACCGTGTCGGCGTTCCAGGCAGAAACCAGCGTCATCGCATCCAACGCGGCCCGGGTTTCTTCAGGCACGCGGTCATAGTCGATGTGAGAGGTCGTTACCGCCTTGGTCTGCTCCAGGACCTCGCCCATCGCGAAGGCATCAAGGTAGCGGTAGAGCGCTTCGCCCTCGAGGTCCAAGTACGCGCCATCAGCCTTTGTGACGCGCAGGATCGCCATCTCGTTTTCAAAATCAACCTGATCTTCCCGCGCAAAAGCGGCCCCGCCTAAACCGCCGGTAAAGGCGCGGCGGAAGTCGTCGAGGTGGCGCTTGCCTTCATCGGATTCTTTGACGAAAGCAAAAGTTCGCTGGGCGTTGATCCCGTTCATATAGATCGCCGCCAACCGGCCCAATGCCACGTCACCGGCCAGATGCACCATGTTGGTTGCGCAACTTTCAGCGGGTTGGGTTCCAAGATTGAAGAACAACGGGCCCGCCGCCATAGCGCTGGCATCGGCATAATCGGTTAGGACAACATCAGCACTGACATCCGCCAGTGCGGCTTCAAAATCCTCAGGACCGTCGTAGGAGACGACGCCGCTTACTTCGATGCCGTCCTGCGCCAGCAAGGACAGGTTCAGCCCCGCCATAACGTCTCGGGACCAGTCAGAGCCTGTGCTTCGAGATGCGTCCCAGGCAAGAGTAACAGACAGGGCCAGTGCGCTGCTTGGCAACGCCATAGCCCCAAGGGCCAGTGCGGCCAGGGTTTGGAATTTCATGACAAAGTTTTCCTTGGAGTGGTGGTGTCTGAATGTGTTTAGAGCGTTGGCGAAGTGCTGTTTGGGATGGCCCTTCGCGCCCGCGATTGAGACGGCAGCAGCCGGACGTCGGACCGCACGCCTTCGATTGGCTCAAGAGAGAGTGAGGAGCGTTTCGCCCGCACCACGCTGCCTGTTTCCAGACTCAGCAGCCGCGCTTCCAACGCCTGAACTTGGAGTTGGAGGGCATCGATCTCTCGATCCTTGTGATCCAGAGCCTGCACAGCCGAGATCAGTGTGAAAATGAGCCGCTGACTATCGACGCCCAGATACTCGACCTTTTCGGCGTCACTGTTTCGAATTGGCAGTTGAAACGTGCCCACGAGGTTGGGATCCACGACAGCCGCATCCTGGGCAATCAGGCCGTAGTAGGTTTGCCCCGACAATCCGACGGGCGCGTCGCTGGTGTAGCGAAACTGCTTAGGCGACATGGCGCGGATCTTTGCCAAGCCGTCGTCAAGGGGCTGAATATCCTGCTTGAATCGGCGATCTGACGTGGCGAAGGTCGCATGGGTAATGACGTGGTCGGATGCAAACACCGATC
>CBFHUI010000100.1:0-8916 GCA_965658725.1 Alphaproteobacteria bacterium | reverse complement strand
ACGTTGATATTGGCCTGCATCACCGCGTGGCGTTCCATGACATCGAGACCAAAAACGAGACGTGCCATTTCGATACTGTCCCGCGCACGCTCGGGTGCTGTTACGGAGCCCATGAACGGCTTGGTCGATAAAGTCAGATGAGCGAGCATCATATCCAAATGCCGCTTGTTAACCGGGATATCCGTGGGCTCGACGACTGTGCCGCCTGAATGGTGCAAGGCCGGGGCCAGATAGGCCAGTTTCACAAAATTGCGGAAGTCCTCCAGCGTCGCATAGCGCCGACCGTTTGAAAGATCACTAACAAACGGTGAGCCATACCCAGGCATCAGCACCACGTTGTTGTCACCCAATGTCACGGTCTTGATAGGGTCGCGGGCCAGAAGCTGAAACGCACTCGGAGCCGTGCTGCAAAGCGTGCGAACATGACCCGGTTCAAACCGTACCCGTTCGCCCTCAACCCGCGCGCCCGCCTGAGCGAAAAGGTCCAGCGCCGTTTGATCCCCCCGGAACTCAACACCAATCTTGTCCAATATCCAGTCGGCCTGATCCTCAATGCGGCCGAGTGCTGCGTCATCCAGCAAAGCATAGGCCGGTATCCTGCGACCGGTGAGCGACGCGCTTGAGCGAGGCGCATTGTTGCGCAATGAGGTGCCACGGCGCGCACCGCTGCGACGCCCTTTCGGTGTCAATCCATCAGTGCTTGCGTTCAAAGTTTCCAACGCGATCTCTTCGTTTTCTGAGCCTAAGCCCAGTCTTTGGTCGAAAAGGTCTGCGTGAAAATCGAAAAATTCTTTTCTCCGCGTTCAAGTATTTTATACGCAAGACAAGTGCAGCGCGTTTTCCACACTCCGATCTATTGAGTCGTTTTGCCAAGATCTCCCACCACTTCATCGTTTCAACGGCAGGGGTGGCGCGCAATGGGGTAAGGGGTGTGATCAGCGATCAGAAACCCGCTCGATGTCTCTTGAAAGACCCAACCTCCGGCACCGAAGCAGCTCCGGCACCAGAGTTTGGGGCAACCGGGGGATCAAGGCGTCAGGAGCACCTTGCCCTCACGGTTCGGTTGACCTGCCCGCTCCACAGCTTGCGCAATGTCTTCCAGCTTAAAGCAAGAATCGACCGTGGACTTGATGGCGCCGGTCGCAATCAGCGGCAGAATGGTCCCAAAGGCAGCTTGCTTGTCTTCTGGTGAAGCGGTTTCAAACCATTTCGCCAGCCAAAATCCTTTGACGCTGATGTCGTTGAAAATCACTTTGGACAGATCCAGGGCAGGCCACTGCATTGAAAGCAGACCATAGGACGCGAGGGTCGCGCCATAGTTCAGGCTTTGGACCATGCGGGAGAAGGTTTCTCCGCCCACGCTATCGATCCCATAGACTAGACCAGCACCACCAGTTGCGGCCACAGCCTGTTCTGCCAGATCCGGTCCATCGACCAGCACCACATCCGCACCGAGGGCCTCGAGCCGCGGCGCGAGGCTGTCGCGCCGCACGACGTTGATCGTCTTCACACCCCTTTGTGCCGCGAGTTGGATCAGGTACTCGCCGACGGCGGAATTTGCAGCACTCTGGATGATCCAGTCGCCTTTCTTGAGCGTCTTTACACTCTCCAGCAGCAGGTGCGCCGTCATCGGGTTTACGACGGCCATAGAAAGCTGTTGGACGTCACCGTCCGGGACGGGAATGAAAGCTTTGGCAGGGGCAGTGATTTCTTCGCGCCAAGTGCCGCCGACACCGGTCAACAGGACGAGTTGACCAACCTGCAAATGGCCGACATCGGCACCCCGCTCCACGACCTTGCCGATGCCCTCTGCACCTGGCGAAGCCGGAAACTGAGGCATGGTGCCGTATTGCCCCATGATTTGAAGCAGGCTGGAGGGATGGATGGGGGTGGCCAGCACCTGCACCCGAACCTCAGCCTCACCCGGCGCACGCGAGGGGACGTCCTTGATCTCCAGAACCTCTGCTGGCGTTCCGATGGAGTTGTATTCGATGACCTTCATGAGTCTTCCCAATGCCTTCATTATGAATGAATTCTATATATATGAAGGCTTCTACCCTCAAAAATGGCTAATTTGTGCTTTCTATATTGTCGTAATAGCAACAATAGAAACAGAGCAAGAGTCACAGGACGACCGCCTATGGATCAACTAAAGGCCATCCAGTACTTCATCAAGGTGGCTGAGCTGGGCAGCTTTTCCGAAGCGGCACGAACCTTGGGCGTACCAGCGTCCTCGATCTCGCGGCGTCTGCGGGATTTGGAGGAAGACCTTGGCGTGACCCTCGTCAGCCGGACCACCCGAGTTGTTCGATTGACGGAGCTTGGACAGCTGTATCTTGAGCGCATTCGACCCACGGTCGACAACCTGCGCTACGCCAACGAACTGGTGAAAAATCACCATGCGTCGCCCAGCGGGCTCTTGCGGATCTCGGCCATCACTGGATATGGCGAGTATCGGCTCGTCCCAGCGCTGCGACGATTGCGGCAGCGATACCCCGAACTGGTGGTTGATCTGGATCTGACCGACCAATTGAGCGACTTGACCAGCGATGAAATCGACATTGCCGTTCGCGTCACGGCACACCCACCAGCACGGGCCATCGCCCGGAGGCTGAACAGCAACAATTTTGTTCTGGTGGCGGCCCCCAGCTACCTCGATCGCTATGGTTACCCCCGTCGTCTGGATGATCTTCTGGATCACAAGACCCTGCTGTATCGCGGCCCCGACAACGTTGTCTATTGGCAGGCAAAGACCGAGAAGGGCTGGTTGGAGGTTAAGACTAAGCCAACCTACATATGCAACATCGGTAAGGAGCTGGTTGCCGAAGCCGAGGCCGGCCATGGCCTGGCCATGGTGCCAAGTTGGGGGGTGAGGGAACAGGTGGCAGAGGGGCGCTTGCGCTGCCTCAGACTAGAGGACTGCAAACTCGCCCTTTCTCGTAATGAGGACAGCGGAACCTATCTTCTCTACCACCAACCCAAGCACCGACTGGCCAAAATCAAGGTCGCAGTGGATTTCCTCGTAGAGGAACTGACCGAGGACGACGACGCCCTGATGCACGGTTAAGAGACGGATGAATTGATCGCGAGTGACGAGACAGCTTCCTGCTCCTGCAACACGCAGTGTCCGAACGTGTCGGTGGTAAAGTCAGATGGCGCAGGGGTAATTGGCTTTAGCGCCATGCCGTCTTGGATGGGGTTGCCTTTAGTCCATCTTGGCGACTTGCAGCACCCTTGGCGCACGAGGGGTGCGGGTTGTCAAAAGGCTTGGCGGCCACGACTGCGCCGGAAAAGCACTCCATGACACCCCCACCGCATCCCCAGTAAAGTTCCCGGAGCATGGTCGTACTGCTCATGCAGTTCAGCTTTCTGTCAGACATCTCCGTCCCCTCCCAAAGCCCTAACGGCCTCCATGGAGACCAACGACTAAGAGCTTAACGCTGCTACAGCGCCAGTGGAATAGGTTTGGGCGAGGCGAATTGACCTGCGCCGGCGTCGATCAATCAGGAACGGGGAGGGTCAGGCAGCCACGGTCCTCATAAACCTGTTGAGCAAACCCTTGAAAGCCAGGGGTGGTTTGGGACGGCTCGAACACGATCAAACGCAAGCGGTTCACGCACTGCATAAACGGATCCGCATCGCCCTTGCTGCGCCTCAGCCCCTCGATCTCCGTGCAATATCGTTCAAAGAGCGTGTTCTGCGCGACCCGTCCTTCTGCGGCAAGCGCGTAGCCCAGTTCATAGTCGGCATCCACCGTGGCCTTATAGCTCCCGTAGATCGGCGCCAGCGCGCCGAAATGCCCTTGCTTGTGACGCTCCAGAAAGGCCACGTAATCCATTCCGGTACTGGGCAGCAGCAAGCGAAGCGCGTGGCACTGGCTGTGCGCGCGGCCAAGCTCAAAGGGGCTAAGCTGTTGGGACGTAGCGATCGGCGGCAAAACCAGCCACACGGCAGCGACGACGAGCGCCAAAAACTTACGGATCACGGAAAACACTCCACCCCTTGCGGTAAGGCTCTCCCCTAACACAGCGCGGACGACCCTTGTGATCCGATGGTACCACAACGGAGGAGGGAGTTTCACCCGCCTCCCGTTGCGGCAAAGCCTAGCGGCGTGCGTTCAGCTTGGAGAAGCAAGCGATCAAGGTAATCAACGGAACCACCATGATCAGCACGGCGAATGCGTTGAAGCCATTGGCGCCGGCATAACCAAAGTTGGCAGACCAGATCGCAGCGAGGAACTGGCTTCCCATGGCCGCAAGCACGGCAACCGCCCCAATGCGCGCGCGTACGGGATCGGCAGCGAACAGACCGATGCCGAGGATCATGATCCCCATACCCAGCACGTGAGCGCTCCAGACGATCTCGATGACCGCAGCCATGTTCAACTCGTTCTCTGTCAGTTCGCGGTTCCAAAAGGTCGCCGCGCCGTCAACGACCTGACCTGAAACGAGTCCGATGAGCATAAATGCGGTCAGCATCAGCCCCATGATGATGAGCCAAAGGCGAGAGTTCAGAATGCGGCCGACGAGTTCCATGATATTTCTCCGGGACGGATTTGATGAACAATTAAGGACTTCAGCATATTAGAAGTACGTAAGTTGAACCACCAAAAATAGAAAAATGAGAGAAAGCTCTCGACCCCTGAACGCAAAAAACAAAAAACTGGCCTTTGCGCATGGGGAAAGGGGCTTAAGTGAACCAGCTGACAAAGGCGATCAAGCGCCCAAGAAATCCGGGGTAGCAGGTCTTTGTCCCCCGCTTCACCGCACGCTCGGCCGCCTCGACAACAAACCCCGGCTCCACCGTGAGGAAACGGCGGGCAAAGGCCGTGTGCAGGATCGGTGGGCCGTCCTTGGCCTGTTCGAGCAGAGGCGTATTGACCGCCGGCGGACACACCAGCGTCATGCGAACCTTGGATTTGTTCTCCGCGATGAGCACCCGCGCATAGAAGTTGTTCGCAGCCTTGGACGCCCCGTAAGCGCCAAAGCGGGGGACGGGCATAAGGCCAGCTGTCGAGCCATAGAGGATAACCTCGCCCTCGTTCCGCTCTACCATGGCCGGGATCACGGTCTGGCAGACGTTGGTCATGCCGATGTAGTTGATCGCCATGATCCGACCCGCCAGCGCACTCGGGTTATCGAGGAGCAGACCGCCGGGCATGATAGCAGCGCAGTTGATCAGACGGTCTATCGGCCCAAGGTCCGCCAACACGGCATCGTGCACCGTACTGACTTGTTCCAGATCGCTCACATCACAGGCATAGGGATGAATGTTGGACGACTGGCTGGCGGTGTCTTGCAGGCTGTATTCATTCAGATCGAGGATTGCGACGGCATAGCCTGCCCCCGCAAGACGAAGCGCGTGGAGCCGGCCGATCCCGCTCCCGCCCCCGGTAATAAACGCTGTCTTCACCGGTCCACACCTCTCCCTTGCTGCCCGACTGGGGCCAAACCCTAGAAGTCAGAGGCACGCCCCGTCAAAGGGTTCAAGCAGCAGGAAAGACTGCCTTACTTCCCAGCCACTGGCGGATTGCCCGGAATAGGCGCACCACGGAGGGCGCGGTTTGTGCGCATGTATTGAGGGGCATAGGCCGCTTCGGCGTCGAGCGCTTCAGCGGCGTGCCACGCCCAGCGCGGGTTGTAGAGCATGCCCCGCGCCAGCGCGATCATATCCGCCTGCTCCGTGCGCAGGATGGCTTCGGCCTGCTTGGGTTCGGTGATTTGCCCAACTGCCATGGTCGGCAAGCCCGTGTCCCGCTTGATGGTTGCAGCGAAGCCCGTCTGATAGCCCGGCCCCACGTCGATCTTTTGTTCGGGCGAATTGCCGGCGCTGGAAACGTCGATGAAGTCCGCGCCTGCGTCGCGCAAAGCGGCGGCGAACTGACTGGCTTCGGCGACGGTCCAACTGGAGCTTTCCACCCAGTCCGTCGCGGAAATCCGCACACCCAAGGCCTTATCTGCCGGCCAAATCTCACGAACGGCCGAGAAGACCTCCAGCGGGAAACGCATGCGCCCTTCGAGTGCGCCGCCGTAGGCATCGTTGCGCTGGTTGCTGAGCGGAGACAGGAACTGGTGCAGCAGGTACCCGTGCGCCATGTGGATTTCCACTACGTCGAAGCCAATCGCCAAAGCCCGGCGCGCGGCGGCGACGAAATCGTCGACGATCTTGGCCATGCCCGCTTCGTCCAGCGCCGTTGGCGTCTCAAAGGCATCGCTGTAGGCCGCAGCCGAGGGTGCCACGGTCTGCCAACCCCGCGGATCCGACGCGGGGAGCGGCGCGGCGCCCAGCCACGGTAGATCGGTCGAGGCTTTTCGCCCCGCGTGGGCGAGTTGGATGCCCATGGTGGCGTTGCCGTAGTCCTGACAGAACCGCACCACGCGGCTCAGCGCGGCCTGGTTCTCATCCGACCAAAGCCCCAGACACCCCGGCGATATCCGCGCCTCTGGGCTAACCCCGGTCGCCTCGACGAGGATCAACCCAACACCACTGACCGCGAACTGGCCCAGATGCATGAGGTGCCAGTCAGTGGCGTTGCCTTCGTCCGCACTGTATTGGCACATGGGCGCGACGATGATGCGGTTACTCAGCTCGATCCCACCCAACGTAATGGGGGAAAACAGTTTAGAAGCAGACATAAGGCGAGGGACTCCCTGAAGGACGTGTGTCCATGAAAGCTAGGTCAAAGCTGAGCCGATACAACGCGCAATCAGGCACGCAATCGGCCTTCCAGCGCGTCAGCAATGGCGGTTTGAGAGTAGTGCAGGCAGCATTCATATTTGCCGAAAAGGAAGCTCTCATTGGCCCCGGAATCCAGCCCTTTCTGAATGCTTTCCCCGATCTCGAAGTCTTCGTTAAAGACCTCCCGCACCACCTCGTAATTTTTCCGCCAGTAGCGCTCGGCTCTCTCGGACTGTGGCGCTTCGGGGATCAGCATCATGCATTGAAAGGTGCAGGTGCCGTGCCCGGTGGGGAGAATGGTGTGGACGTAGATGTGGTCGGTCATCACTTGGATGAAGTTCGCCGGAAAGATGAAATTCTGGGTCATGAAGTAGGGGCGGTAGTCCCACTCCTCCGGCTTCTGATCCCGCAAACGCTCAATCACCGGCAGCGGGACCGAATGGCGGACGTGCGGGTATTTTTGCAGGTAGACTGACTGGTTATCGAGATAGTTGGAACAGGCCGTATCCCGGTGCGCGTGGCAGAAATGGTAGGACTCCTGAAAGCCTTCGAGCGCCAGCCGCCAGTTCATCTTCCGCTCCAGCTTCCAGCGCTCAAAGATCACGTGCGAGCCCATATCCAGACCGCCCAGTTGCTCGGTCAGCGGGGCCAGCCAGGCGTCGATGTCCAGCGGCGTGTCCTGTGGTGACGGCCTGACGAAGATCATGCCAAAGCGCTCGAACGCGGGGACTTCCACCAGCCCAAAATCGCCTTTGTCGATCCCTTCGAACCCTTTGGCACCGGGAAAGCCCCGCAGCGCGCCGTTGTTGTCGTAGGTCCAAGAGTGATAGGGGCAGGAGAAGGTTTTGGACGTGCCGCAAGGCCGGTCCTCAACCCGCGCGCCCCGATGGCGACAGACGTTCAAGAAGGCTCGCACCACCCCCTGCTCGTTGCGCGTGATGAGCAGGGGCATGCCGGTGTCATCGTTGGTCAGGAAAGAACCGGGATCGGGCAGGTCGCTGCTGTGTCCGAGGATCAGGGGAAACTCCCGAAACAGCACTTTGACTTCCCGCTCCAACTGCTCTTTGGAAGCATAGTACTCGACCGGATTGCGCATCAGGTCCGGGGTCATGTCCGTTGTACCAGCTTCGGCATGGTTCAGAATCTTTTGGATGATGTCCCGTTCTTCAGCGCTGATTTTCATGCTTCAATGCCCCTGATACTTATTCACTTCACTATCCATACTACTTAGTATGTTGTCCAGATGGATCGTGATGACAGGCGGGAGGTGCTGATGGGGGCGGGTGTGCAGGAACAGGCTTGGAAAATCACGCGGGGTGAGACGCTCTGTGCCGTGCTGGAACACAGTGCAGCGACGGACCCTGAGCGGGTATTTATCAAGTGCGAGGCCGGTTCAATCAGCTACGGGGCCTTTGTGCGCCTTGTCGATGTGCTGGCCAAGAAGTGGCAGGCATCGGTTGAAGGGCGCGACGTCTGCCTGTTCCTGCCCAACGGCCCAGCCTTCCTCGCCGTGTATTTCGCAGTTTTACGCGCTGGCGGGCGGCCTGCGCTGGTCAATATCGGCACCCCACCAGATAACTTCATCCGGCTCGTCACCGCGCTCGATCCTGCCCAGGTCTTTGCTCAACAGCCGATTGAGAGCTTCGCGACACAAAGCATCAGCGACGCCGACGTTGTTGCTCAAGCAGCCGAGTTCGAAGGCCTCGACACCCCCTTTCCCGCCCCTGCCACAGCCCAGCCAGAGGACGTGTGTGCCATCCTGTTCACCGGCGGCACCACAGGCGTCCCAAAGCGCATCAATCATCGGCACGCAGCAATCATCGCCGCCATGGACCGAATGGAATGGGGCTGGCCCACGCAAGCGCAGGAAATCTGGTTGCCCGTTGCGCCCTTTACCCACGTCTATGGTTACTTGATGGGCGTCACCAACCCGATGATCAGAGGCGCGACCTTGGTCATCCCGCCGCGCTTTCAGCCTGACCTCATCGTGGACATGCTGGTCCGGGAGCGGGTGACAGTCTTTGGCGGTGGGCCGCCTGCGATCTATCAGGCGTTGATGGCAGCGAAGGGCTTCGGGACGGCAGATCTCAGCGCCCTGCGCAGCTGCCCGGGCGGCGGAGCCCCCTTCCCCGTAGCGCTTCACGAAGCGTGGCAGGCTGCGACCGGGCTTACGATTGCTGAAGGCTACGGTATGACCGAGATGGCCCCCATCAGTGCCAACACCGTGCACAGCGGCAG
>CBFHUI010000099.1:0-9084 GCA_965658725.1 Alphaproteobacteria bacterium | reverse complement strand
CAGTCGTCCCCGCGCAGCACCCGCGACTTGCGCCGGTCCCAGTCGCGCTGCTTGATCGCTTCACGCTTGTCGTACTGCTTCTTCCCGCGCGCCAGCCCCAGTTCCAGCTTGGCCCGGCCCCGTTCGTTGAAGTACAGCGCCAGCGGGACCACGGTCACGCCCTTGGTCTTGAGCTTACCGAGGATCTTGTTGATCTCGCGCTTCTTGAGCAGCAGCTTGCGGTTCCGCACTGGCGGATGGTTGAAGCGGTTGCCCTTGTCGTATTCTTGAATATTCGCCCCGGTCCACCACATTTCGCCATTGATTTCAGTGGCATAGCTCTCGCCAATCGACGCACGACCAGCGCGCAGAGCCTTGACCTCCGTCCCTGTCAGCGCGATCCCAGCCTCCATCACTTCGTCGATGAAGTACTCGTGTCGCGCTTTGCGGTTCTGAGCGATGTTCTTTCGCGCCATAGCGCTGAGTGGCTCCCTGTTTGCCGGCGGCCTAAAGCAAGCCGACCGCGACCAGTGCCTGCTTGACCGCATCCTTGGTGGACTGCTGCAGCGGCACCAGAGGCAGGCGCAGGCCCGGCTCGACCATGCCCAGCAGTTCGAGCGCGTACTTGGCTGGAACCGGGTTGCTCTCAATGAACAACGCGTGGTGAAGGGGCATCAGGCGGTCGTTGATTTCGGTCGCCTTGGCAATGTCGCCCGCCGCCCAGGCCTCATGAAAATCAGCGCACAGGCGCGGCGCGACGTTGGACGTCACGGAGATGCAGCCGTGACCGCCCGCGCCCATAAACGGCAGGATCGATGCGTCCTCGCCGGAGAGCTGGATGAAGTCTGGACCCGACGCCAACCGCTGCTGGATCGGACGCACGAGATCAGCCGTCGCGTCCTTGACCCCGACGATACGGTCAAGCTTGGACAACTCGGCCATGGTCTCGACGCTCATGTTGATCACTGAGCGGCCCGGAATGTTGTAGATGATAATCGGCAGGTCAGTGGCGTCGTGGATGGCGCGGTAGTGGTGCACTAGGCCCGTTTGCGTGGGCTTGTTGTAGTAGGGCGTGACGACCAGCAAGGCGTCTGCGCCCACACGCTCCGCCGCCATGCTCAGCGAGACCGCTTCAGCCGTGCTGTTCGAGCCTGTGCCTGCGATCACCGGAACCCGGCCTGCGGTCACTTCAACACACTGAGAAATAACCTTTTCATGCTCAGCATGGGACAGCGTCGCCGACTCGCCCGTTGTTCCAACAGGGATCAGGCCCTTGGTGCCGTTCTGGATCTGCCATTCTACAAATTTGGCAAAGCGTGCCTCGTCCACTTCTCCATCCCGGAGCATGGGCGTAACAAGGGCGGTCAAAGACCCGCTAATTCGCTCGGCTGTCATGGCTTTTCCGTTCAACTCTGTCGCAATCTTGACGAATGAACCCATTAATTAGGGGGGAAGTGCGCCCATGGGAAGGAAATGTTGGTACGGTTCCATGCAACCGTGCGTTACTCCCAGCGATGGTGCAGCCCAAGGGACGGCCAAGAGATGAACGTCAACGACGAACAGGACGATTTGCGAGAACGCGCAGCGCGGCTGTTTGCCAGCCCGTGGACGCCCGTCTTTGCCGCATTGGTCTTCATTCTGGCCATCTTCGCCGCCCTGCTCTCGGTCCTGACCTCTGGGCGCGGCGACGGGGATCAAGAAGCGCTGACAAACGTCATCCGCGCCGCCCGTGCGGGCAACCACGTGCAGGCCGCGCAGCTCGCCTTTGACCTGCGCCGTCAGCCTGAGGGACTGCCCAAACTGCTGCAGTGGTTCTACTTCGTCGATGCCGACACGCCGACCAGCGCGATCGACCTCAACGAGCTCAATGCCTTTCTAAACGCGAACCAGCATTGGCCCGGCACGCGGACCATGGAACTCAAGCGCGAGCGCATGCTTGCCGCCGTTCGGACCCCGGCGGAGATGCTTGAATACTACGCGGAGTTTAAGCCGACGACCGAAGCGGGCCGCCGCCGCGCGCTGCAGGCGCAGTTGCAGGCTGGCGACTTCGAAGCTGCTGTGGCCGAGGTCAGACGGCAATGGAGCACGCGGCGCTTTGGCTTCCAAGAAGAGCTGGAGTTCGAGCGCGCCTTTGGCGACCACCTGCGCGATGAGGACTACCGTAACCGCGTGGCCCACCTGCTGATGAGCAAGCAACGCGCCGACGCGCGCCGTCATTACGCCCGGCTTGATGACGACTGGCGTGCTTTTGCCGAGGCGCTTGACGCGCACATCGGTGGGGAAAGCGCCCTGAAAGATGCTCTGCCCGCTGAGTTCCAGCGCCATCCCGCTTTTGTACTGCCCGAAGTCCTGGCGCTGGACGCCGCGGGCGAGCACGACGCCGCCCAAGCTGCGCTGGCCCGCATCCCACCGACCATGCGTGTCCCCGATTTGGAATGGCGTGCGCGGCATATCCTGATCCGACAGGCGCTCAAGGAACAGAAGTTCAACCTCGCCCTCGGCCTCGCTCAGCGCCACGGGCTGGAAGTCGGTGACGATCGCGCGGAAGCGGAATGGATGAAGGGTTGGATCGCGCTGACCCGCCTGTCCCTACCCCACCCCGCGCAGGAAGCCTTTGAACGCTCGCTGGAATCCGCCGAAGACCTGCGCC
This sequence comes from Alphaproteobacteria bacterium, assembly GCA_965658725.1. Lineage (GTDB taxonomy): Bacteria > Pseudomonadota > Alphaproteobacteria > UBA7985 > UBA7985 > UBA7985. Next base: position 6,455 of record CBFHUI010000099.1, on the reverse strand, counting down.
TGCAGACCCGTGCCCGCTACTGGCTGGCGCTGGCGATGAAGGCGCGCGCGCGGGACGAAGACGCCGCTACCCAGCTCGAAGCCTGCGCCGCCCATCCGCACACTTTCTACGGTCAGGCCTGCTTGAGCGAGTTGGGCCGCAAGCTGTTCGATACGGACTTCCCGCGCGGCAACCCAAAGAAGGGACTGACAAGCGACGAGCTGCGCGAGCTGACCTTTTGGGCGAACACCCTGTGGGACATGAAGATTGATTCCCTCGCGGAGCGCTTCGTCTTTGCGCTGGGCACGGCAGCACAAACACCCGATGACTTCGCCGCGCTGGTCGCACTGGCGCGGGAGAACGGCAAGAGCAGCATCACCTTGATTTTGGCCCGTAACGCCGCCGAACGGGGTCTTTACGAGCTGGAAGCGCTCCTGCCCAAGCTGACCATACAGCCGGCGCGCGGCCTGCGGGTCGATGAAGCGCTGGTGCATGCGGTCGCCTGGCAGGAAAGCAAGTTCAAAACCGCTGCCGTCAGCCGCTCCGGAGCGCTCGGGTTGATGCAGATCCTGCCAGCCACCGCCCGCGCCATGGCGACACGTCACGATTTGGACTTCAACGAAGAGAGCCTGACCCGCGACGCGCGCTATAACCTCACGCTCGGTGCAGCGTATATGCAGGACCTCCAGCGCCGGTTCGAGGACGCAGACTTGCTCGCCATCACCTCCTACAACGCGGGGCCGGGCAACACGCGCCGCTGGATGCGCGAGTTTGGCGACCCGCGCACCAATGCGATCGAACCGCTGGTATGGATGGAGAGTATTTCGTTTGGCGAGACACGCGACTATGCACGGCGGGTGACCGCGCTTTATAATCTCTACCGCGCACGCTTTGCCAACGGGCCGGTGGACGTGCTCATGCCGCGTCACCTGCTGGGGTCGCGAAAGTAGCGCGCGGCGTTTTGCGGCAAAAAGGGAGCTGCATTTGCGCGCTTCGGTCTCGACATTGACGCAAATCGGCTCCAGCCTGCACCCAGCCTTTCACAGAGACCACTGAGAGCCCGCCCATGTCCCCAAAGATCGCCGACCTGCCCTTGCGCTACCAAGACATTGCTGAGGCTGCCGACCGCATCCGGCCGCTGGTGGTGGAGACCCCGCTGCTGGAAGTCCACGAGTTGTCTGAAGCCATCGGCGGGCGGTTTTTTGTCAAGTGCGAGAACGTGCAGCGCACGGGCTCATTCAAACTGCGCGGCGGGATGAACGCGCTGGCAAGCCTGAGCGCTGAGGAGCGGGCGCGGGGCGTTGTTGCGTACTCCAGCGGAAACCACGCCCAGGGCGTCGCCGCTGCTGCCCGCCACTTTGGCATCCCGGCTACGATCATCATGCCTGAAGACGCGCCGGAGATTAAGAAAGCCAACACCAAGGCACTGGGCGCGAGCGTCATCACCTATGACCGCTATTCTGAAAGCCGTGAAGCGTTGGGCGAGAAAGTGCAGGCGGAGACGGGCGCGAACCTGATCCCGCCCTATGACTTCCTGCCAACCATCGCCGGCCAAGGGACTTCCGCAATCGAAGTCACCAACCAGTTGCGCGCCAAGGGGCTCTCCTTGGACACCGCGATCATCTGCTGTGGTGGGGGTGGATTGAGCGGGGGAAGCGCCTTGGTCTTCAACACCACCTTCCCGCAAGCGCGCGTTTGGGCAGCCGAGCCTGCGACCCACGACGACACTGGGCGGAGTCTGAGCGCCGGTAAGCGGGTGGAAAATGATCCAGAAGCCCGCTCGATCTGTGACGCCATTGTCACGCCCACGCCGGGCGCGCTGACCTTCCCCATTCTACAGGCTTGCGGGGTCGAGGGGCGGTCAGCCAGCGATGAAGACGTCCTCGACGCCATCGCCTTTGCCGCCAACCGGATGAAACTGGTGGTCGAGCCGGGGGGGTGCATCGCGCTGGCCGTGGCCCGCACCCACCTGACAGAGCTACAGGGCCAAACCGTCGTTGCCTACCTCTCCGGCGGCAACATTGATCCAAGCATGTTGCGCCGCGCACTCGAGCGATAAAGCGTCGGCCCGCGCGAGGCACGGGCCGTTGTCCGCCTCACAAGGACGGCTGAAGATGCGCGGTCTGCTTAGGCCGCGAAATCCTCGTCCATCTCGTCCAACTCGCCGTCTTTGAGGTTGAGCGCTCGGATCAGCGAGTAAACGCCATCACGAACGGGCTGATCTTTGATGGCGCCGTAGTGGTGGACAAGCCGCAACTCGCGCTCACTCAGCGCCGTCGGCGCAACCTGCGCCCGGGCATGAAGGTCGCCGCGAAGGTTGGTGATGTTGGCAATATCGTCGGCCATCCCCTCAAAGAAATAGGCGACTTCGACACCAACAATCCGCCCGATTTCCCAGAGACGGGAGGACGACATGCGGTTCATGCCCTTTTCGTACTTCTGAACTTGCTGAAAGGACAGGCCAAGTGCGTTTGCCATGTCTTCCTGTGTAATGCCGAGACTTATTCTTCTTTGACGCAGACGCTGCCCTACGTAAACGTCCACAGGATGAATATCCTTCGCCATAAAATGCTTCCCCAATTTTCCGCCCATTCAGCGGTGTGTTGATCAAGCCCGGTTCCTCTTTGAAGCGATCTGAACAAAGCAAAGGGAGCCCAATCCCTTTCCCATTCTGCTCAAATCATTTTTCGCTCAAAGCAAGAGCCGCAGCCCATACATATGCGGTAACTCATAGCCATAAGCTCGTCTAGTTGTACAGCACTAAAGACCATTATTTCAATATATGTTAATTCTTTTGTGCAATCTAAGCCAAAGCAGACTGATGCAAGTGTAACGTAGACGAGTTTAATAGGCTTTTTCTACTTAAGAATAAGTTGTTGGAGGTTTGGAACCTCAGGTGCCCCATGCCCATACGCCCTGAGAACCGCGAGAATGGGACAAATCACCCCATAATCTTGCTCAGAATCACGTCCTTTACCCGCTGATAGGCAACAATCACTTCATTATGAGAATTATTTAAAACAACAGGTTGACCCGTATCAGATCCTGCTCTGATCTCCATCGTTAAAGGAATTTCTCCCAGAAGCTGTAAATCCTTGCTGCGGTTGAGGCTCTCTGCCGCGCCTTTTCCGAAGATATGGTGAAGATTACCGCAATCCGGGCATATAAAGCCGGACATGTTTTCCACCACTCCCAGTATGCGTGTCTGAACTTTTTCAAGCATGGAGACACCTTTGAGGGCATCGATCATGGCTAAGTCTTGTGGTGTGGTCACAATGATAGCAGAATCAAGAGCGCTTTGCTGTGCCAGCGAAAGTTGTATATCTCCCGTGCCCGGTGGCAGATCTACAATCAGAACGTCCAGCCCCTGTCCGCCCCCCCATAGCGTAGAACCGTAGAGCTGGAAGAGCGCGTTCTGAACCATGGGCCCACGCCAGACTGTCGCGCTGTCCTGCGGGACCAGAAAGCCGATGGACATGAGCTCGATCCCGTGGGCTTTGAGCGGGATCATCCGCTTCTGATCGTCGAGTTCAGGCTTGGCTTCAGCCCCCAAACCGGAGAGCAACGGCACGCTGGGGCCATAAATGTCAGCGTCGAGCACGCCCACCCGCAACCCGTCCTGCGCCATGGCGACGGCAAGGTTATAGGCCGTGGTCGACTTGCCCACCCCGCCCTTACCCGACGCCACACCGATGACGTGCTTGGCCGGGCGTGGAAGGTTGGCGTTTGCTGGCTGGCGGCGCTCAGGTGCGGGCGCAGCTTCAGCGGCGGGCGCAGGCTGCGCGGCGGGCTTGCTCGAGGTCTGCGTGGTGGTGATGATTTGCGTTGCCGTTACACCGTCCATGGCCTTGAGCGCCTCCTCCACCGCTTGCTTGAGTGGAACCAGCGCGCTGGCCCGGTCGGCGGGAGCTTCGAGCACCAAACGGATCAGGCCCTTGTCTTCAACCAGCCCCTGGACATAGCCTGCATCAACCAAGCCTTGTCCATCGGGGGCCTTGATGCGGTTCAGGGTGTCACGTACTTGATCGAGCATGATGGATCTCACTACGAAGGAATGCGGTTTCCAGTGACTATAGACCGGCCAGCAAAAGAGGCCATGAGCAGCCAGACAAACCAGCCAAACACCCCCGCGCCCCGAACGCGCTCGGGCGGGCCGATTGTTGTTGGGTTGGCCGGGTGGTCGGGCAGTGGCAAGACCGCGCTGGCGCGGGCGCTGATTTCGGCGATGCGGGCGCGGGGGCTGCGGGTGGCGACGCTCAAGCACGCGCATCATGGCTTTGACGTCGACACGCCGGGCAAAGATAGCTTTGAGCATCGAGCCGCGGGCGCGTCGGAAGTGATCGTCGCGTCCAGCCAGCGGATCGCGCACATGATCGAAGACCCCCTCCCCGACCCCGACGAGCGCCGAGCGCTGGAACCGTTGCTGGCGCGGCTCGGTACGGTGGACGTGGTCTTGGTCGAAGGCTTCAAGCGCGCGGGTCACCCCAAGCTCGAGGTGTCCCGCGAGGCGTTGGGGAAGCCGCGCTTGCTGGATACAGTGCCAAACGTCATTGCAGTTGCAACGCCCAGCGGGGACAGTGCTGCAGCATCAGCGGTTCCAGTTTACGACCTGAACCGCCCTGAAGACTGGATCGATGAGGCGCTGGCGCTCTTTGCTCAGGCAGACTTTGCGTAGACGTCGTTGACGCCGTGGCGGGCCATGAAACTGCGAATGTTGCGGACGGCCTGACGGATCCGATGCGTGTTCTCCACCAGACCCAGCCGCACAAAGCCTTCACCCTCTTCGCCAAAGCCCACGCCCGGCGAAACCGCAACGTCGGCTTCTTGCAGCAAGAGCTTACTGAAGTTCATCACGCCCATTTCCTTGAACTGCGCCGGGATCGGAGCCCATACGAACATGGTTGCAGGCGGTGAAGGACAGGCCCAGCCGCTTGCGTTCAGGCCGTCAACCAGCACGTCGCGCCGTTCCTTGTAGAGCGCGCGCATCTGGTCGACACAGTCTTGCGGACCATTCAACGCGGCGGTGGCAGCAACCTGAATGGGCGTGAAAGCGCCATAGTCGAGGTAGGACTTAACCCGCCCCAACGCCGCAATCAGCTCCCGGTTCCCCGCAGCAAACCCAACCCGCCAGCCGGGCATGTTGTAGGTCTTGGACATCGAAGTGAACTCAACGGCAATGTCCTTTGCGCCCGGAATTTGCAGCACCGAAGGCGGTGGGTTGTCGTCGAAGTAAACCTCTGCGTACGCAAGATCAGAGAGCACGTAGATCCCGTGATGGCGGCAGAAGTCGATGATTTGGCCATAGAAATCGAGATCCACGACTTCCGCAGTCGGGTTGGAAGGATAATTGATCACGATCGCCACCGGCTTGGGCACGGAGTACTCGACCGCGCGCTTGAGCCGGTCAAAGAACTCAGCCCCCGACGATGCTGTCGGCAGATAGCGCAGCGACGCGCCTGCAATGATGAAGCCAAAGGCGTGGATCGGGTAGGACGGGTTCGGCACAAGGATCGTATCACCCGGCGATGAAATCGCCTGCGCGAGGTTCGCCAGTCCTTCCTTTGAGCCCAGCGTCACAATCGCCTCGCTCTCCGGGTCGATCTCCACGCCAAAGCGCCGCTCGTAGTACCCTGAGAGGGCCTTGCGCAGTCCGGGAATCCCGCGCGAGGTCGAGTAGCGATGCGCGCGCGGGTTGTGCAGCACTTCCTGCATCTTTTCGAGGATGTGGGGCGCCGGGGGCTGGTCCGGGTTGCCCATCCCGAAGTCGATGATGTCATCGCCTTTAGCCCGCGCCGCCTGCTTGAGGCTGTTGACCTCGGCAAAGACGTAGGGCGGCAGGCGGCGAATGCGGTAGAAGTCCTCGTTCATCGGATTTTATCCCAAAACCTCGTTTCAGAGGGATATTCACGGGATATCATTCGATAGATCAAGGATTATCGCGCGCATTCCTGCTTTCACGAAATGCGTGTCAGGCGCGCCTAAGTGCCGGATGTAAGGCTGGAACCGCGGGTCACGAGGCGCTCGGGGATCTTGATGAAGATCTCGACCCGGCGGTTGCCTTGGGATGTCATCCCATTAACTTCCGCCCAAACAGGACGCAAATCGCCAAACCACTCAATCAGAATTCTTCCAGCCGGTACGCCCATGTCTACCAGCACCGCCTTTACAGCCTCTGCGCGAGCTTTGGACATGGCGAGATGCGCGTCACGGTGGGCCTGCGTGCGGGTGAAGCGATAGCCGTTGGTGTGGCCATGAAGGATCAGGGTCTGGGCATTTGCCAATGCCACCTGCGCAATCGGGCGCAGAATACCCAGCTCACGCTCACCCAGCGTCGCCGATTCCGGGTCGAAATACACAATCGACACCGGGTCTCCCACGGTGATGTCAAAGAACAGATCGGCCAGCGAGCTTGGCTGCTGCTGCGGACCTGCTGTCACTTCGACCTCGGGCACCATTTCCATCAGCGCCTGCAGCTC
>CBFHUI010000098.1:0-9096 GCA_965658725.1 Alphaproteobacteria bacterium | reverse complement strand
GGGCTGGGCTCACCCCGGATATGATTTCCTCCAGCTCGGAACTGGCGATGGCGGAGCTCCTGCTCTCAGGCTGCACCACGACGACGGACCATCACTATGTTTTCCCCGCCGGCCATGAAGACGCCATCGACCGACAGGTCGCGGCAGCATCGCGGCTGGGGATCCGGGTGGTGCTAACGCGCGGATCGATGAGTCTATCGGTCGAAGACGGGGGCCTTCCCCCTGCGTCGGTGGTTCAGGACGAAGATACGATCATGGCCGACAGTGCGCGCCTGATCGATCGCTTCCACCAGACCGGACCGCTTGCCATGACTCAGATTGCGCTCGCGCCGTGCTCGCCGTTTTCGGTCACCAAGGGCCTGATGTCTGCCTCGGCCGCGTTGGCTAAGGCGCGCGGCGTCCTGCTGCACACGCACTTAGCGGAAACAGAGGACGAGAATGCCTTTTGCGTGGAGACCATGGGCTGCCGCCCGCTCGATTACGTCGAGGACTGCGGCTGGTCAGAAACCAAGAGCTGGTACGCCCATGGCATCCACTTCAACGACGATGAAATCGCTCGACTGGCGCGCGCCGGGGCGGGGGTGGCGTCATGCAGCCACTCAAACATGCACTTGAGCAGCGGCATCTGTTCGGCCTGCGCGTTGGAGCAGGCGGGGGTAGCCGTCGGGCTCGGCGTGGACGGCTCAGCCTCCAACGACGCCTCGAACATGATCCAAGAAGTCCGCGCCGCCTGGTTGATCCAGCGTTTGAAGTATGGCTCAGCCGCTGTTTCGTGGCGGGATGCGCTGCGCTGGGGGACCGAGGGGTCTGCGCGCTTGCTGGGTCGAGAGGGTGAGTTGGGCCGGATCGCGCCGGGGATGGCAGCGGACCTCGCACTGTTCCGCCTCGACGAACCGCGGTTCAGTGGAGCAGGTGATCCGCTGGCTGCACTCATCGTCTGTGGTGCTCACAAGGCGGATGCCGTGATGGTGAATGGACAGTGGCGCGTACAGGATGGTGAACTGCTGGGAGCGGACCTTGGCGAAATAATGGACTCGCACCGCCAGTATTCGCGAAATCTGCAGACTGGGGCTGGTCAATAACATACAACCGATAATCAGCCCCATAATATCAACCTTGGCGCGCATAAAGAGGAATGACTCGCCCAAATCGGCGCATAATGCGATGGGTGCTCAAAAATTTTGCATTTTTGATTGCATTATCGGATTTTCGCGTGGTACTTCCGCTTCGCGTCTCAAGATGCTGAAAACCCTACCGTTTTGGAGTAAACGCAAATGAAAAAAATTCTTCTTTCTGCTGTTGCAGCGATGGCTGTGCCTTCGCTGGCAGCTGCCGAAGTAAAGATCGGTGTAATCCTCGGCTTTACCGGCCCTATTGAATCCCTGACCGGCCCGATGGCTGATGCGTCCGACATTGCATTCGCTGAAGCGACTGCTTCCGGCATCTTCCTGGGCGGCGAGTCCGTTGTAGGCGTACGTGCTGACTCCACCTGTATTGACTCTGCTGCTGCTACGGCTGCTGCTGAAGGTCTGGTTGCTGGCGGTGTTGCTGCAATCATGGGTGCTGACTGTTCCGGTGTGACCGGCGCAATCCTCGCGAACGTTGCTCTGCCAAACGGCGTTGTGATGATTTCCCCATCCGCTACGTCCCCAGCACTGACCACCGCTGAAGACAACGGCCTGTTCTTCCGTACCGCTCCAACCGACGCACGTCAGGGCCAGATCCTCGCGGACATGGTTTCCGAGCGTGGCGTTACCGAAATCGCTGTGACCTACACCAACAACGACTACGGTAAGGGTCTCGCTGATGCGTTCCAGGAGAACTTCGAAGCTAAGGGTGGCACCGTGACCATCTCCGCAGCGCACGAAGACGGCAAGGCTGACTACTCCGCTGAAGTTGCTGCTCTGGCGGCTGCTGGCGGCGAAGAGCTGGCTGTATTCGGTTACCTCGATCAGGGTGGTAAGGGCATCATCCAGGCGTCCCTCGACACCGGTGCATTCGACACCTTCGTCATGGGTGACGGCATGATCGGTGACTCCATCGCTGAAGCAATCGGCACGGACTTCGACGGTTCCTACGGTACCGTACCGGGCTCCACCTCTGCTGGCGCGATGCGTTGGATCAACGACACCTCCGGTGACGGCGTAGACGGTTCCGCTCCGTTCACCGCTGAGTCCTACGACGCTGCTGCTCTGCTCGTTCTGGCGATGCAGGCTGCTGGTTCTTCCGACCGTGACGCTATTGCTGCACAGGTCCTGAACGTGTCCAACGGCCCTGGTGAGAAGATCATGCCTGGCCAGATCGGCAAAGGCCTGCGGATCCTGCTGGACGGTGGTGAGATCGATTACGAAGGTGCTTCCAACGTAAACCTGATCGGCCCTGGCGAAGCAGCCGGTTCCTACATCTACAAAGTTGTTGAAGGTGGCGTGTTCACCGACAAAGAAATCCGCTAATCCAAAGCGGTCTCGTCTCAGGCTTTCGGGCCTGAGATGACCCACTGATAAACCGGCGCAGGGTTCATCTCCGCGCCGGTTTTTTATTGGCTATGCGGTCGCCTTTGCGGGCAGAACCTGAGCGCGATAGGACCACAGCGCAAAGGCGCTCAAGAGGCCCAGCACGACCGATGGCAGAACCGTGTCGATGCCCAGCAGCACGACATGCGCCAGAACCGCGCCAACCATGGTTGCGCCCAGTAAGGCTGCGCCCCACGACTGCCGGCGCGGCACCCACAGCAGGACGGCGCCGCCGACTTCAATGATGCCGGTGACGTAGCGAAACCATTGGCCCAGGCCGATGGTATCGAAGGTCTCGACCATCATGGGCGCGCCGATGAGCTTGCCGATGCCGGCTGCAAGAAAGGCGAGGGTGAGAAGAACTTTAACGATGATGAGGGCGATGCGCATGGGCTTAATCCTGTGTCTACCAGAGAAGATACAGGGCAAATGACATGCGAATTATTGCGCGCCTAGACCGACAATCGCGCAGTATATGCGCGAATTTTTTTCACTAGATGAGCACCTCAATGCCCGCATGAAAAAAGGCCGACGCCTGGGTCCGGTGTCGGCCTTTGTTCGTCGCAGCGGCTACGCTTAACGCGCCTTGGCCGCTGAGGCTTCGGGGATCAGCCCGCGCGGTGAGAACCGCAATGCCAGCAAGAGCACGAGGCCCATGAGCAGGTAGCGGAAGTGCGGGGCGGCGTTCTTGAGCCAATCGACCCCATCTTGCACTTCGATAGTGCTGATCAGGTTCACGTCGAGGTAAGGGGTTAGGGCGGCTTCCATATTGACGGAAATCCATTGCGCGGCAACTTCGGCTTCGATCCAGAAGAACCAGATCACAAAGCCCCCCAGTACAGCGCCCAGGTTGTTCCCCGAACCGCCGACGATCACCATCACCCAAATCAGGAAAGTGTAACGCAGCGGCTGGTACGCCGTCGGTGTGAACTGACCGTCGAGCGTTGTCAGCATCGCGCCGGACACGCCCAGAATGGCCGCGCCGACGATGAACACTTCACGGTGACGCTTGACGACGTTCTTGCCCATGGCAGAGGCCGCCACGTCGTTGTCTCGGATTGCCCGCATCATCCGGCCCCAAGGCGAGTTCAGCGCGCGGATGGCGAGGAACAGCACTACGGCCAGAACAGCCGCAAAGAGGAAGGTGAAGCACAGCTTGACGAAGATTGACGACGCTTCGATCACCCGGAGCTTGAAGTCAGGATCAGAGGCGTCCAGCCCGGTCAAATTGCCGACCATGTTTTGAAACCACTCCGCTTGCTGCAGGTTGGTTTCGCGGGGAACAGGCGCGCGCTTGAGGCTGGTGATGTTCTTTACACCGCGCGTCAGCCACTCCTCGTTTTTGGCCACGGCGACAACGATCTCGGAGATGCCGAGGGTGGCAATCGCAAGGTAGTCGGCGCGCAGGCCAAGGGCAATTCGCCCGATGACCCAGGCGACCCCAACGCAGACAAATGCCGCGACGCCCCAGCTGACAAGGATGTTCAGCCCCAGACCGCCCAAGTTGCCCGCAGACGCGGCAGCAATGGCCTCAACGGCCGTTACGCCGCCTTCAAACACGGGACGGATGAAGAAGTAACCGGCGACCAGCAAGGCGGCTGTACCCCAGTTCTTGATCCAGCGCTGCGCCACGTAGCGGCGCAGGGCGTAGATGAGGCCGACAAAAGCGATGACCAGCACCCCGGCCACCGCGATCCGCAGGCCCCCGGCTTCCCAGCCGGGCCGGACCGGAGGCTCGGAGATCAGCACGGCGACCATGCCGCCTACGGCAACAAAGGCCATGACCCCAGCATTGAACAAGCCGGCGTAACCCCATTGCATGTTCAGGCCAACGGACATCACGGCGCTGATCAGACACAGGTTGAGAATGACCAGCATCACGGACCAGCCTTGACCAAAGCCAACCGCGAGAAGGGCGATGGCCATGGCGGTGAAGAGTAGAATTGGGCGAAGCGACTGGCTCATCCTCTGATCACCTTTCCGCTAAAGAGTCCGGTCGGTTTTATCAGCAAGACCGCAACCAGAATGATGAAGGACACGGCGAACTTGTAATCAACCGTCAGCAGCTGCATCAGCCCGCCGGGCTCAAGGTTTTCCGGCATGATGTACTTGAGGAACTTCTTGTAAGGGTAGGTCACCATGACCTCGGAGAACGCTACGACGAACCCGCCGGCAATCGCACCCAATGGGTTTCCGACACCGCCCAGAATCGCCGCGGCGAAAATTGGCAGCAGCAGCTGGAAGTAGGTGAACGGCTTGAAGGACTTATCGAGGCCAAACAGCACCCCGGCCAAGGTCGCCAGCGCCGCTGTGATAATCCACGTCACCATAACCACCCGCTCCGGGTTGATGCCTGAGAGCAGCGCCAGATCCTCGTTGTCTGAATAGGCCCGCATCGCCTTGCCCATCCGGGTTCGCTGCAGGAACCAGAACAGAGCAGCGACGGCGAGGCCGGCGACGACGATGGTGAGGCCCTCAGTCGTCTTGAGCTTGAGGCCTTCGTTCAGGCCGGACCAGTTTTTGAAGTCGCGCGCCTTCATGATGAATTTCTGCCCATCGGTGAAACGCTGCTCATTGGTGCCGATCAGGAAGCGAACCAGCGCGTTGGTCACGAACATCACGCCTACGGATGCGATGGTCAGGATCACCGGAGCGGAGCGCTTCTTGCGATAGTGACGATAGACCACGCGGTCCATGCTGACGACGTAGAGCGCGGTAACGGCAATGCCAAAGGGCAGGGCCAGCAGCGCCGTGGGCAACAGCCCGAGGCCGATCCCGTAGTGCTGCAAAATCCACGTGAAGAAAATGGTGAACATGGTCCCGAAGGCCATGGTGTCACCGTGCGCAAAGTTGCCGAAACGAAGGATGCCATAGACCAGCGTTACCCCAAGCGCCCCAAGCGCTAATTGCGCGCCGTAGGACGTGGCAGGGATAATGACGAAGTTCAGCATCAATACGAGGGCGTTGAGTAGATCGGTCATGCCTTAACCCCCCAGGAAAGACTTGCGGACTTCGGGGTCAGCGAGCAGCGCTGCGCCAGTGTCCGTGTATTTGTTTTCGCCCTGCACCAGAACGTAGCCCCGGTCGGCAATCTCCAGCGCCTGGCGCGCGTTCTGCTCGACCATCAGCACCGCAATCCCCGTCGCGCGGACTTCAAGGATCCGGTCAAACAGCTCGTCCATCACGATCGGCGAGACGCCAGCAGTGGGTTCATCGAGCATCAAGACGCTGGGCTGAGTCATAAGGGCCCGGCCGACGGCCACCTGCTGGCGCTGTCCACCCGAAAGCTCTCCGGCCAACTGCCGACGCTTTTCGCCAAGAATGGGGAAGAGCGAAAAGATCTGCTCCATGGTCTCGGTAAAGTCATCCCGGCGTAGATAGGCCCCCATTTCGAGGTTCTCTTGCACTGTCATTCCGGCAAAGACGTTGTTGGTCTGCGGAACAAAGGCCATGCCTTCGGACACGCGGTCCTGTGGGCTGAGGTGGGTGATATCCTTGCCATTGAGCTTCACCGTGCCTTCCCGCACGTTGAGCATGCCCAGCAAAGCTTTCATCGCCGTGGACTTACCGGCCCCGTTCGGGCCGACGATCACGGCGATCTCGCCCTTCTCTACGCCGACTGTACAGCCGAGCAGAATATCTGCGCCGCCGTAGCCCCCGAAAATGTTTTCGCCAACGAGGAAACTCATGCTTCAGCCTCCGCACGCTGTTGCTCCGGCGTCTTATGCTTCAGGCCAGTGCCGAGGTAAGCTTCGATCACGCGCTCGTCGGACTTGACCTCATCGGCCTTGCCCTCTGCCAGCACCGCGCCCTCCGCCATGACGATCACGGGGTCGCAGAGGCGGGAGATGAAGTCGATGTCGTGCTCGATCATGCAGAAGGTGTAGCCGCGTTCCTTGTTCAAACGAATGATCGCGTCGCCAATATCCTTCAGCAGCGTCCGGTTAACGCCCGCGCCAACCTCATCGAGCAGCACCACTTTCGCATCGACCATCATCGTACGGCCAAGCTCCAGCAGCTTTTTCTGCCCGCCCGATAGGTTGCCAGCGAGTTCGTCAGCCACGTGTGAGAGGTTCAGGAAGTCCATCACGTCCTTCGCCCGCTCAAGAATCTTGCGCTCCTGCTCCCGGATTTGGCTGCGCCAAAACCATGCATGGATGAGGTCTTCGCCCGCCTGCTCGCTCGGGACCATCATCAGATTGTCCGTCACCGTCAGCGTCGAAAACTCATGCGCCAGCTGGAAGGTCCGCATTAGGCCCTTCTCATACAGCTCATGGGGCTGTAGGCCGGTGATGTCTTGACCGTCGAGGAGGATCTTGCCCTCAGTCGGTGCCAGTGCTCCGGCGATACAGTTGAACAGCGTGGTCTTCCCGGCGCCGTTCGGCCCGATCAAACCGGTTATCGATCCCTCAGCAATCGTGAGCGTGGCGTGATCTACTGCCTTGACGCCCCCGAAGTGCTTCGAGACATTTTCCACCTGAATCATGGTGTGCCTGTTTGTTCTTTGAATTGGTGGCGTGCTTAGCACAGGCACACCCGACTTGGGCAAGGATTACGACGGGATTCCTCCATATGTCGTCACAATGGCGCTCAAACGAAAGATTCTTGGCGTCAAGGTGGTGGTGTAGCGCGTCAGATTGCAACTCTAAGGACGAAGGCGAGATTCGTGAAACTGCAAACAGAAGCTGTCATTATTGGCGGCGGGGTCATCGGATGCTCCATAGCCTATCATCTCGCTAAACTGGGAATGACCGACGTAATGCTCCTAGAACGGCAGGAGTTGACCAGTGGATCATCTTGGCATGCGGCAGGCGGCGTACATGGTCTTCACGACACCAACAACATCGCCCGGCTGCAATACTACACGATGAACCTGTACCGGGAGTTGGAGCAGGAGACGGGGCAGTCCGTCGGCTTTCACCAGACCGGGTATCTTTACCTCGCGCAAAGCGACGAGCGCGCCCACCAACTGCGGATCAGCGCAGCCAAGGCACGGCAGTTTAAGGGGGTAGAGTTTCACGAAATCAGCCTCCGCGAAGCCGCTGAAAAGCACCCCTTCGTCAACTTCGACGGCATCCAGATGGCGGTCTGGGAGTCCGAGAGCGGGCACGTCGATGTCAACGGCGTAACTCACGCCTACGCACAGGCTGCTCGTAACCGCGGGGTGACCATCGAGCGTTTCTGTCCAGTCCTCGAAACCAACCAGCGCCCGGACGGCGGCTGGGACGTGGTGACGGAAAAGGGCACGATCCAGACGCGGGTTCTGGTCAACGCTGCCGGCCTTTGGGGTCGTGAAGTGGCGCGACTTGCGGGGCTGGAACTGCCGCTTATGCCGATGGAGCACCAGTACTTCGTCACAGAAGAAGTCCCCGAAGTCGCCAACCTAGGCTTCGAGCTGCCCGCCGTCGCGGACCGAGACGGGGAATACTACCTGCGCCAAGAGGGGACTGGTTTCCTCGTTGGCGCTTACGAGCGTGATGGTCGCTACTGGTCGGAAGACGGCACCCCGCTGGATTTTGGGCACGAGCTGCTCAACGATGACCTCGACCGTATTGCTGACAACGTGATGCGCGCCTGTGAGCGCTTGCCTATGCTGGGGGAGGCGGGGATCAAACGGGTCATCAATGGCCCGATGATCTGGTCACCCGACGCCGCCGCCTTGCTTGGCCCCGTGCCGGAGTTAAAGAACTACTACACCGCCTGCGGGATCATTCCCGGCTTCTCTCAGTCCGGTGGGCTGGGGCTGACGCTGGCGCAGTGGATCATCGAGGGCGAACCGCAATACGATATGTTTCCGTGGGACATGGCGCGCTATGGTGAGTGGGCTGGAAAGGCCTTTACCAAGGCGCGCGCGATGGAAACCTACGGCACGCGCTTTTCCATCCATTTCCCCTTTGAAGAACGCCATTCCGGCCGCCCTGTGCGCACCCGCCCGGCCTACGAGACGCAGAAACAACTCGGCGCAGTCTTTGGCCTCAACTATGGCTGGGAGCATCCGCTCTGGTACGCGCCGGAGGGCGTGAGCCGCGAAGAAAGCTACGGCTTCGAGCGGCAGGATTGGTGGCAGCACGTCGGCGACGAGTGCCGGGCCTTGCGCTCCGGCGTTGGTATCATCGATGTCTCAAACTTCGGTAAGTACGAGATCAAGGGCCGCGGTGCCGCCAAGTGGCTCAATCAGATCGTTGCTAACCGTGTTCCGACGGAAGTCGGCAAGTCCTGCCTGACCCCGCTGCTGTCTGTTCGCGGCGGCATCGCTGGGGATTTCACCATCACCATGCTGGACGAGGAGCACTTCTTGATGATCGGCTCCGGCATGGCCGAGCGTTATCACCGCCGCTATTTCAATGCGGTCAAGCGCCCCGCAAGCGTGAGCTTTACCAGCATGACCAGCGGTTGGGCCGGGTTCAATGTTGCGGGGCCGTCTGCACGGGACCTGCTCAGTCGCCTGTCCAACGAGGACTTAAGCAACGAAAACTTCCGCTTCATGCGCTCGCGGCAAATGACTGTCGGTGGGTTGGATGCCAAGGTGCTGCGGGTGAGCTTTACCGGGGACCTGGGCTATGAAATCTATGTATCCGAAGAC
>CBFHUI010000097.1:0-9299 GCA_965658725.1 Alphaproteobacteria bacterium | reverse complement strand
AAGAAAAAGTCGGAGGGGTCTACTTTTGCAACGACACCTTCCCCGGTGGGGTCTGGGACAGCGTCCGCCTGACCACTTCGCCGTGGATCACGGCCTTTGCCGACTTTCCGCCAAGCAATGACTCGTCGAGACAGCTGCACCACAGCGCATATCGCGACTACCTCGAAGCCTACGCCCGCGCCTTTAACCTCTTTCCCGCCATACACTTGCAGCACGATGTCGTTACCGCCCAGCACCTGCCCGAAGGCGGATGGCGAGTGACCGTGCGGGATCTGTCCGACCCTTCGGCGAAGGATGCTGAACGGACGGAGCACTTTGACCACGTGGTCGTCAGCAGCGGGCTTAACCTGCAGCCCAAGGGCATCGATATCCCGGGCATGGACACCTTTACCGGCACCATCGAGCACGTCGCACACTACCGGGATCCGAAGCGCTTTGCCGGGAAAACGGTTGTGGTGGTGGGGATCGGGGAGTCCGGTGCGGACATTGCCGCCGAACTCGCGGAGCATGCAACGGCGCGCCTGTCCATGGGGCGGGGGAAATTCATCATTCCGCGCATGAACCCCCTCAACGGGGTCGCCAATGACTATGACACCAACCGCGCGCGCTATGCAGCGCCCGTGGTCGTCCGTGATGCCTTCATGACACTCAAGCGGCGGCTGTGCGTGCACCTGGGGCTTCTCGACCGGGAAGCGGCGCTGCGGGCGCGGTTGCTGGAGGTCTCCGGCGTTGGCCCCATGTCGCAGACGGTGACCAAGAATGACGCCATCATCCCCAAGTTGCTCGACAGCAGCCTGGAACTTCGCCGCTCAATCGTGCGGTTCGATGGCGACAAGGTGGTTTATGACGACGGCTTTGAAGAACAGGTGGACGCGGTCCTTTTCGCCCACGGCTACCAGCCGAGCTTCCCTTTCCTCGACTTGGGAGAAGGCGCACAACTGCGGCATCCGGGCTTGCTTTACCTAAACATGGTCCACCCGAGCCTGGGGGACACGCTGTTCTTCTGCGGCTTTGCGCGACCGGCCATTGGCTCGATCCCGCCTACGGGAGAGCTTCAGGCGCGCTACGTGGCGCAGCTGCTTTCTGGCAGACGCGCCCTGCCCACGCCTGCAGAAATGGAACAAGCGGTGGTCGCCCAGTATCGGCGGATCGGCGCACTCTATCCGACGCAGAAACAGCCGCATGTGGTGATCTCCTGGATCGACTACATGGATACCATCGCAGAGAAAATCGGCTGCCGCCCGGACCCCTTGCACCTCCTCACCCGACCACGGCTGGCGTGGAAAGTCGCGACCGGGCCGATGACTGGTGCGGTCTATCGGTTGCACGGTCCCGGTGCCTCCCACGTGGCGGAAGAGACCGTGCTGAAGCTGCCGCGCATGCATCAGCTGCGCGAGCTTCTCACTCACGTCGGCCTGCATATGAGCCTCTGGCCCTTTGCCCGGCTGAGTTCGCACCCCCGGTGGCGCAGCGCCAGTTCCACTTGGTAGCGCCGAGAAAGGAGACGCCCATGGCCCCCTATCCGCCAGTAGTCGAGCAGGACAACCCACGCGCCGCCCTCTCTGCCGACCCCGCGCGCTTTCTCAGCGCTTGCCGTGAGGCCTACGGCGACGTGTTCACGCTCAATATGCCCACGCCGGTCACTTACATGCTCGACCCGAGCCAGTTCAAAACGCTGCTGACCGCGACCGCATTGGACTTCACTCCGATCTCGCAGCAGTCCAAGCGCCGGTTTGACCTTGATCTGCTGGTAGAGACTGAGGACGACGTGCGCGCACTGAGCCAGGCCTTTGTCCGCTCTCTGCGCGGCTCCACGCTCAAGGAAACGCTGGTCCGGCTGGAAGACTCACTCAAGCGCCACGTCGCCGCGTTCCGAGCATCGGAGGCGGGGGCCTTCAGCGTGGACATGCAGGATCTCGTGGACGAAACGCTGGTCCCTGCGTCGATCGAAGCGCTGTTTGGCACACAGGTGCTCTATGAGGGCCTATCGCAAGACGTTCGCGTCTTCTCCGACGCTGTCCCCTCACGGTTGGCCGGCACGGACATCCGTCTGGACCCGGTAAGCCGGGGCGCCGAAGACCGCCTGATGGAAGCCTTTGGTCGCTGCCTCTATGGCGAGAACGTCACGCCGCTGGTGACCTCGATGACGGAGGAACTCTTCGCCGACAAGCAGGCCCGTGACCGCTCCCGCATCCGGGCGCTGCTGATGATTATGTGGGGATCGCTGGTCAACCTGCGCTCTTCGACGGTTTGGATGGCGGCGCAGGTGTTCAATGCGCCGGGCCTTGCCGACGAACTGCGCGCGGATCTGGCCGAAGACGATACGACGCTGGCCGTATCCGTGGTGATGGAGACCCTTCGCCTGCACAGCCGTCCGAACATTTACCGCGCGGTGGTCGAGGATCTTCCCCTCACGCTGCACGACGGGTCTAGCGTAACCCTTCCTGCGAACGGGTGGGTCGCGCTCTTCCCCCGGTTTAACCACCACAACCCGGCGACCTTTCGGAACCCGCTGAGTTTTCGCCCTGACCGCTTCATCGTCAGCGCGGAGGAGAAAGCGGCAGGCCACAATCCCGTGCAGGATCTGATGATCTTCGGCACAGGGCGCGGGCGCTGTCCGGGGGATGGCTACGCCAACGCGGCTATGCTGCTGATCCTCAAGGTCTGGCTGGGGCAGTTCGAGAACCGAGGCCAATCGGAGACTGAACTTCCCCCTGCGGTGCTGCAAACCGTATCATCGACCCCGGCACCGGCTGAGCCAATCCACCTGACCCTCGCCCATCGGCGACCGGGCAGTGGATCGCCGGCGGCACCGGGTGGATGGCTGGCGCGGTTGCTGGGCAGACTGTTCTCCCGCTAAGCCGCACGATCACGTCAGGTCTCAATTAGTTGAAAACGCTTATCAATATGCGAGATACATTGACCTTCGTTTGAACTTCGGGCCTGCTGGACCAAAGCGAACAGGAGGGCGTCATGCGACCACTTTTCTTTCCTTTCACAGTCTTCTTTGTGCTGCTGAGCCTCTTCAGCGCGCGTCCCGCCCTGGCGGATTTCGCAGACGCGGCGGGTTACTGGAAGCTGCTGGGCCAGCAAAACCAGGTGCCGCGCCTGATGAACCTGCGCGGGACGGAAGATTTCCCGATCCTTGAAGTCGTTGGCGATTGTGAAGGCGCGCTGTGCAGCTGGGGCGCGACGCGGGCTGATCTGATCTTTGACGGCGGCGGTCGCGTGGTGCGGTGGCAAGCGACGCTTGAGAACGGAGCGGACTTCCACGAGTTCGACGCCTTTCTCGTCAACGGTGAGATCGTCATGGACTACACGGGCGAGATCGCTGCGCTCGGTGGTTTCATCAACGCCACCCTCATTTTCGCTCGCGCAAGTGAAGAAGAAATCGCCGCCATCGCTGCGGAAAATGGGGTTCAACCGGGGCCAGCGGACACCGAAGACCCGCTTCCAGAAGTAGACCCGGTTGAGGAAGACCCCGTTGCTGATGCAGGTGACGCGGGCGGCGGCGGACCGAGCCTGGAAGAACAGATTGTTACCGGCGGGCTGATTCTGGGCGGCCTGCTGCTGCTCGACGCTCTCTTAGGCGATGATGGTAACGGCGGCAATGGCGGGAACGCCCAACCCGTGGACCCGAACGACACGTGCGGGATGACGGCGGTGAAACCCTACATCGGGCGGAGCTATCTGCTAATCCCACCAGCGCTGATTGGGCCGGGGGATCGTGTGGTCCCGGAAAGTGCACCCGTTACCATGGACCTCATCCCTTCGCGTCTGAACGTGGTTTATCGCGACGTCAGCAAGAAGGTCTTCAAGGTCGGTTGCTACTAGCCGGAACGGACAGCAAGCCGAACAAACCGGACAGCGTCAGCGCACAGGCTGCCCCGATTGAAGGGACAAAGAATGAGCCGGTCACGTCTGCCGCGACACCGGCGAGCAGCGGCCCGATGATCTGCCCAACGCCAAAAGCCGCAGTCATGATGGCGAGCGCACGCCGGGGCGAGTCCCCGGCGAAGGCGCGACCGATCTGCAACCCGATGGCCGTAACGGCGATGAAGGTTCCGCCGAGCAAGGCCCCGGCCAGCAGCTGTCCGACATAGCCACCCAGCGAGACACTCGCCACCACCCCGACGGCTTCGACGAGGCACCCGATGCCGTAAGCCCGGGCCATGCCAATGCGCCCAGCGACACGGGTCCAGAACCACACCGACGGCGCACCGGCCAGACCAGCGGCGAGCCAGACCCCGCTTTCCAGCAGCACCCCGCCCTCACTCTGCCGCACAATAGCGATCAGAAACGTAGCAGTGACGATGTAACCCGCGCCAAAAATCCCGTAGGCCAGCGTGATTTTGATCAGAGGCGGGCTCCACACCAGCGGTGGTTCCCGCCGAGCCTGACTGGGCGGCTGATAGGGATCGACCCGCAGCAACAGCCACACCACCAGCGTCCCCGCCGCACACACGGCCCCCGCCACCGCCCAGTTCATCCGCCAGTCCATGCCAAGCAGAAACACCCCGGCTGTCAACGCTGCGGAGACCATGATCCCCACGCCAACCCCGCCAAAGTGCACCGCCTGCAAACCGGGGCGACCCGTCTGGGCCAGTTGGTTGAAAACAATGGTGGAGAGGAAAACCATCATGAACGCGCTGGCAATACCGGCAAGGAAGCGAATGGCGAGAAAGACTGGAATGGCATCGGTCAGCCCCATGACTGCAGCGAGTGCAGCCGATCCGCCGATCCCAGCAAAAGCCAACACCCGCTCCCGCCCCTGCCCCCAAGCCCCAGCGGCAAGAATGGCACCGGCGAGATAGCCGACGTAGTTGGCGGAGGCAATCAGGCCTGCATCCGAGGCGCTCAACCCCAGCCCGGCCATCATCCCCGGCAAGATCGGCGTATAGGCAAAACGGCCGATGCCCATGCCAATCGCCATGGCAATCGCGCCCGCCAGAGCGTAGCGCAGCGACATGGCAACAGGATCAGAGCGGGTCACGAGGTGAATAGTCTCCCAGAGGAACAAGAAAGGGCGGCGCGATTGGTGCGTGCAGGAAAACGCGTCCTTACCCCCCAATAGTCGGGTTCTGCCGCCGCGAATAGCCCCTGAGCGCCTTCAATGCACGATCCGCGCAAGCCGCTTCATGGTGCGTGGGTCAGCCCTGCACTCGAAGGCGAAAAGGGGCTCTGAAAGGGATTGCCAAGGAATGCATTAATGCACCTTAATGAGTCGCTAAGGTGCACCCGGCTTCGATGGAACGGTCCCGCTTGATCCCGACCATCACACGGCGCCTACTGGCGTCACGACCCCCTGATTTTCTACCCCCTTCATCCCTTTGAGGCCCCTGCCCGTGAGACCTGCTGCCGTCACTCCCATGCTTGCCAGCACGGTCTTTCTGTCCGGTGTCGCCTATGCGGCGATTACGCCTTACCGCTCGGTTGTCGGCATCGAAGATCTGGGGCTTAGCAACCAGCTGTTTGCCGCTGTCATGGCACTGAACGCCATCGCGGGCGCGCTGACCTCGCTGTTCATCGGCTGGCTGTCGGACCGGCTGGACGACCGCCGCAAGCTGGTCGTCCTCTGCGCCATGGCGGGCGTGGTCGCGTTTGCCGTGCTATGGCTCGTGCGGACGCCCTTGGCCTTCATCTCTGTCTACTGCGTCCTGCTTCCCTTCGGCACAGCGCTGTTCTCGCAGAGCTTTGCCTACTCTCGCGCCTACTACGACAAGAGCGCCCCCACCCGTTCAGAATTCCTCATGTCCGTGCTGCGCAGTGGTTTCACGCTGGCTTGGATCATTGTTCCGCCGCTCGCCGGTTGGCTGGCTGGGGCGACGGCATCGTTTTCAGTCTTTGGTTTGGCCATGGTGGCGCACGCGCTCGCGACCCTTACTGTGGGCCTGCTTTGGCTGTCACCCGACACTCGTATTGCGGGCGGTCAATCAACCCCCGAAGCCGCCGCACGTGCCGCGCCGTTGCGGCTGTCGCTCTCCAAGGCCCTTGGCATCTCCGGCGTCGCACTCGGGCAAACGGCTCTGCAAGTGAACCTCACCGTCCTGCCGATGATCATCATCCGCGATCTTGGCGGCACGCTCCAGCAAGTCGGCCTGAATGCAGGCTTTGCCGCGGTGATCGAGATGCCGATCATGATCCTCTGGGGCGTGCTTGCACTGCGCTTGCGCAAGGAGAGCATTCTGGCCTTCGCCACCCTCGTGTTCGGGATCTACTTCGCGTGCATGTGGTTCGCGCAGAGCTTTGTGATGGTGTTGGTTTTCCAGATCCCCGCGGCCATCGCCATCGCCGGTCTGCTCAGCATCAACATCAGCTACCTGCAAGAAGTCTTCCCCAACCGCGTCGGCCTTTCGACTGCCCTGCTGGACGTGACGACCGTCACTTCGGCCATGTTTGCCGCCATCATTTTTGCGCTGGTGGCCAGCGAGACCTATCGGGCAACGATGCTGGTCGCGATGGCGCTATGCGGCGCGGCGACCGTGCTCTTGCTGCTGTCACGGTGGCATCGAGACACACTGGCGACCGCGTAAACTGCAATTACTTAAGTATTTTAATAAAAATCATTATTTGCACCCCTCTGCAGCAGCCGAAACCGCCCCAAGGCCCTCCTAAGCGAATCGAAGAAGAACATAAATAGTTATGTAGCTCAGTTCTTTACTTCAAAATATCGCGTAATTGGTTGAATATCAGCCTTGATTATGAGATATTAGCGTCATTCGATTTCGTTCATTTTATATTTATTTTTATCTGGATTTTAGAATGGCACCCCGTATTGCTCGTGCTGCCGCGCCCGCCGTTTCTCGTGCTGCGCGTCTTGGCCCCTCCCTCATCATTCTCGCAGGCGCCGCCGCGACGGTTAGCGCCGGCCAAGCGCTTGGTGTGGAGATGATCGCCGAAGGGCAACGCTTCGTTCCGCTCGAGGGCGCAAAATTCGATATCAGCCCACACACTCAGACCGCTGTCGTCGCGTCTCGCAAAGGCAACCTGATCGCCCCCGAAGGTCAATACGAAGTCATCGGCGACGTCATTTATGTCTCCAAGGATCTGGCCATGGCCGAGCTCGCCCAGGCGAGCTTCCCTGCAAGCGCGCTACCAGCCGACGCCGCAGCCGCGCTGGCCACCGGCTTAACACTGGCTGTGCCGGTTGCGGGTGTGGTTGGGGCGACGCTCTGGTACCTGCTCCACGACGATACCCTGCGCTTTTCCAACAGTGCGGTTGCCGTCGCCTATGAGAACGACACCTCCGTGGGCTACACGCCGTCCGTGCTTAACAAAGATCCGGGCAGCGCGCTGGTCTACGACCTGACAGGCAATGGCGCAGATGATGAGCGCTTCACCATTGACTCCTCCTCCGGCAGCCTGACTTTCAAAGTCGCGCCAGACTATGAAGACCCCAGCGATGCCAACGATGACGGCATCTACGCCGTCGAAGTGCGAGTCACCGATGGGGAGCAAACTGCGTTTCAGGCTGTGAGCCTGGCTGTACGCGACGTCAATGAAGCGCCGGTCTGGATCACGGGGAGCGACGCAACAGCGGCTGAGAACAGCACCGCCACCAGCTACGTCGCAGCGGGGACGGACCAGGACACGGGCACGAGCCTGAGCTACAGCCTGACCGGTCAAGGCCCTGACGATGCTCTCTTCATCATCGACCCGGTTACAGGTGAGCTGCGCTTCCGCACCGCGCCAGACTTCGAAGACCCCTCGGATGCCGATGGCGACACTGTCTACGTGGTTCAAGTCGGGGTGAGCGACGGGCGCTACACAACCGTGCAAACAGTCACCCTGACGCTGACCAACGTCAACGAAGCCCCCACGCTCACCTCCGGCAGCAGCGGCAGCATGGACGAAGGTGGCACGACCACGGGCTACACGGCCACCGCCGCCGACGTGGATGCGGGCGACACACAGACGTTTTCCATCGTTGTTGAGGGCGCGGATGACAGCTTCTTCACCATCGACCCTGACACGGGCGTGATCGGCCTGAACGGGGCGCTGGACTTCGAGAACCCCAGCGATGCCAACGGGGACGGCGACTATGAATTCAGCATTGAGGTCCGCGACACTGATGGCCTGACAGACCAGCTTGACGTTTCGATGACCCTGACAGACGTGAACGAAGACCCGGTGTTTGAGAACGCTGGACCTTTTGCCGTGCAGGAAAATGCCGCCGCTGCAACAGCCGTGGGCGACAGTGACGCCAACGACGGTGACGGCGGCGCGACGGATACCAACGTGCTCTACAGCATCACAGGCGGAACCGGTCTTGGCTTGTTCGCCATCAATGCGACCAGCGGTGCGATCACGGTGCAGAACGGCGGGACGCTCGACTACGAAACAACCGCCTCTTACACGATTGAAGTCACGGCGACCGACACAACAAACACGGCCCTGACATCCCAGCGCACCTACACGATCAACCTGACCGACGAAAACGAGCCGCCGGCCTTTACCAGCGTCAACACGCTGACCATCGCCGAGAACGCGACCTCTCCTACCTTGAACGTCGTGGCCGATGACCCGGAAGGCGACAGCATCGCTTGGTCCATCATCGGCGGTGCGGACGGTGCGCTGTTCTCAATCAGTCCATCGGGCGAGCTGAGCATCGATGCGCCCGAAAACTTCGAAGACCCAAGCGACGCCAACACGGACAACCAGCATGAAGTCATCGTCCGAGCGACGGACAGCGAAGGCAACACGGCTGACCAGACCATCACGGTCTCCATCACCAACGTTAACGAAGCCCCGGCTTTCACCAGCGGCTTCAGCGCGGCGCAGGACGAAGGCACCACGGCGACCGGTTACATTGCCGCCGCAGATGACCCAGAAGGCGCGAGCCTGACGTACGCCATCGTCGGAACCGGGGCAGACGACGACAAGTTCAACATCGACCCCGGAACGGGCGCACTGACTTTCAAGACCGCCTCTGATGCTGACATTCCGGGCAGCGCGGCAGGCACCAATAGTTATACCGTGGACCTGCGCGTCAGTGACGGGGTCAACGACGTTGAACGCACGGTTTCCATCTCCGTCAACAACATCAACGAAGCGCCGAGCTTCAGCAGCGTAAGCACGCTGACCATCGCCGAGAACGCGACCTCTCCCACGCTCAACGTGACCGTGGACGACCCGGAAGGCGACAGCATCACTTGGTCGATCATCGGCGGCGCAGACGGTGGACTGTTCTCGATCAGTCCGGCGGGCGAGCTGAGCCTCGACGCCGCCGAGAACTTCGAAGACCCCAGCGATGCCAACACGGATAACGAGCACGAAGTCACCGTTCGCGCGACCGATAC
>CBFHUI010000096.1:0-9312 GCA_965658725.1 Alphaproteobacteria bacterium | reverse complement strand
TGCTGTTCCTGGAGATTAATTTCTTACCCATGTTTGTCGCTTTCGACGACGCATCGGATAACGCTTTGGTCAACGCGCAACTCGCGTTTCTCCTGTGCGGGTCTGTCGATTAACGACAGCAGACCGCCGCGCCTGCGCCTTCCCCTTACTGCCCGTCTTGGCTAACCTCAGCCCCATGAGCACAGAAATTTCACTGAGCGCCTTTCGCGCAGAGCTTCGACGGCAGGGGCTGAATGCCTTCATAGTGCCCATGGATGATGCGCACATGGGGGAATACTCGCCCGGCTCAGAGCGCCGGATTAGGGCGTTGAGCGGCTTTCTGGGGTCTGCCGGCTTCATTGTAGTGACGCTGGATCAAGCGCTGATTTGGACCGACGGACGCTACACCACGGCCATCCGCGCCGAGGTAGACCAGAGCCATTGGACCATCCGCGATACCAACGCAGAGGCCCCAATGACCTGTGTTGCCGACTTTCTCCAGGATGGCGACGTGCTTGGCTTTGATCCGGCCAACCAGACAATCAAGAGCGTCGAGGGCTGGACAGAGGCCCTGGCACCGCTGGGCGCACGGTTGCAACCGGTGACGAATAACCCGGTTGACGCCGTGTGGACCAACCGCTCCAAGCCGCCCGCCAGTGCCGTCGTCCCCCACGATGTGCGCTTCGCAGGGCAGAGCGCGCAGGACAAGTGCCGCGCGCTGGGGCAGGGGCTGGCCGAAGCGGGACTGACCGCGCAGGTGCTCAACCAGTCTGAATCGCTGGCTTGGCTGTTGAACGCTCGGGGTGATGACATTGACGGTCTGCCAGTGGCGCGTTCTTTCGGGACATTGCACGCGGACGGGAGCGTTGATTGGTTCATTGCGCCAGAGCGGGTGACGGACGCGATGCGCGCGGAACTGGGCGAGATGGTGCGTCTGTTCGAGCCGTTACAGATGACAGCACATCTGCAGAAATTGAGCGGGCCGGTCGGCCTTGACCATGCCACCTGCAACGCCGAGATCGCACAGACCCTCGCCGATGCTGGTATCGAAACCCGCGCCAACCGCGACCCAGTGATCCTGCCGCGCGCGACCAAGAATGCAACCGAGCAGCAGGGCGCGCGCGAGGCACACTGCCGCGACGCCGTCGCCATGATCCGCTTCTCACGCTGGCTGATACAACACCCTGATATTGCTTCGGAAACGGAGCTTTCGGTGGCGGCGAAGGTGCTCGAGTTTCGAGAGGGGGTCGAGGATCCCGTACCGTTCAAGGGACCAAGCTTCGCCACCATTTCGGCCTTTGGCGGCCACGCTGCGCTCGCGCACTATCGCGTCACCGAAGAAAGCAACGTCGCGCTGGGCAAGGGGCGGCTTCTGCTTGTTGACAGCGGTGGCCAGTATTTGAACGGCACAACCGACATCACCCGTGTCTGGATCCCCGGTCAGCAAGCGACCGAGCGCCAGCGGCGTGACTATACCCTCACGCTCAAGGGCCATTTGGCCATAGAGCGCTTGCGGTTTCCCCCGGGTACGACCGGCGGGCAACTCGACATCGCCTCACGTCAGTTCTTGTGGGCCGAAGGGTTGGACTTCAACCATGGCACGGGCCACGGGATCGGCTCTTATCTCGGCGTCCACGAAGGCCCGCAGGTGCTCGCGCGCTCGGGCTTTGGTCAGGCCTTTTTGCCGGGCATGCTGGTGACAAACGAGCCGGGCTTTTACCGCGAAGGGGAAAGCGGCATTCGGATTGAGAATGTCGAATTGGTGGTTGAGTTGGAAGACGGGTTCCTCGGTTTCGAGACCCTGACGCTGGTTCCCTACGAGCGGGCGCTGATTGAGACTGACCTCCTTACGGCCGAAGAAATGGCCCAGATTGATGCCTACCACGCCCGTGTTCTGGCCGAGGTTGGGCCGCGTCTCGATGGCGCTGACCTGGAATTCTTGAAGACTGAAGCGAGCCCTTTGGTATGACCCGCACCCGATTGGAACAACTCCGCGACTATCCGTACCGGAAAGTCGCAGGCGTGCTGGGCGAGTGCGCCAGCGACCTGCCACAGCTGAACCTATCGGTAGGAGAGCCCAAGTTTGGCGCTTACCAGACCGTGACCGACGCGCTGGCCGCGACGGACCCGGTGGATTGGGGCAAATATCCGCCGGTAAACGCTGGCGCAGACGTGCGCGAAGCGATGGCGGGCTGGCTGCGGCGGCGCTACGCACTCCCCGATGGCATGCTGGACACCCATGCCCATGTGCACCCGGTGTTCGGCACCAAAGAAGGCCTGTTCTCCGCCATTCTAACGGCTGTCCTGCGCAAAGAAGACCAGCTCAGCCGCGCGCCAACGGCTGCGGCAGGCATGTCGCCGCGCCGTCCGATCGTTGTGTTGCCCAATCCGCTCTATCACGTCTACATCGGCGCAGCGCTGACCTCTGGCGCAGAGGTTGTCTTTGCGCCTTGTACGGCCTCGACGGACTTCGCGCCTGATCTCTCAGTGGTGGCTGAGGACGACTGGGACCGTGTGGCGCTGGTGATCGCCACCAACCCCGGCAATCCGACCGGCACGCTGCTGTCCGCCAGCTTCATCCGGGCCGCCATTGAGCGGGCCCGCGCGCATGATTTCACCTTCCTCTCCGATGAGTGCTACAGCGAGCTTTACTATGAGGCTAAACCGCTGGGCGCGCTGGAGATTTGCCGGGATATGGGTGGGTCGCTGGACAATGTCTGGGCGGTTAATTCGCTCTCTAAAAGGTCGGGCCTGCCGGGCCTGCGTTCGGGCTTTATCGCAGGCGACGCTGACCGGCTCGAAGACCTCTACTACATGCGCGCTTACGGTGGTGCGCAGACGCCCGTGGGGCTGCAGGAAGCAGCCGTTCGCCTGTGGAACGATGAGACCCACGTTGAAGGCTTCCGCGAGCGCTATGCCGAGATCAACCAGATCGCCCGCGAGGTCTTTGGCGAGTTGCCCGGCTTTCGCGCGCCCGAAGCGGGGTTCGTGCTCTGGCAACCGGTGAGCAGTGGGGACGGCGACCGGGTCGCGCGGCGGCTGTGGCAGGAGCAGGCGGTGCGGACCTTGCCCGGTTCGATCCTCTCGCGCGCCATGCCGGACGGGTCCATGCCGGGGCAGAGTTTTGTCCGCTTCGCGCTGATTTACCCTGCCGACGTGACCCGTGAAGCCTTGCTGCGCTGCCGAGATATCCTCGCGACTGACAACCGGCACTGATCCGCACGCGCCTGACGGCTGACGGTCGGCATCGGCACGAAGTTACCCCAAGGAATCATCCCATCGCCGCGCAATGGCCGTGGATTCACCCTTCTGAGCCGCGTTAAAACGTCCTCAGAACCGCGCATTATGCGCACCAGAGGGGAGTTCAAACCATGCGAATTGGTATTCTGAGTGTCTTCACGGCCCTGCTGCTGACCGGCCTCACCGCCTGCAGCACGCCTGATCGGGGCAAACACAATCGGCAAGTGGCAAGCAAGCAGGTGGAAAAGCTGGACTTGCGCACGTGGTCTGTCGCCGGTTTCGGCGGCCTCGCTGAAGGCAGCAACCCGCCCATTCTTGCGTACTTCAAAGGCGATATGGTCTATCTCAAGCGCAAGTCCGGAGAGGTCGAGAAGCTCGAGTTCTTTACCAATTTCCAAGGTACAGAGGTCTGTTTGAAGGACATCGGTGATTGCTATGCTTTCATGCCGATCAATCTGCTGCAAAAGGTGCTCGCTGCGAACGTCGGCGTGGCAACCAGCTCTGATACAGCCGGCTCAACACTCGCGCGCCAACGTTCCATGGCCATGGGACCCGTTTGGCCCTGCGCAGAGGGGAGCGGCAACCTCGCTGACTGCCCCGAACGGGCTGCGCTGACCAAGATCCAGCGCAGTGTCGCGCAGTTCATTGACCGTGACAGCGCGGAAGTCTCGCATATTTTGGTCGCGGGAGACTTCGACGATCCCAATCGACCGCCTAAGTTCCTGCTGCTTGGCCGGGGTTTCGAGGGCGATGCCTTTGAACTGCGCAAAGCCAGCCGGCGGGCGGGTAATCGTGAGTTTTGGGGCGGGTCGTGGGACGCGGCCCTGGACGAAGGACCGGCAGTGCTGGGACTGGCGAGCGCGGCGGTCACGCTGTGGGCGGCTGTTGATCGACTGACCCGTTAGTCGGGCAGAATGAGCGGGCCGGCTTAGCCGGTCCACCCGGTGCGGCGCGCGTAGATGGCGCGGATATCCTTGGACCAACCGTCCTTGGCCGGTCCTCCGTGCGCCTCGACGCAATCGCACAGAAGATCTTCGAGCCGAATGATCTCAGCGATCAGCGCCTCGCTTTCCTTCTGGTAGTTAGGATCGATCGGGCTGTTCTGCTGCCGAAAAGCCACCAGCCCGTTTTCTAGAGTCGTGATCTGCTCCACCAACCGTGGCAGTTGTTCGACTGGATAAAGCATGGCGAGCCCCTCACTTACCGGTTTCATGGGCGATCATATCAGACTGAGCGCGACCAGGCCGCGCGGACCGTCCGGCGCATCCGAAGACAGATAGTGCAACCAAGTTGCACCTGTTCCTTTTGCTCTAAACGAGGCAGGAAAAAAATGCCCACCCCACAATTTTTGCGCAATTAGGCGAGAATTTTTGTCAAAGTAACTTAAACGGGCGTCGAGATGGTCGATAGGTAGAGGATCGCAATCGTAAAGTGCTTTGTATTCAGCAGGATGCTCTAGAGCCGAGATAAAGTCCCCCCCCAGTACCAGCATGCGGTAACCAGAGTCGTAGAGCACTCCAAGGCCCTCGCGCATCTGCTCATAGAGGACGCGCCGCCGGGCCGACCAGACGAAGGCCGCCTCGAACGCCTGCAAATCGCAGTGATGCACACCACCGGGCAAAAGACCGTTTGCCAAGAACGCGGGCAGCATGGGGTTTCCTCAAGCAAAGTACGGCTGGCGCGGGGGCAAAGACGCCGCAACCAGATGACAGACGACACGTGCTGCTTAGATCAGGGGCTGGGGCCAGCAGGTCAAGCCCCAAACGCCCGCCAGTCGCAGAACGCAGCGCTCTATTCGACCTGCTGGCTTGGGCGGAGAACCGGCGCCGCGACCCAGCGTTGGGCGGGGATGGGCGGTAGGATCGGGGGTGGGCGATAGGTGGGCAGGGGCGGCAGAGCAATGCGGATCAAGCCGCTGCAGTCTGGGTTTTCGCAAAGGCGCGTGCCGCCGCGGCTGAGCCAGAGTTCCGCCAGATCGGAAAAGGCGTCGGCAACGGCGTCCGGTTTCTGGCTGCTCAATCGCGCCACGATGATCTCTGCGCCGTTGATCTTCGCAGCCAGCGTCAGCAGTGCATCCTCGGCGCTGTGCAGCGGCACGCGCTCCAGCGCTACGGCTATTGGCGCGTCTTGGAGGAATTGCTCCAGCCGTGTTTCTACCCGCTCGTGCGCGGCAACTTCGGGGCAGAGGTCGTCTGCTGTGGCCATCTCGCGCGGGTCGCGGGTGAAGCCAACGGACAGCAGGGTGCCTTCTTCTTCACCCGGCGCGGGCAGGGGTGCAAAGGACCAGTCTTTCGCCCCGCCTTCCACCATCAGCAGGTTGTTGATCACGTACTCGCACTTCTGACGTGGGGTCAGGGCGTGCCACTTGGCGTCATCCAGACAGACATAGATCCACCGCCAGGATTTGCGGTTTGAACAGCGTGCGTCGGCAACAGTAAAGCCGCGCTTGTTCAAATAGCGCAGCGTAAAGCGCATGCCGGTGACGATATCGCGTGCGGTCATAAGCCGGTCGCCGGTCAGCGCGTCTTTATCACCGGGCCAGATGTGGTGGCCAACGGTGAAGCCGGTTTCCTCTTCCATCTCGGCCAAAAAGGTTTCAGACGGGGTATCGCCGCCGGGAACATTGAGCGCAATCGGGGCATTGCAGCGGAAGGCGAGGTTATGGTCGTCGTCCCGGCGAACCGCGCAGTCCAGATCGCTCAGGTCTGACTGCCCCTCGTGGCCGTTAAGCAGCAAGATCGGCTCACTCAAGGCTTTGCGCTCGACCCAGCCAAAGTCCTCGGGCAGCACGGAGCGCGTGATCAGGCCGTTGGTCGTCGGCGTGGGACGGAGCTGGGGCAAGCGTTGCTTGGATTTGTCTGTCAGCTCGGAAGAAGGGTCATAGGCGAGCATCGTGCCGGCCTGCTCAGGAGCAAAACCGAACAGGGTTAGAAATTCAGCCTCGCTTACGGGCTCAGGCATCGTTTCAGCGGTCTGGGCGCGGGATGCCGCCGCCAGAGCGAGAGATGCAAGTGCAAATAAACTTACAAGCGCCCGCAGAAGCGGGGTCGAATGCCCAGAAAACAGGCCCATCAGGTCTTTAATCCCGCTCGCTGCAAAGTCCGAAACCCTTAGTATGGGTCTAACCATGGATCAAGGCTCGCGAGCCCATGCTGAAAATTGATGATCTCAGGAAACAATATGCGACTGTCATGCCATGTTTTCTGCGACTTATGTACAGAAATCTGACCGTTCATCCACATTTCTGCCAGACGTGAAGTGCACTTTGGGTGCTAAACTTCGCATAGTGGAATCCAGTTGTTTTTGATCTGCGAGCTGGGCGCTCGTGGTCAATGCGGTGCCACGCAGTGGGAATATGGAACAGGATCATGCAGCATCTCTTTAAGCCGAGGAGGGTTCTTGTCGCGGCCTTAGCAGGATGGACGTCTTTGTTGATGGTGGGTCCAGCGCGGGCTGATCTCAGCCTTGCGGCGTCCTGCGCGAGTGTGCCGCTTGCCTCGGAATTTGAGCGTGCCGCCGCCGCCGCAGCGCTGCCGACCTTCGCGGGGACTAATCAGATCTGTGTGCTTCAGGCGCTGCTTGCCACGGTTGGCGATCTGCCCGGTTCGCGGACTGTTGATGGCCGCTACGACCGCCAGACGCGTGATGCGCTTAAGGCTTTTCAGGTGGGCAACGCACTCGCGGGCAATGGCCTGCTGACCCCTGCGACCATGGAAGCGCTGGCTACCACAGCACTGGACCGGATTTACGCGGCTGAACCGATCGAGCCGACAGCGGTTATGGATGACGGACTTGCGGCAGACGGTGCCACGCGGAGCGACCCGGTTGACGACGCTGCTGCACCGAGCAGCGGGGCGGATGACCTAGGTGTCGAGCCAACTATTTCCGAGACCCTCGCAGCACTAGAGTTGGCAGCCCCCACGCCCGCACCTGTGCTCAACCTTGCCCCAGTCCAATCGGTGATCGACCTGCCAACATTGGCGACCACGCAAGAGGATACAACCGTCGCAGAGACCTTGGGTCAGCGGGGCGAAGCGGTGTTGTCGTCCACCTCTGACGGCGAAGGCGGGACCATCAGCCGTGCCAGTTCTGCCGTTGTGGTCGAAACAACGACCATCGAAACCGTCACAACCGAAGAAGTTCTTACTACCAATCCGGTCGGCAACCCGGCGCTGACAACCAACGTTGTTGCGTCAGACCCTGTGACGACCACTACAACCACCACCGTTGTTGAAACCTTCGAGGCCCCCGCGCCGACTGCGGCTGCGCTCGATCAGAGCGCTTGGGGCAACTACTTTGATCCGCTCAGCGATGGCACCGTTTCGGCCTTTGTGGAGCCGAGCATTTGCCATAGTCCATCCCACGCCCGTGACTTCGATCTGCTCCGCAACCTCGATCGGTTGCCGGTTGCGACCTGTTTGCGCACTTTTGTGGGGGCCGGCGACCTGCCGTATCAGGTTTACAGCCTCGAAGTCTCCGCCGGGGGACAGACCATCATTCTGATGCACGATGGTGACGACGCGGCCTTTGACGCAGCCATCGACGTCCTGCGCGATTTTGGCGGGCGGATGGTGGTGCTGCAGTCTGACGAGCGCACGCGAACGACGCTGGAAGGCACGAACCCGGAGATCCTCACGGTCTCACCCTCGACCAACCTGCGCTGCGATCTGCGCGCCTCTGAAAAACCGCTGGCTTACGCCGTGCATGACTACATCGTTGCGGGAGCGACGCCGGTGCTGGTGCTGCGGCAGAATTTGACCGGGCAGTCTGTACTCGACCGCTTTTCCAGCGGCAAGCAGCGCTTCGATATCCGTGCGACCGGTCCTGAGCGGGAGTTGTTCGACGCAGCGGTGGAACCCCTTGCCGACGACGCCTTTATTGAGCTGATGGTGACATCTGCTTCCCGCCGCTCGGTAGAAACCCGGATGCTGGTGCAAAAGGGTGTGGAGGCCGGGATGCCGGTCGCGCTGACACTCGTTGACGCGCTGGGAGAGCGGGATCAATGCTCGATCGAAGCGCTGGCGCTGCAGACTGATCTGCCCATCACTCGTGTCGTGCTTGGCAAGGCCAAGGGCGCGCAAGTGCAGAAGGTACTCGCAGCGGCTTATCGCGCCGTTGGTCTGGGCCGACGGGACGCGCTGGCGGCTGTGGCCTTGGCCTTGGCGGAATCCGCCACTGAGGAACCGGCTGAAGAGATCTCCGCGGAAGCAGAGATCCCAGCATCCGTCCTGGCTCTTGCGGCCGGGGGACTTGATGCCGACCTCAGCGACGATCTGTCGGTAGGGCAGTCTGCGCCGCGCACACTGATGGATGCGCTCGCGCCGGGCCTGCCGCCGGTGCCGCTCGATCGACCGGCTGTCGACGATGACCAGACTCTGCTGATTGCTGCGGTTGAGACTGCAACCAACCGTGCACCAACCAACCGGATTGTCACAGGCATCTCAGCCGGTACGGGCGTCGATGCGCTGGCAGCTGTGGCCTTGGCGGAATCCGCCACTGAGGAACCGGCTGAAGTAATCTCCACGGAAGCAGAGGCCCCAGCATCCGTCCCGACTCTGGCGGCCAGGGGACTTGATGCCGACCTTAGCGATGACCTGTTGGTTGCGCAGTCTGCGCCGCACACACTGATGGATGCGGTCGCGCTGGGCCTGCCGCCGGTGCCGCTCGATCGGCCGGCTGTCGACGATAACGAGGCTCTGCTGATTGCAGTGGTTGAGACTGCCACCAACCGTGCACCGACCAACCGGATTGTCACGGGCATCTCAGCCGGTACGGGCGTCGATGCGCTGGCACCCGTTGCCCTGGCTGACGCGGCTCGCACAGTGAGCGTTGCGGAGGCGGGGACCACCATTATTGAAGAGGCTGTCGGTCCAGTATCCGCACTGCCCCCCAGCCCACTGCTGCGCCCGGCCAGTGATTTTGCCCACCGCTTCATCCCTGATGGCCTCGACCCGATCCTCGCCATGGATGGGGAAGACCGCTACTTGGGCACGAATTTTCTCGGCAGCCGGTTGACCATAGGACAAGGCTCGGTCGTGACGACGGGGGAAACACAAACGCAAACGCAAACGCTCTACACGGTGGATGGGCAGG
>CBFHUI010000095.1:0-9359 GCA_965658725.1 Alphaproteobacteria bacterium | reverse complement strand
TGGATCGCGTGCGAACGGATGCCGACGTGGTCTTTGAACGACCCTTGCTCGACTGGCCCAAGCAGGCACTCGTCGAGTTGTGCAAGGGAGCCGGCTGGGAAACCGTCACCGACCCCACCAACACCGATTCTCGCACACGGCGCGGCGCAATGCGGATTGCGGCTGACGATGAGGCATACGGCGCCACGGATTTCGAGGCTGAGAAGCAGCCTGCGACCTTGGACGCTCGTGCTGTGGTCACGGACCCTCTTGGCCACGCTTGGGTCCGCTCATCGGCGCTTACCCCGGCAATGGTACAGGCGCTTTGCGCGTGGGTTCGAGGCGGTCACTACGCGCCGACAATGCTTGCAGCACAGGCCGCAGTTGCTGCTTTGGCGAAAGGCCCGCGGAGCAGTCTTTACGGCTGCGTAATCGAACACCGCAGTGAAGGTTGGACGCTCGTCACCCGTGAAGCGAGGCGGGCATCCACTCTGCGCGCAGTTCCAACGCTATCCGGCGGCATGCGCGTGGATGATCGCTGGACGGTAGAGCAAGACGAGGGCGGCACTTGGGGCCTTCTTGGACCCGATCCGGCTGCTGACACTGGAACACTGCCAGCGCGGGCAAGTGCCCCGCTGCTGACATGGAACGGTGCGGCGCCTCGGCTGAGCGAAGGCGCGCTGATCTGGCCCGAAAATCGCGCCACATTCCGCCCGCATCGCCCCCTGTTCGTGCACCGTGCCAAAGAATGGGATGCGCCGTAACGTCTCAAGCGTTGCATCCTTCGCTTCGGCTCTTACATTGTTGAGTACACAACTCCCCGCATGGGTAAGGAACAAGCATGAATATCGGGCGCAACGTCTTGATCTGGCTGGTGATTCTAGTCATTGGCCTCGTGGTTTTGCAGAGCCTCTTTGGCAACAGCATTTCCAATAACAGCTCAAAGGTCGCGATTTCTCAGTTCGAAGAGCTGGTGGATCAGGGTCAGGTCACAGAAGTTGTCATTCAAGGCACGACTGCCAGCGGTGGCACCGCTGCCGGCCGACGCTTTACCGCGGAAATCCCGCCCGGTGGCATGGAACTGTTTCTGAGCAAGCTCGATAAGTCTGGGATCACTTACGAATATTCGCCACCGAGCGGCTTTGCGTTCGGCCAGCTGTTCGCCTACTTGCTGCCGATCTTGCTGCTTGTCGGGTTCTGGCTGTTCATGATGCGTCAGATGCAAGGTCGTGGCGGCGGCGGCATGGGCTTTGGTCGGTCCAAAGCCAAGCTGCTGACCCAGGACATGCACCGCGCGACCTTTAACGACGTGGCCGGCGTGGAAGAAGCCAAGGCCGACGTGGAAGAAATCGTGGACTTCCTTCGCGACCCGCAGAAGTTCCAGCGCTTGGGCGGGAAAATTCCAAAGGGCGTGCTCATGGTGGGCCCTCCCGGTACGGGTAAGACACTGCTGGCCAAGGCCATCGCGGGTGAGGCTAACGTGCCGTTCTTCACCATTTCTGGCTCCGACTTCGTTGAAATGTTCGTTGGCGTGGGTGCCAGCCGTGTGCGGGATATGTTCGAGCAGGCGCGGAAGAACGCACCCTGCATCATCTTCATCGACGAGATCGATGCCGTGGGCCGTGCGCGTTCCATGGGCATGTCGGGTGGTCATGAAGAGCGCGAGCAAACGCTGAACCAGCTGCTTGTCGAAATGGACGGCTTCGAGGCTAACGAAGGCATCATCCTGATCGCCGCAACCAACCGCGCCGACATCCTGGACAAGGCGCTGCTGCGCCCGGGTCGTTTTGACCGTCAGGTTCAAGTGAATCTTCCTGATTCGATCGGGCGCGAGAAGATCCTGAACATTCATACCAAGGGCGTCCCCCTCGGCCCCGACGTTGATTTGGCGCGTATCGCTAAGGGCACGCCGACCTTCTCCGGCGCGGACCTCGCCAACTTGGTCAACGAAGCTGCTTTGCTGGCCGCGCGCTCGAACAAGCGTGTGGTGACACAGGAAGACTTCGAAAACGCCAAGGATAAAGTCACCATGGGCCCTGAGCGGCGTTCTGCCGTTCGGACCGAAGAAGAAATCGAGCTGGTCGCCTACCACGAAGGCGGGCACGCGCTGGTCGGTGTTCACGTACCGCTGCGGGACAAGCTGAACAAGGTGACGATCATTCCGCGCGGCGGGGCTGGCGGCTATGCTCAGTTCCTTCCTGAAAACGACGCGGCCATGCTTAAGCGCAAGGAGCAGTGGAAGGCTGAACTGGCCATGGCTTACGGGGGCCGGATCGCTGAAGAGTACATCTACGGCGCTGACCACGTGACAGCCGGGGCGATCTCGGACATCCAAATGGCAACCCAGCAGGCGCGTGTGATGGTTGAGCGGTTGGGCTTCTCGGAACGTCTCGGCTTGCGGGCCTTTGGCGCGGATCAGAGCGGCGGCATGTTCGGCGGGATGACCAAGGACTATTCCGACGACTACGCCAAGATCATCGACGAAGAAGTCGAGCAACTGCTGAAGACCGCCGAGCAGACCGCTCGAACGATCATCAGCGAGAACCTCGACGGCCTGCAGCGCCTGAAAGAAGCGTTGATCGAGTACGAAACCCTCAGCCGTGAAGAAGTCGAAGCGGTGCTCCGGGGTGAAGAACTCAACCGCGAAAGCCGCCGGGTCGAGCCGACCCGCCACGGTGATGACGACAGCGACACGCCAGCGGTACCCGCCGCACCGGCCCCCAAGCCGGCGTCTGGGACCTCTGCGCTGCCGGGTATTGGTGGCCCGGCTTCGGACGGCTAAGAGCCTCCGTTAAGCGACGCTAAGCGACAGGTCAAACGCCCGGTGACGCAACAGTCGCCGGGCGTTTGTCTTGAGCGGGGCACAAACAGGGATAGCACTAGTATGAGCGAACAAGCCGACGCCTTTCACGTCACCCACTGGGCGGGTCTCGAGCTCGACAATCCGCACGTGATGGGCATTCTGAACGTCACGCCTGATAGCTTCAGCGATGGGGGCAAGTTCGACCATATCGACGCCGCCCTTGCACAGGCTCAACGGATGCACGCCCAAGGCGCAAGCATCATCGACGTGGGCGGGGAGAGCACTCGGCCCGGTGCTGCTGAAGTCAGCATCGAGGAAGAAATCGCCCGCGTGGTGCCGGTGATCGAGGCGCTGGCGGCGGAGGGTATGCTGGTCTCCATCGACACCCGCAAGCCGCGCGTGATGGAAGCTGCTGCAGGCGTTGGGGCAGGGATCATCAACGACGTGACTGGGCTGACGGGTGACGAAGCGTCCATGCCGACCGCGTTGGACCTCAACCTGCCTGTCTGTGTCATGCACATACAGGGTGAGCCGCAAACCATGCAGGCGAACCCCCACTACGACGACGCGCCGACTGAGGTTTTCGATTTTCTCGCAGGCCAGGCACAGGCGCTGATGGCGGGCGGGATGATCGCGGACAAGATCTGCCTCGACCCCGGCATCGGTTTCGGCAAAACGCTCGACCACAACCTGCAAATCATGGCGCGGCTGGATGAACTGGTGGATGCAGGCTGGCCCGTTCTGCTCGGTGCGTCGCGTAAATCCTTTATCAGCAAACTCACGGGCGCGGATGTCGATGCGCGGCTGGGCGGCTCCTTGGCGGCGGTCATGGCTGGTTTTGGTGCCGGGGTCAGCATCTTTCGGGTTCACGACGTGCAGGAAACGGTTCAGGCTCTGCAGGTGGCGCAAGCCATTTCCGGCGCGCTCTGATTTTTACAAAAGGACTGTCGCTTATGATGACCCTCTATTCCGTCCGCATTTCTCCCTTTGGCCGCAAAATCAAAGTGCTGCTCAGTGAGTTGGGGATGATGGATCAGGTTGAGGTTTTGCCCGCGAACACGCTGGATGACCCGGACTTTCTGCTCTCCGCCAACCCGCTGGGAAAAATCCCGGTGCTGAAGACCACCGAGCATGGCGACATCGCGAATTCTTCGCTGATCGCGCGCTATCTGCTCGACAAGGCTGGACCTGGTGCTGCTGTTTCGAGCGACTGGGAGGCGCTGAAGTTAGAGGCGCTGTGCGATGGTGCTGTCGAGGCTGCCGTGCTGCTGGTCTACGGCAAGCGGTTCGGGATGCAGGGTGGCGAGACTTTCTTTCAGCGGCAGACCGACAAGGTCAACCGCGCGCTTGACCGGCTCGAAGCACTGGTCCCGGAGATGGACCCGAGCGGCGTGCCAAACCTCGGACAGATCCAGATGGTGGTTTTGGCCGAATACCTCGACTTCCGCCAGCCGATTGGCAACTGGCGTGAGAGTCGTCCGGGGTTGTCTGCCTTTGTGGAAACTCTGGGTGCGCGACCGTCGTTTCAGGCGACTCAACCGGCGGAATAGCCCATGGACGAACGCCTCCTGACCCTGCGGGCGTCCATGCTGCCGTCGCTGACCAGCGGGCATTGGCGCGAGTTTGACGAGAGCGGCAGTGCGCAGGTTTTGCTGGGGCCGGGAGATTGGTTGCCGTGGCTGAGTTGGCCGTTTGCGGTCAAAATCTGGGTGGAGGAGGGCGACATCGCCGTCCTCACCACATCAGCTGACGGGGTGTCAGCGCAGGCGCATCATTTGCCCTTTGAGCCAGGCGTTGAAATTGCGCCGGAAACTGATCTGACGCTGGAAAGTCTGGGGCGCTGGAGCCTCATTGGTTTGCAGGCTGAACCATCGGCAGAAGGCGGTCAGAGCCTGCGCTTTGATGCGGCGCAGTTGCGGGCCGAGGATTGGTTCCCCGGCCCTCATAACGGCAACTAGAAGACCTTTTCGACCCACTCCGGCGGCTGTCCCAGTCGGTAGTACGTGTAGGACATTCCACTGGCAACCAAAGCGGTGGAGAACACCGTGATCACGAAGTTCGGGACCATGGCGACCAGCGTGGAGCGCGTTAGCATGGCATCGGTAATTTGGCTCAGATCGGTTGGCGTTGGCATGGCCAGCTCGATCGCCCAACCAATGCCCATGCCCAGCAGGAATGGCGGCAGCATCAGCCCTGCGTAAGTGATCATCAAACGGCCAACGTGACCGCGCGTGGCCGACCAGGACTGCGCGAGGCCAAAGCCCTTAATGCCGAGAGCGGCTGCGGGCAGGCTCATGATCATCTTGGACCAGAGATAGAGCCAAACCAGAACGCCGCCGAGCACGAGCGGGATCATCAGTACCAGCGCAATCACGTCAACGCCGCCCGCGACCACAGTGGCCGGCACGGCAATCAGGGCGACAACGATCGCGTAGACGATGGTGGCTACGATGGCGTATGCGAACAGCGCAGCAAAGGTGATGAGGAACATCAGCAAGGCCCGGCCAAAGTAGCTCAGCTCACTGCGCCCAAAGAAAAAGCCAAATCCGGTACGGTCTGCATCCAGCCCAATCAGCGTTGTCCGATGCCAGGCTGACGCCATCATGGCACCGGCCAAGCCCCCGAGAATGCCGAGTATCGCCACCCAGAAAAACATGGAAATTGCTGACCCGACCAGGGGCACCATCGCAGTAAAGGCTGCGTCTGGGTCTTCGGTGGAGAGCTCTTCGAACTGTGAAATCGCCCCATAGAAGTTCATAACCGTTTCATTGAACACGGTCAGTTGCACGCCCAAAGAGATCAGGAAGTAGATCCCGAAAGGCACAAGAGCCGTCGCGATCACCCGTCCGGGTACGGAAAAGACGAAGCCGTAAGCCTCGCGCCAGATCTGGCGGACGGGCAGGCCGTCAAACTGGCCCTGATTTTCTGTCATGGCTGCGGTAATCCTAAGGTTGTGTGTAATTTAACAAATCGCGCAGTTCTTCGACGCTGTCTACTATTTCCCGCGCACCCAGAGCGTGGAACTCTGCAACGCGACGGTCTTTCATGTGGGGTGCAACAGCGTAGAGAACGGCGATAAAGTCGATCCCGGCTTCCTTAGCCCCCTGTGCGCCCACCGGTGAGTCTTCGATCACCAGCGCCTGATGCGGGGCAAGGTCGAAGCGCTCGAGGATGTGTGCGTGCAGGTCCGGTGCCGGCTTGGGCCGGGCCACGTCAAGACCGGAGAAACACAGCTCCGGTGCGAGCAAGTCGCGATAGCCCGTCGTCCGCAAATTCTTGAGCACGTTCAGCCGAGGCGCATTGGACGCCACAGCGACCTTAACCTGCGCCTCGATCAGCCCTTGAACCACGTTCCGAACGCCCGCGATTGGCTCC
The DNA here is from genome assembly GCA_965658725.1 of Alphaproteobacteria bacterium. Taxonomy (GTDB): domain Bacteria; phylum Pseudomonadota; class Alphaproteobacteria; order UBA7985; family UBA7985; genus UBA7985. The sequence continues at coordinate 3,202 of CBFHUI010000095.1, read as the reverse complement.
AGCTCTGTTTCGAAGGCTGTTTTCGAAACTGTGTACATGCGCGCGATAAAATCCTCGGGCAGGTCATAGCCCTCATCCAGCAGCATTTGCATCATGGCCCGGTCAGAGATTCCGGTGAACCTTTCTTCGCAGGCTTCAGGCGTGGTCGGATAGCCCAGCGAGGTCAGCAGTTCGGCATTCGACCGTGCAGCGAGCTTCTCGGAGTCAATCAGGACGCCATCGTTGTCGAAAATGACGAGTTCGGGAGCCGGGTGTTTCATAGGCACCTGTCGTAAGATTATGGCCCCAAAAGATAAAGGCCAAACAGGTTACAGCGGGGTGTCTTTGAGCAAAACTTGCGCAAATCGCAGGAAGATTTGGAAAGGTTGTGCAGTAGCTTCCGTTCCGCAGCCGGTGAAAATAGATTAGGCTGAAGGCCCGAAGAGGAGAGCTGTGCCATGAGTCGTATTCTGGTTGTCGATGACGATCCGCACATCCGTGAAGTCGTTCAGTTTGCGCTGGATAAGGAAGGCTTCGCCACCATCGAAGCCCGCGACGGGGCGGAGGCGCTTGACCGTTTCGCCGCTGAACGGCCGGACCTGCTGATCCTCGACATCACCATGCCGGAGCTCGACGGGACTGAGGTCTGTCGCCGCATCCGCCAGACGGACAAGACCCCCATCATTTTCCTCTCCTCTCGGGATGACGAAATCGATCGCGTGCTTGGGCTGGAACTGGGTGGGGACGACTACATCACCAAGCCGTTCTCCCCGCGCGAACTGGTGGCGCGGGTCAAAGCGGTGCTCCGCCGACTGGACGATACCCACGACGCGCGAGAACAAGAGGGGACGGCGATCATGGAGCACGGTCGCCTGTCGCTGAACCTTGATGATTTCACCGGGCAGTGGGAAGCGACGCAAGTCGTGCTCACCCTCACGGAATTCGGCATCCTGCGCACGCTTATGCAGCGACCCGGCAAGGTCTATTCGCGCGATGACCTGATGAGCAATGCCTACGAGTTGTCTCGCATCGTTTCTGACCGCACCATCGACAGCCACGTGCGGCGCGTACGCAAGAAGTTCGCCGATATTGGCGCTGATCCGGTCGAGACGGTTCACGGCATCGGATACAAACTCAGCGCATGCTAGGCGACCGGCCCGAACCGCATTTTGGCGAGGAGCCTACACCGTCCAACGACGGAGAAGATGCTGTGGGCTCCAATCCTGACCGGGCAGAACCCGCACCGCTGGCCCCGCCGGGCGCGCTGCCGCTTAAGCCAGCGGGCAAGGGACTTCCGCCACGTGCAGAACGCCGGCGCAGACGCCTACCCCTGTTTGGCCGTCCACGGCTTTCGACCATGTTACTGGCAGTCAATCTGGTGCTGCTGCTGACCCCGCTGAGCGGTATCTACGCCATGCGGCTCTATGAATCTGCTTTGATCCGCCAAACGGAAAACGGTCTCCAGTCGCAGGCCGCGTTCATGGTCGCGGCCTTTCAGGCATCCTTGCAACGCGACCCGGAATTTGGCGCGCGGGCGGCAGAGATATCGCACCCGGTAGACGAGGAATATCGTCTACCGGACAAGCCCGAGACCCCCTGGACCCCGCGACCGCCCCGACTGGACCTCGCGCGCGACCCGATCCGTCCGCCGGCTGTCGAACCACAAGCAACAAAGGACGCCGCGCATCCTATGGTCCGCAAAGCGGGGGAAGACATCGCCTCGATCTTCATGCCCGCGCACTATGTCACGCTGTCGTCCATCCGCGTGGTGGATCAGCAGGGGATCATCGTCGCTTCCACCGCCCGCAACGTTGGTCTGAGCCTCGCTCACTTGCCGGAGATCGAAGCCGCGCTGCGGGGGCGTCGGGTGGAGTTGATGAGGCAAAAGGGCGAGGTCAACAAAGGCAACCGACGCTTTAACGCCTTTGAGCGCGCCAGCGGGATCCGCGTGCACGTGGCGGCGCCGATCGTGATTGATAATCAGGTCTTTGGCGCCGTCTTGCTGGGCCGTACCCCCAACACCCTCCGCGAAGCCTTGCGCGGCAAGCAACGGGAGCTTCTGTTGGCCTCCGCAGCGATGATCTTCATCGCTACGCTGGTTTCCCTGTTCATGGGCGCGACGGTGTCTGGCCCCGTATCTCGGCTGGTGCGGCAATCAAAGCAGGTGGTGCAGGGGCGGCGCGAAGTCATCGAACCGCTGGTTCACCCGGTCACGGCAGAAATCGCAGAGTTGTCTGTTTCTGTCTCCGCCATGGCCGAAGCGCTCTCAGCCCGCGCAGACTACATCAGTGACTTTGCCGCGAAGGTGAGCCACGAGTTCAAAACCCCGCTGACCTCGATCCAGGGCGCGGTCGAATTGCTGCGCGATCATGCGGGTACCATGGATGATACGCAGCGCGAGCGGTTCCTCGCCAACATTGCGCAAGACAGCGAGCGCCTCGCCCGGTTGGTGTCACGCTTGCTCGAATTGGCGCGCGCGGACGTGTTCCAGCCCGAGCCCGGCGGGGACAGCGATCTGCGAGGGCTGTTGCTGGCGCTGGTTGAGTTCTATGCGGACAATGGCTATCGCCTGACCCTGACGGGGATCGGTGAGACAGGAGAGCTGCGCGTCTCGATGGACGCCGACAACCTCGCCTCAGTGGTGCGCAATCTGATCGACAATGCGCTGATCCACGGTCAGACGGCACCGCACATCGACGTAGCGGGCGGGGAAGGGCAAGTGCGGATCACGGTCAGCGACGATGGACCGGGCATGTCCACAGCCAACGCCATCCGCATTTTTGACCCCTTCTTCACCACGGACCGAGACGCGGGGGGAACGGGACTGGGGTTGTCGCTGGTTAAGCGGCTGGTCGAGGTTCACGGTGGGGGCATTCACCTTGCCCGCCACATAGGCGGTTGCGAGTTTGTGGTAACCCTGCCTCGCGCCCTGAACTGAACCCAGCGCACATCCCCCGCTTGATCGCGCCGCCCCTTTTCGGCTATCTAGTCGCCATCGGCTCCTCAAGAACCAACGGTGGGGCCGGGATCGAAAGAGTGTGCTGGTATAGCTCAGTTGGTAGAGCAACGCATTCGTAATGCGTGGGTCGGGTGTTCGAGTCACCTTACCAGCACCACTTTTTCCAGAGATCCGAAGCTCACCCACTGGTCCCCCTCTACTGATCCCCCTTTATAACGCGTGAAAGTGGGCTAAGCTTGCGCGTCGTTCTCTTAGGGAGAAAGC
>CBFHUI010000094.1:0-9393 GCA_965658725.1 Alphaproteobacteria bacterium | reverse complement strand
CTGTGTCTACATTCGCAGCTCACTGGTTGAGGAACAGGATTCGCCGATCGACAACGGTGAAGTCTACAGCCTGACTCTGCCAACGCTGGCGACCGGCACAGTGACAATCTATGACGACGGGTCATCGGTCATTTTCACTGAAACCATTGATCCCGTTTCTGGTCCGGTCACCAGCACCGATAACCTGGACAACGACGGCAACCGTGCGACCATTCCAAGTCCCAGCCCGCTCGAAGCCTATTTTGACTGCAGCTGGTCGGTGACACAGCAGGACACGCTCGGTCAGGACGGTGGCTCCTTTGCGCTGGCCATGCACGCGGTGATGAACCTTCAAGTCGGCATGGTTGTCGATTCCTCGGGAAATACGGAGATCATCGTCCTTTGATTGGCGGTTATCCTCAGCTTCCTCTCGCCCGGCCGCTGCCGCGCCCCTAGTCGGCGTTCCTCTGCCCTGCCCACTGTGCTTAAAGAAAGCCATTGGATCAGCAGGGAAGCAGCAGCGTGAGCCTGGGCAGCAAGGAAGACGTTCTCAAGTCAGTCTTTGGTTTTGACCACTTCCGGGCCGGGCAGGAGCCGATCGTTGATCACCTGCTTGCGGGACGAAACTCGCTTGCAGTCATGCCGACGGGCGCAGGCAAATCGCTGACTTATCAGGTTCCGGCACTGGTCAAGGGCGGGCTGAGCCTCGTGGTCTCTCCGCTGGTCGCGCTGATGCAGGATCAGGTTGCGGCGCTGCAGCTTGCTGGCGTGAATGCTGCGACAATCAACTCGTCCCAGTCGCGCGAAGACAATGTCCGCATATGGCGCGACGTCGCAGCGGGGACTGTTCCGCTCTTGTATATGGCGCCGGAACGGCTGATGACCGAGCGGATGATCGCAGCGCTGCAGAAGATTGGGCTAAGCCTAATCGCCATCGATGAGGCGCACTGCATCTCCCAATGGGGCGCAAGCTTCCGGCCAGAGTACGATGCGCTCTCACACCTGCGGCAGGCCTTCCCGGAGACCCCCATCGCCGCGGTCACCGCGACCGCCGACGCGCCAACGCGACAGGACATTGTCGCCAAGATTTTCGGCGGCGAGGCAGAGGTCTATGTCGCCGGCTTTGACAGACCCAACATCCGACTCACGGTCCAGCCTAAGCAGCGGGCGAAGGATCAGGTGCTGGCTTTCCTTGAAGATCATCGTGGGCAGAGCGGGATCGTCTACACACTGTCCCGTAAGAGCAGCGAAGAATACGCTGCCTTTCTCAGCAGCGAAGGCTATAACGCCCGCGCCTATCACGCCGGGCTGAGCCCCGAAGCGCGCGCTCAGACGCAGGCCGCCTTTATGACCGAACCGGACCTGATCGTCTGCGCTACCATTGCTTTCGGCATGGGCATCGACAAGGCGGACGTGCGCTTTGTCTTTCATGCGGATCTACCAGGTTCGCTCGACGCCTACTATCAGGAGATCGGGCGCGCGGGCCGCGACGGGGATCCGGCGGTTGCGCACATGGTTTTTGGCGCACAGGACATTAACCTGCGCCGCCGTTTCATTGATCAGGAGTTCGAGGACGAGGAACGCCGTCGGCGGGAGCATGCGCGGCTGAGTGCATTGGTCTCCTATTGCGAAGCCCCCGATTGCCGTCGCCAGACCCTCCTAGCCTACTTCGGCGAAGACTCCCGCCCCTGCGGAAACTGCGACCTTTGTTTAGATACCGAGGGCAAGACCGACGGCACGGACTTGGCGCAACTGGTGTTGGAAGCCGTTGACGCCACCGGCAATCGCTTTGGCGCCACCTACGTCATCGAGTTTCTGCTTGGTAAAGCCACAGACAAGCACAGCGCCAACGGCCACGATCAAAACTGCGCCTTTGGCAAGGGCCAGGCTCAGGCAAAGACGTTCTGGCAAAGCATTTTGCGCCAGATGGTTGGCGGTGGATTGTTGGAACGAGATGTTTCCGGCTTTGGTGGGCTTTCAATCACACCGCGCGGACAGGACGTGATCGACGGGCGAGAGGGCTTTTTCTACCGCGCCAACCAAATGCCCCAGCCGAAGTCGAAAACCAGCCGCATTCGCCGCTCAACGGAAGTACAAGCCGCTGACGCATCCGTCTCGACCGACTTACTCCAAGCCCTCAAGCAGCAGCGCACGGCGCTGGCCTCGGAGCGGGGGGTCCCGCCTTACGTGATTTTCTCGGACAAGACGCTGATCGATATGGCCGCACGGCGTCCCAGCGACAGGGCCGGTTTTCTGGAGGTTAATGGCGTTGGCGAGGCCAAGGCGGACCAGTTCTGTGAGGCATTTCTTGCTGTATTGGCGACCTTTAAGGGGGACTGAGCTACGGATTCTGCGCGAATTCACCCCGCGCGATTCACGGGAAAATGTGTGAAAGCCCCTAAATTCCGCGTGCCAGCAGCGGCTTTCACGCCTCAAAATAAGGCTATCCCCAATAAAATCGGGCCTTTTTGCCCAAAGTACGCATAATCTCTTTTCTTTTTTCCGGTAGTTTCATTAAACCGAAGGCTCATTCGGGGTGGTGCTCAGACACCATGACACAAGGGAGTTAACACGATGTCAAAAACCGCTTACACCGCATTGGTCTCCGCAGCCGCTAAAGAAGCTGGCGTCGCTGAATCTCAGGCTAAAGCAACAATCGAAGCCTTCCTCGGCAAGCTGCAGTCCGAGCTGGTTGCCGGCAACGACGTGGCGGTTGGCTCCTTCGCCACCATCAAGTCCGAAGTCCGCGCAGCACGCACGGGCCGCAACCCATCCACGGGCGCTGCGATCGACATTCCTGCAAAGCGCGTTGCTTCTTTCAAGCCGTCTTCGAGCCTGAAAAACGCACTGGGTGCAGCTTCGACCAGCTAAACCGGTCTTTTCGGTACAGCACCCGATCACAGGACGCTGGCCGAAAATAGGAAATATTCCTTGCCAAAGGCGCGATGAAGCACAGTGTTCTGTGCCTGTCGCGCCTTTTGTGATTTGAGGCTTATTTTTTCCCTCATATTGTGATTTTTCAGGAAATTGGCACATTCGCAGAGTGATTTCGCGAGGGTGCCATGAAAGCCTTTCCTCTTTTCGTTACCGTTGCAGACCGTCCGCTGATCGTGTTCGGCGGCGGTGAAGAAGCCGCGGCTAAGCTGCGCCTGCTGCTCAAAACTGAGGCGCAGGTGATTGCGGTTGCGCCAAGCTTTGAGCCTGCAGTTGCTGGCCTGAAGGGCCTGACGCTGGTTCGGCAGAACCCCCTGTGCTTCGACCTCGACCCCGCCACCCCCTTTGCCTACGCCGCAACGGGTGATGAGACCTTTGACGCCGAGCTTGCCTTCAAGGCGCGCCGGGCCGGTGTTCTGGTTTGTGCGGCAGATCAGCCGGCGGTTTCAGATTTCTCCACCCCTGCCATCGTTGATCGTGACCCCGTTGTCGTTGCCATCGGTACCGAAGGTACGGCGCCTGTGCTCGCGCGAGCCGTCAAGGCGCAGATTGAATTCCTTCTGGAGCCGGGGCTGGGCCTGATTGCCCGGACGGCGGCGGGCTTGCGGGCGCGGGTGGCTCAGACACTGCAGCCGGGTCAGCCCCGTCGTGACTTCTGGCGTACGTTCTTCACGACCGCCCGGTCCGAGCGGCTTGATACAACGGGTTCAATCGAGGCCCTCGCAGACACGCTTCTGACTGCTCCATCCACCGACACCCCTCACACCGGTAGCCTCACCCTCATTGGCACCGGGAGCGGTGAAGCTGACTTGCTCGCCATTGCAGGTCACCGTGCCCTGGACCGGGCGGCTGTCGTCCTGCACGAGCCACTGGTATCCCGCGCTGTGCTGGAGCTGGCGCGGCGTGAAGCCGTGATTGACGTGCTGCCCCTGAGCGCTGACGCGCCTGCAGAAATCCTCCGTCACCTTGCGGCAGGACAAACGGTTGTGCGCCTGGTGTCCGGGACCGGCGCACTGGCTGATGAGGAGCGCCGCGCCCTTCAGGCTGCTGGTGTTTCAGTGCGCTTTATTCCAGGTATCAACACGCTTGTCGACGTCCCGTCCCCTTTAACCCCGCGCGCACCCCGCGCACTGGCGTCCCTCCGTTCTTCGACTTCTTCTTCGCGAAAGGCTGCATGACCATGGCTGCTGCACTCACCACCAAGGCGATTCTCACCGCCAACGACGTCCGCAACGGCGATATCGTATTCTGGACCGCTGATCAGCGCTGGTCGCCGTCCATCGACGATGCCCTGATCGGCTACGGCAAGGACGAGACAGACCAACTGGCCGCAGTAGGGGTCGAGGCGGAAGCGGCAAACACTGTCGTTGGCGCCTATCTCATCGCGCTCAAGCCCGAAGAAACTTCGGCTCGCGTCCCGGTCAAGCTGCGGGAAGTCCGGCGCCTTGCTGGGCCGAGCATTGACTACGCCCAAGCCGCTTAAGGGACGCTCGTATGTACCGCTATGACGACTACGATCAGGCCTTTGTCGAGGCCCGAGCACGCGAGTTTCGCAACCAAGTCGAACGCCGCCTCGCCGGACAGTTGAGCGAAGACGAGTTCAAGCCGCTGCGTCTGCAAAACGGGCTCTACCTGCAACTGCACGCCTATATGCTGCGCGTTGCCATTCCCTACGGCGAGTTGAGCAGCACGCAACTGCGCAAACTGGGCTACATTGCCGATACCTATGACAAGGGCTACGGCCACTTCACCACGCGCCAGAATATCCAATTCAACTGGCCCAAACTGGTGGACACGCCAGATATCCTTGACCACCTCGCCGACGTGCAGATGCACGCCATCCAGACCTCCGGCAACTGTATCCGCAACGTTACCTCCGACCCCTTTGCCGGCGTCGCAGCGGATGAGTTCATCGACCCGCGGCCCATCTCCGAGCTGATGCGACAGTGGTCGATGCTGCACCCAGAATTCGCCTTCCTGCCGCGCAAGTTCAAGTTCGCCGTGACAGGCGCTGCCGAAGACCGCGCGGCGATCAAATTCCACGATATCGGCATCTGGGCCAAGGTGGACGACGAAGGTCAGCCGGTGTTTGACGTCTACGTCGGCGGTGGACAGGGCCGGACGCCGCGCGTGGCCAAGTTGTTCGAAAGCGCGGTTCCGTTGGTCGAACTCATGCCGCTGCTTGACGCCATGCTGCGCGTCTACAACCTGCATGGTCGGCGGGACAACAAGTACAAGGCGCGGATCAAGATTTTGGTCGAAGAGCTGGGTCTTGAGAACTACCGCGACGAAGTACGGGCGGAGCTGGCCGGGATCGACCGCGCGCCCTTTGCCAGCGTGCTTGCTGAATACGAGCGCATCCGCAACGCCTTTGAAGAAGGCACCCCCGGCATGGCACCGGGCGAAGCGCTGGACCTGAGTGAGGCCGCGCCAGACTTTAAGGGTTGGGTCCGCCGCAACGTCGCTGCACACCGCGTACCGGGATGGGCCATCGCTCAGATCTCGATCAAGCCCAAAGGCGGGATCCCCGGCGATGTGACGGGCGCGCAGATGCAGGCGCTTGCCGACCTTGCTGATACCTACTCGCAAGGTGAGTTGCGGATCACCCACCGGCAGAACGTGGTTTTCCCCTATGTCCGCGCAAGCGATTTGGCCGCGCTCTACACCGGACTGGCCGCTGTTGGTCTGGGTGAAGACAACATCGGCGAAGCCTCTGACATCATTGCTTGCCCCGGGCTGGACTACTGCGCCCTTGCAACGGCGCGCTCAATCCCGGTAGCGCAGGAGCTTTCGACCATGTTGCGCGCGCGGGAGACGAGCGACAATCTCGGCCCGATCTCGCTGAACATCTCCGGGTGTATCAACGCCTGCGGCCATCACCACGCGGCCAACATCGGCATTCTCGGCCTGACCAAGGCAGAGACGGAGAGCTATCAGATCACGCTGGGGGGCCGGTCCGATGCACAGGCGAGCGTCGGCGACATCCTCGGGCCGGGTTTCGCGCAGGCTGAGGTGCCAGATGCTGTGTCGAAGATCATCGACACCTATCTGTCCCTGCGCTCCGACGCACAGGAACGCTTCCCCGATACCTACGCCCGCGTGGGCAAAGAACCGTTCAAGGAGGCCGTCTATGTGGGTGCTTAAGGAACAGGGCAGCGCCTTTGAACATCGCGCCGATACTGGCGAGGCCGGTGGTCTGCGCGTCGATGGCGGCGAACCCTGCTTGGATGAGCAGGCTTTCGCCAACGAGGGCAACTGCGTCACGCTGAATTTCCCCAGCTCGCATGACGGACGCGGCTTTTCCTACGCCCGACGTGTGCGGCGGGAGCGGGGAGAAGGCGTGCGCATCATTGCGACCGGTAACTTGATCCCCGATCAGGCGCGCATGGCGTTTCAGTGCGGGTTCTCAGAAATCCACCTCAGCGATGATCTTGTCAGCCGCCACGGCGAAGACGCATGGCGCACCGCGACGCAGGTTGCGCCTGACCAGCTCTACACCAAGTCGGGCAAGGCGGCTTCGATCTGGGACGCGCGGCATCAGCACCGGGTGAAGATCAAGTCCCTCACCTCTGCGGAAGCCTTTGATGAACTGACCCAGTCCCCCAACGCCGTCTTGCTCGACGTCCGCACCTCGGCTGAATGGCAGTTTGTGGGCCGTCCGGGCTTTGAACGCAGCGTGGGTATTCAGTGGCAGACCTTTCCCTACGGCTCAGAAAACCCCAACTTCACCACCGAAGTTGCTGACGCAGGCCTGACTCAGGAAACGCCGATTTTCGTCCTGTGCCGTTCCGGTGTACGTTCGCTCGCGGCTGCAGAAGCGCTGAAGGCGGCGGGTTACAAAGACCTGACCAACGTATCCGACGGCTTCGAAGGCGCAAAGAACGCCGCCGGTCGGCGCGGCATCCTCAACGGTTGGAAAGCGGCAAACCTGCCGTGGACTCAAGACTAAGGAACTCAGTCCCACCATGTTCGAACAAACCGTCCTCGAAACCCAGCACTACACCGACCGACTGTTTCGCTTTCGCATGACCCGGCCGCAGAACTTCCGGTTCCGCTCGGGTGAGTTCGTGATGATTGGCCTGCCGGGGGACAACGGCAAGCCGCTGCTGCGGGCCTATTCCATTGCTTCACCGGCGTGGGACGACAATCTGGAGTTCTTCTCGATCAAGGTGCCTGACGGGCCACTGACCTCTCGGCTGCAGAACATCGGTGAAGGGGATACGGTCATCCTTGGCAAAAAGTCCACCGGCACACTGGTGCTCGACGCGCTGAAGCCGGGGAAGACGCTCTACCTGCTGTCCACCGGTACGGGCATTGCGCCCTTCGCCTCCCTTATTCGCGAGCCAGAAACTTTTGAACGGTTCGAGAAAGTCGTGCTCTGCCACACCACCCGCGAAGTCTCCGAACTGCAGTACGGTGTCGATCTGGTAAACGAGATCAAAGGCGACGAGATGCTGTCCGAAGTCGTTGGCGACAAGCTGGTGCACTTTACCTCGGTCACGCGGGAGGACTACCCGACCAAAGGCCGGATCACCACGCTGATCGAAGACGGCACCCTGTTCAGCGATATCGGAGAAAGCCTTGGCTTTGATCCCGAAACAGACCGTGTGATGATCTGTGGGTCGATGGAGATGCTCAAGGACTGCGCCGGCTTATGCGAAGCGGCCGGACTGGTCGAAGGGTCAAACAACCAGTCGGGCGACTACGTCATCGAAAAGGCGTTTGCCGAGTAAGTCAGCGGGTGGGCGCTTCAGTCAAGCAGGCCCGCTTCGCGTCGCCCTTCCTCGGTCTTGAGCGAGAAATCTGTCCCCGCATGGGGCTTCGCGCCGTCGGTGCAGAGATAGGCAATCGCCTGCGCCGCCCACTCCGGCGGGATATGATCGCCCCATTCCAGCGTACTGATCGGATTCACCCCTGATTCCTTGATCAGCACTTGCATGTTCGTCGCGACGGTGCCCGGCGACAGGCCGACCACAGTGATCCCAAGCGGTCCCCACTCCTTGTGGCCGCTGCGGGTCAAGCTGAGCACCGCTGCCTTGGTCGCGCAGTAGTGGCTCCAGCCCTCGAGCGCGTTGGTCGCCGCGCCAGACGAGATGTTGATGATCGTACCACCGCTGGCTCTAAGCGGTTCAAACGCCGCGTGCATGCCGTTGTAGACGCCCATCAGGTTGATCTCGACCACCTTGGCCCAGGCCGTGGGGTCGGACTCTTCCAGCCGCGCAATCGGATCGATTACGCCGGCATTGTTGACCACTGCGTCGAGGCCGCCAAAGTGCGCCACGGCCTGATCGACGGCGTCTTTAACCGCAGCATAATCACAGACATCGCCAGCGACCACCAAGGCCCGCTTCCCACCCAGCGAACCCGCCAACGCCTCGAGCGCTTCTCGCCCGCGCGCCATCAGCACGACATTCGCGCCAAGCCGATGCAACGTCTCGGCCGCAGATGCGCCGATGCCTTTGGACGCGCCGGTGATGAGTACGGTTTTGTTGGAGAGGTCGATGGTCATGGGGTGGCACTCCGCCCGAGAAGTTGATCTGGTCCAGCCGGCATCATGCATGGGGTTTCGATCGTGATCAAAGGATCAATCGCCCCTCGGATCAACCTTCAAGCCGCCACGACCCGTGAGGCCAAGCGGAGGAGCTTAACCCCGACGCTCCACCATCATCTTCTTGATTTCCGTGATCGCCTTGGCCGGGTTCAAGCCCTTCGGACAGGTCTTGGTGCAGTTCATGATGGTGTGGCAGCGGTAGAGGCGGAAGGGGTCTTCCAGCGCGTCGAGACGCTCACCCGTTGCTTCATCGCGGCTATCTGCCAGCCAGCGGTAAGCCTGCAACAAGATCGCCGGGCCGAGGTAGCGGTCGCCGTTCCACCAGTAGGACGGGCACGCGGTAGAGCAGGAGAAGCACAGGATGCATTCCCACAGACCATCGAGCTTGGCGCGGTCTTCAACCGACTGGAACCGTTCACGCGAGGGTGCCGGGCTGTCGGTCTTCAGCCACGGCTCGATCGAAGCAAGCTGGCTGTAAAGCTGGTCCAGATCAGGCACCAGATCCTTGACCACCGGGCGATGCGGCAGCGGGTAGATGCCAACGTCACCTTTGATGTCGTTGAGGTTCTTGGTACAGGCCAGCGTGTTGGTCCCGTCGATGTTCATTGAACACGAGCCACAGACCCCTTCCCGGCACGACCGGCGGAAGGTCAGGGAGCTATCGACGTTGTTCTTGATCCAGATCAGCGCATCCAAAACCATCTGACCCGCCCGCTCGACCGGTACATCGTACGTATCGATGCGCGGGTTTTCGCCGGTCTCCGGGTTCCAGCGGTAGACCTTGAACGAGCGCGTCTTGCCGCTCTCCCCCATTTTGTCTTCAGGGGCTTTCCAGTGAAGGCCTTTCTTGACCTGGGAATTTTTCGGCAGCGTGAACTGAGCCATGGATCGTGCTTCTCTTTCGTCGTGTCGCTTAGTAGACGCGCTTG
>CBFHUI010000093.1:0-10039 GCA_965658725.1 Alphaproteobacteria bacterium | reverse complement strand
GTGAGCCGAACCCCGCCCGCTGCAACCGCGCGCGCGGCGGCGGCGTCCAGATCATCGGTGGACATGTAGTGGATCATCCCCGGACCAACACCACTATCGGCAAAGCCCGAAGCAAGGGTAAAGCCACCCAGCGTGTGCTCATCGAGACGCGCAACCTGGTAGTCGTCGGTCCCGGCCATGGTTTCGATGGTCCAGCCCATCAGACGCCGGAAAAAGGCAGTCGCCTCGGCGACATCACCCACCACAAACTCACGCCAGTGAACGCGGCTGTAAAACGTGTCCATTGCTCAAACCCCCTGTCCGCTTTTGGCTCACCGGACAGTGTAAATTTTGAGCCGTCGTGTCACGCCTAAATCAGGCTGCCGGGCGGACAGAAATACCGTTGTCGGTCATGAAGGTGCTAAGCTCGCCAGTCTCGTACATCTCACGTACAATGTCACAACCGCCGACGAATTCACCGTTGACGTAGAGCTGCGGAATGGTCGGCCAGTTGGCGTATTCCTTGATGCCCTGACGTACGCCGGGGTCTTCGAGCACGTTCACGGAGTGGTATTCAACGCCCATGTTGTTGAGCACGGCGACCACAGCGGCGGAGAAACCGCACTGCGGGAAAACCGGCGTGCCTTTCATGTAGAGCATTACCGGATTGGCTTCGACATCGCTTTGGATGCGGGAGAGAATGGAGGTGTCCATGGGTTTAATCCTCTTGGGTCTTGTCCTTGAGCGCTTCGCCGTTGCGGTCTGGTCAGGCGAGATCGGGCGCCTTGGTCTGGAGTGACAGGGCGTGCAGCTCGGTCCCCATTCGGCCTTGCAAGGCCGCGTAAACCAGCTGGTGTTGCGCCACGCGCGTCTTGCCGCGGAACTGCTCAGAAACAATGTGCGCCGCGTAGTGGTCGCCATCGCCCCGCAGGTCTTCGATACTCACCTGAGCGTCGGGCATTGCGGCACGGATCATCTGTTCAATTTCACCGGCAGACATGGGCATGGGCGCGTTTCCCTGAATATGAAGAGCGGATGCATGTTACTCCTTACAATATAGGAGCAAGCGCGCGGTTTTGAACAGTCGGTAGATTTGGCGCAGGCGGGAAAGGGTTACTGAACCGTCTTTGGCCCTTGCAGATCGCGCGGTCCCGCTTCGGGCATTATGCCAAGCCGTGCGGCAACCAGTCGATGCCCATCCAGTCCCGTTTCGGAGTCTCGCAGGCTTTCCAGCTTTTCACCCGTCTGGTTGTCCCAGAGCCGGCAGTTGTCCGGCGTCATCTCATCCGCGATGAGAATACGCATCTCTTCCTGCCCATTTTCCAGCGGCTCCCAGATCCGCCCGAACTCGAGGCGGAAGTCCACCAGCTTCAGGCCGACACCGATGAAAAGCCCCGAGAGGATGTCATTGGTCCGCATCGACAGCGCGACAAGATCGTCGAGATCCTGCGGGCTGGCCCAGTTAAAGGCAGCGATGTTGTCCTCTGTGATCAGCGGATCGCCCAGCTCGTCGGAGCGCAGGAAGAATTCGACCATGGGCCGGGGCAGCTTCAGCCCCTCGGGCATGCCCAATCGCTGCGCAAAGGCACCGGCGGCGAGGTTGCGGATCTTCACACCGATCGACATTCGCTCAGACGCACGAACGACCTGCTCGCGCATGTTGAGGCGGCGGATCAAGTGGTTTGACACGCCCATGTCAGCGAGCCGTGTCATCAGCACTTCAGAAATCCGGTTGTTCAGCACCCCGCGCCCTGCCTGCCACAGCGCAACGGCATCGTCACCGCGCTTGCCCGGCGAAGGGTCGTCCTTGAAGTGCTGAATGTGGGTGTCCGTTTCCGTGCCTTCGTAGATGATCTTGGCTGACGTTTCGTGGACCTGCTTGCCGCGGGGCATGGCACTGAAGCTTTCGAGTTTGTGGAGCGCTGAGGTGCGCGTTTATGGCCTGTAGCACCAGAGATGGATTGTGTTAACTCATTGGAAAAGGGGAAAGCCATGCAAGACGATCCGCAAACCGACAAGCAACCCGCCCTCAAGCCTGATCCCATGGGCTGGCGCGCCTACACGCTGATTGCGTTTTTGGTGCTGGTGATGATTGGCATGGTAGGCGTCGGCTGGCGGGTTTGGTTTTCCGTGGATACGGTGATGGACCCGTTCGTATGGTGGCTGATCGGCGGCGCGCTGGTGGTTTCGGTGGCGCTTGGCGGGGGGCTGTTGCTGCTGCTTCGTCATTCCAGTCGGCACCATGACCATAAGGTCTACGATGCCGACCACTTTCGAAAGTGGGACCGCCGCTAGGCCGTTCCGAGGTCAACAGCGCGGTATTCGGCGCGGTCGCCCGGACCGTCTGCGAAAAGAAATACGGGCTTTACGCCTTCCTGCTCCATCGACGGCAGGGCGAGAAGCGCTGACGAAACAGTCCCAAAGTCCCATTCGGGCACATCGACATTGAGCGCGGCTTCCCAGTATTCCGCATCCGGCGCAGCGCGTTCGCTGAGCAGTTCGACCCATGCCTTCCAAGCAGCCGGGTCGGCAAATGCCCCCTCTGGCACACCGGCGCTGGCCCGGTTCAGGTGCGTTTCCGCGCGCAGGCCGGTGTCCAGATCGTTGTGACTGATGATGTGCACACCCGGTTCAATCGGTCGGACGTAGATTTGCGGGTCCCCCTCGTGGGCAATCCAAAAGGCATCCCGGTTGTCTGCAACGATGAGGTTAAAGGGGCGGTAGGCGTCACCGTTGGCTTCGCCCAGCGCTTTTGCCGCATCAACGGCGTCGCTGTAGTCCAGCGCATCGAGCACGATCTCCCCACGAGAGCGCTTATTCGGCGCGGGGCCCAGTGCTTTTTTCTTGTTCAGGATCGCGGCCGCAACGCCCGAATCATTGACCCCCATCCACGTCCCCCCTGCGAGACTGTCCTGTCCTGCGACCACGTCTTCCCGGTCCACCCAATGGCGGGCGGGCGGGAGCCACGGGCGGGTACGCAGTTCGTCGCGGTTACCTGCGAGCAAAAAGGGCCAGTCGGAGTCGGGGTCATAGCGCAGAATATAGGTACACATGCCCCCTGATGTAGGCTGCGCGCCGTCGCTTGTCATGGGAGTGAGACGGAAACCTGCCCCTCAAAAAACCAGCATGGAAACTTCACCTAACCTGCGAAGCCGTCCGGGGGCACATTTAACTGCATGATTTAAACAGCAATGCACGAATTGAAGCGCAGGCGCGTGGGCGTGAGAATTGTTGAAGCAGCCGAAAGGCGATACAAAGCGCGCAGATTTTCCGGGATGCGACACGCCCCCGGTGCTTTGCGACATCCCCTGTTGCATTGGCTCCAACACCACAAAGGAGATTCTCATGGTTCCAGGCCACGACACCATGAAAGTTCGGTCCACGCTGACCGCTGCAGGCAAAGAGTACGATTACTACTCCCTGCCAAAAGCCTATGAGCACTTGGGCGACCTGTCCAAGCTGCCGTTCTCGCTCAAAGTTCTGCTGGAAAACCTGCTGCGCTTTGAAGACGGCAAGACCGTAACCACCGACGACATCAAAGCCTTTGCCGGCTGGATGGAGAACAAGGGCGGAGCGTCCGAAATTGCTTACCGTCCGGCGCGCGTGCTTCTGCAGGACTTTACCGGCGTTCCAGCGGTTGTGGATCTGGCGGCCATGCGGGAAGCGGTTGTGGACTTGGGCGCTGACCCCAAGAAGATTAACCCGATCTCTCCGGTTGATCTGGTCATCGACCACTCGGTGATGGTGGACTACTTCGGCGAAGACAACTCCGCCGACCTGAACACCGAAATCGAATTCAAGCGCAACAAGGAGCGTTACGAGTTCCTGCGTTGGGGTCAGTCGGCCTTTGAGAACTTCCGCGTGGTACCCCCGGGCACTGGTATTTGTCACCAGGTGAACCTTGAATATCTGGCCAAAACGGTGTGGTCCACGAACGTGGCGGGCCGCGATATTGCTTACCCTGACACGCTGGTCGGAACCGACTCCCACACCACGATGGTGAACGGCCTCGCGGTTCTGGGCTGGGGCGTTGGCGGGATCGAGGCTGAGGCCGCGATGCTGGGTCAGCCGGTTTCCATGCGAGTGCCAGAAGTCATCGGCTTCAAGCTCGACGGTAAAATGGTTGAAGGCACCACAGCGACCGATCTAGTGCTGGTGATCGTGCAAATGCTGCGCGCTAAAGGTGTTGTCGGCAAATTTGTCGAGTTCTACGGCCCCGGCCTGTCCAACCTTTCGCTCGCCGATCGCGCAACCATCGCCAACATGGCGCCGGAATACGGCGCGACCTGCGGCTTCTTCCCGATCGACGCGGAAGCCTGCCGCTACCTCGCCTTTACCGGCCGGGATGCGCAGACCGTGGCGCTGGTTGAAGAATACGCCAAGGCACAGGGCATGTGGCGCGACGAGTCGACGCCAGACCCTGTCTTCACCGACACCCTGCAGTTGGACATGGGCACCGTGGTACCTTCGCTGGCCGGACCAAAGCGCCCGCAGGATCGCGTTCTGCTTGCCGAAGCCTCTGAGCAGTTTGCACAGCACCTCGCGGCAGACCTCGCCCAGAAGCCACAAGACGAAGGCAAGGGCTCCGCGCCGGTCAAGGGTGGCGATTACTCCATGGACAACGGCGATGTGGTGATCGCCGCTATCACGTCCTGCACCAACACCTCCAACCCCTCGGTTCTGGTGGCTGCTGGTCTGGTGGCGAAAAAGGCGAATGAGTTGGGCCTGACCTCCAAGCCGTGGGTGAAGACCTCGCTGGCACCGGGTTCGCAAGTCGTGACGGACTACCTCGAAAAGGCCGGTCTGCAAGACCACCTCGACGCCATCGGCTTCGATCTGGTTGGCTATGGCTGTACCACGTGTATCGGTAACTCTGGCCCGCTGAAGCCTGAGATCGAGTCTGCGATTGCCGAAGGTGATGCGCGGGTTGCGGCGGTGCTGTCGGGGAACCGGAACTTCGAAGGCCGCGTGCACCCACTCAGCCGCTTTAACTACCTCGCCTCTCCGCCGCTGGTTGTCGCTTACGCGCTGGCTGGCTCCATGAACATCGACATCACCAAGGATGCGATTGCTCAGGACAAGGATGGCAATGACGTCTTCCTCAAGGATATCTGGCCCTCCAACCAGGAAGTCGCCGAGACGATGGAAGCCTGCCTCACCGCGCAGATGTTCGCTGACCGTTACGGCAACGTCTTCGACGGGACCAAAGACTGGCAGGGCATCAAAGTCACCGGCGGCATGACCTACGACTGGGATGACGGTTCGACGTACGTACAGTACCCGCCGTTCTTCGCGGGTATGACCACGGACGTGGACGACTTTGCCGATATCACCGGCGCGCGTCCTCTGGCGCTGCTGGGCGATTCCATCACTACCGACCACATCTCGCCTGCTGGCGCGATTAAGCGCGATGCGCCTGCGGGTCACTACTTGATGGAACGCCAAATCCAGCCGACCGACTTCAACTCCTACGGCTCCCGCCGCGGTAACCACCACATCATGATGCGCGGCACCTTTGCCAACATTCGCATCAAGAACCTGATGCTAGGCGGTTCGGTTGAGGGTGGCTACACGATGCACCAGCCTTCGGGTGAGAAGATGGACATCTACGATGCTGCGATGAAGTACGAAGCCGAAGGGACCCCGCTGGTCATTGTTGCCGGGAAAGAGTACGGCACCGGCTCCTCCCGCGACTGGGCAGCAAAAGGCACCCGCCTGCTGGGCGTTAAGGCCGTGATCGCTGAGTCCTTTGAGCGGATCCACCGCTCCAACCTCGTGGGCATGGGCGTACTGCCCTTGCAGTTCAAAGACGGCGACAGCATCGAAGCACTGGGCCTGAACGGCGCAGAGACCTTTGACATCACGGGCGTGGCCGGGGGCGTTTCCCCGCGCATGGACGTGGCCTGCACCATCACCTTTGCAGACGGCTCGACCAAGGACATCACCCTGATGGCCCGGATCGATACGGCGAATGAGGTGGACTACTACCAGAACGGCGGCATCCTGCATTACGTGCTGCGTTCCATGGTTCAGGAAGCCGCCTAAGCGCGCGCATCCCCTTGGGAACCCTGCAGAAAGGCCCGGTGACCATCATCGGGCCTTTTTTTGTGGCTGGGTTCAAGGCTTCAACCCCACTTCATCCTCTGCACGGGCAAAAGATAACCAACTTCGTTTGCGATATTCGCATAACTTCGGTTAAGTTAGGCGCAGTCATTCGCGCGGAAAATGTGCGTCGGGCGGCACTTCTCTTGCAGACCCCTTTGCGAGCGTTTCAAACAAACGGGGCCACGGGTTAAGGAACAATGGCATGAACACCACCCTGAACGGGTTGCGGACGGCAATCCTGATCCTTGTCAGCACCAGTATGCTGACCGGTTGCGGGGCCTTTTCGACGATCCGGGATGCCGTACTGCCTGACTTTAGCGATGAGGCGCTGGAAAACCCCATGGCGAGCTTTGTGCCCGCCACTGGCGGCACCGCGGTCGCCAATCCGGCAGCGACCTCGCCCTCACCTATGCCGGGGATCGCAGCATCCTCCGCGGCTCAACCCTTTGATCTTTCCGCAGCCGGCGGCCTGGGACCTGTTCCCGGCGCAAGCGCGCCCGCATCCACCGGCCTGATGGATCAGGCAGCGACCACGGGCGTGAGTTCCGCAGACGCGGCGCTGCTCGACGCCGCACTGGATCTGTCGCCCAGCGAAATGGGCACGAGCGGGGCTTCGAGTGGTTTGGTCGCCGGTTCAATCGACGATCTGGTCGGTTTCACCGCGCCGGTCCCCACGCCGTCTCCCCTGTCGCTCAATCCCGCACCTGTAGGCGCAGCGCCGACCCTTGCGAGTGCTCAGGCCGCAGCGTTTCAAGTGCTGAGCCAAGCTGAGGTTGACGCGCTGGTCGCAGACGGCAGCTTGCTCAACTACACCAACGCCGAGCGCGCGGACCTGCAAACGCCTTACTTTACAGCGCGTCAGGACTCCATTCCCGGCCTGTCCGCCACCATCGGCGCGACGCCTGTGGGCACCAGTCCGGGGGTCACCGTCAATGCGCCCCTAACCAGCAGCGCTTCTGTTACTGGCGCGTCAGCAATGGGACTGTCCCGCGCGACGCTGCGCACCAATCAGGCAGCAATCCCGGTTTACGGCGGCACTCAGACCCTCGCCCTGCAACCACACCAAGGCACCTTGCGCCCCGGCTTCGCCCAGTTCCGCAGTGGCAGTACCGAGTTCACCCTGACCTTTCCCGCGCAAGTCGCGGTCAGCCAGCTCTACAGCCCCACTGCCGGCACCATCAAACTCAGCATGCGCAACGTCGGGCGAGAGCCAATTTCGTTTCAGCCTGAAAACCTGCTCAACCAGTTCCCACCGTTTGAGATTTACCGGCGGACGGGGTCGAGTTGGGCGAGCCTGACGCTGGACGTGGCTTACAACCTCGACCGCCAGGGCATCGCTGCGCCAGTGACACTGCAACCGGGCGAAACCCGCGTTCGGACAGAGAGCTTTGCCAAGATCGCCCTGATGCCACTGGTCGCGCCGCTGCCACGGACTGACCAGCTTGCCATTCGGTTACAAGTCTCGGGTCAAGGTGGAGCCTTTGGTTCCTTTGACAGTGGGTATATCCCGATCATTGTTACTGACTCTGGGGCTTTCCCCAGTGCGACCAACTTGACCAGCTCCTCAGATCCGGGTTTTGTTCTGTTGGATGGCTCAGATACCATTCCGGGCACCATCCTGTCGGAATAGTCCCCGGATCCGACCTCTTATAGCAAGCCGCCCGACCCTGAGTCCGTTTGGAAGACCCGGCCTATGACCTTTACCGACGAAGCTCCTGCGACCTACGACGCCTTCCGTCGAGCGCTTTCGGATCGGTTTGACAGCCTGTCCCCGCAACTGCGACTGGTGGCCGAGTTTATCGTTCAGCACCCCAACCGCGCCGCGCTGGAGACCGTTGCCGAACTCTCGCAAGCCGCCAACGTGCGCCCACCGACGATGGTTCGCTTTGCGCAGGCCTTGGGCTTCACCGGCTTTACGGACATGCAGCGCGTATTGCGCGCACGCTTAGTCGCTCGGACCCCAACCTATGAAGAACGGATTACCGAAGCCGCCGATAAAGCGCCCAAGGAGCCGGTTGGCGTCCTGACTGACTTTATCGCCAGCTCGCGCGCGTCTCTGTCGATCCTGGAATCCGAAGTCACCGCCGACGACATGCGCCGGGCGGTTGAGATGCTCTCAACCGCAGAGCGCGTGCATGTCATGGGCATGCGCCGATCGTTTCCGGTTGCCTCCTACCTCGCCTACAACCTCTCAGGCTTCGGCGTGCCAGCACATATCATCGATGGCTCTGGCGGCATGGCAGTGCAGCAGACGCAGATGATTGGCGCACGTGACCTGTTCGTCGCCATCTCCTTCCCCCCTTATGCCCCGGAAGTGACCGACGCGATCACCGCCGTTGCTGCTGCAGGGCGGCCCATTATCGCCATTACGGACGGCCCGCTGTCGCCGCTGGCCGCAAAATCAGACCTTTGCTTCGAGACAGACAGTCAGGAAACCCACGGGTTCCGCCTGATCTCAGGGGCCATGTGCTTGTGTCAGGCACTGGTGGTATCCTTGGGCCTGAAACTCGCCGAGAAAACCGGGCGCGCCTGACCCGGTCTTCGCGCTGGCCGCAGCGTGCTTTTCCTTTCAGGTGACGCCACCAAACTTTCAGGAGCCTTCAGCCGATGAGCCCGTCCCTCGATCTCGACTTTGTCCGCGCGCAGTTCCCTGCTTTTGAGCAGCCATCGTTAGACGGTAAGCTGTTCTTCGAGAACGCAGGCGGGTCTTATACCTGCCGTCAGGTGGTCGAGCGGCTGCTGCGCTTCTACACTCAGCGCAAAGTTCAGCCTTACGGTCCCTATGAGGCGTCGCGGCTGGGGGGTGAGGAGATGGATGAGGCGCAAGTCCGGTTGGCCGGAGCCATGGGCGTGGCGGCAGATGAAGTCTCCTTCGGCCCCTCGACCACGCAAAACACTTACGTTCTCTCCAAAGCCTTTGCTGAGATGCTCGCGCCGGGTGACGCCATCATCGTCACAAACCAGGACCATGAAGCCAACTCAGGCCCTTGGCGACGACTGGAAGCAGCGGGGATCGAAGTGCGCGAATGGCGGCTCGCCCCGGAAAGCGGCATGCTCGACGTGGCCGAGCTGCGCCGCTTGCTCGATGGCCGGGTCAAGCTGGTGTGCTTCCCCCACTGTTCCAACATCGTCGGTGCCCCCAATGCGGTGCGAGCGATTTGCGATGAAGTGCGCGCTGCCGGGGCTTACAGCTGCGTTGATGGCGTGAGCTACGCACCCCACGGCATTCCAAACGTCGATGCGCTTGGCCCCGACATCTACCTGTTTTCCGCCTATAAAACCTTTGGCCCGCATCAGGGGATCATGGTCGTGCGGCACGCGCTGGCCGATGCCCTACCTTCGCAAGCGCACTACTTCAACGCCGGCTACCGCACCAAGAAGTTTACCCCCGCTGGTCCCGACCATGCGCAGATCGCCGCCTGTGCGGGGATGGTCGACTACATGGAGGCGCTCTACGACCACCACTTCAGTGACGCGAGCGCGGACCTGACGGCGAAGGCAGAGGCGGTGCACGACCTCTCGCGCGCCTACGAGGCCGAAGCCCTGCAACCGCTGCTGGACTATCTGGCAGAGCGCAACTCGGTTCGGCTCATCGGTCCACGCGACGCGCAAGCTAAGGCTCCGACCGTGGCTGTGCATTCGGAGCGGTCTGGCGAGGAACTGGCAACAGCGCTGGTCGCCCACGACATCATGGCGGGGGGCGGTGATTTCTACGGAGTACGCTGTCTGGAAGGTCTAGGGATTGATCCGGACCACGGCGTCCTGCGCCTGTCCTTCGTGCATTACACCCGCAAGGACGACGTCACACGCCTCATCGGTGCCCTCGACGCGGTGCTGTGAAAGTCGCCCTGCGCTTTTCGGTGTCAGCGCAGGGTTTCCCGATCAAATTAAGTCGTCGGCCATGATGCCGTTGATTGGCGGGCCGATGAAAGTGTCACCATCGATGTCTCTATCA
>CBFHUI010000092.1:9880-10125 GCA_965658725.1 Alphaproteobacteria bacterium | reverse complement strand
CTGACCGGGCTGGAACAATCAACAGCGACTCGAACAACCACGACCACGCGGCCCTTGATACAGCCGCGCCGTGCCAGCTTATGCGCGCAGGCGGGCCCATAGTGAGCTTGTGGCTCTGGCCTGCGTTTCCCTGCAAAATCAGCGGAGTTGCGCAGGCATCGCAACCCTGAGCGGACGCGGTGGAAGCCCAGAGCCGAAAACCGAAAATAAGCGCTTGATCTATGCCGACGGGGGGGATACACAGC
>CBFHUI010000092.1:0-9870 GCA_965658725.1 Alphaproteobacteria bacterium | reverse complement strand
TTGGTGAAATAAAGCACTATCCAAGCCAAATTTGGGTTACCTTTTGGGTGCAAACTAAGGTACAAATCTCGGTGCTCCAGAGCCATTTGGCTCAGGTAAACCAAACTTTACATAAACTATTAATCCTGTTCAAAACCAACAGTGTAGCTCAGGGGTAGAGCACTAGCTTGCCATGCTAGGTGTCGTGAGTTCGAATCTCATCACCCGCTCCATTTACTTCTCTCGTGAAGTAATCGAAGCCAGCCGAATAAAAAAGACTAAGCCACTGCGGAAACGCCGCCGTGCTCCGGTTACAGGCCGTAAACCGGAACACCGCTTTTTTCGCCGGTCTTGTACTGCCAACGGTAATGCCACTCAAAGCGCTGCGTTGAAGCGGCGAGGCGTGTCCACGCTTTAAGAGGACCGCGGCTATTTTGACCCGCTAAGTCACTAATATCATCCTTACTTCTTCTACTACACTTCTCGTTATCGAAAGAACGGACTAGAAGCCTTAATGCTAACCCCATAACGTGGGACTTAGCCAAGTAGGGAGAAAAGTCATGATGAAATTTATTGTTGCACTAACGATGGTTCTTCTCACGTCTGCAAACATAGCTCATGCACAAAGGGAAATCCGTTGTGATACGCCCACAATGGAACGCCTTGGTCTTTTAGAAACATCAGTTTCATATTGGTCAGTCGAAGACTTTGCCTGCTGGGAATTGGTTGATAGTCCAGCAGTCTTTACTGCTGCTGAGGCCGAAAGTGACGAATATTACCAATTGCGGCGAGAAGCTCGGCTTGAAAACTCAGAGTGGGCCTGGGTGGTTGATGTTCAGGACGTGATTTCGGATTCAACGCCAATCAGGCATGACGGTGTCGTCTGGCACGCACTTTCCTACTACTGGGACGTCGAGGGGGAAGAATCATATTGCTTTGAAGCGGTGGCAGAGTCTGGCTACGACAAAAAGCGCCAGTACATTGATTTTTGTGATTATGGCCGAACCTCAATGTTCAATGAGGCTGCAATGCTCCGTAGGCTTCCCAGTAACCCGTTCTAGAGCGGATGTAATATCACTGCAGATCGCTGGCGGGGGTTGCCTTGGACAAACCCGCCAGTTCTGCTTCTGCAAGTCAGTTTCAAAGAAGAGCCCACACGGGCACTGCTCTATTCGACCAGCTGTGTCCAAGTCTGCGTGTCCAGCTTCGCCCCGGCTTCTTCGCGGAGCTTGATCATGCCGGGCGAGTTCGCCATGGCCATCATCTTCTCCATCGATTCAACCTCGATGCAGGTCCAAACTTTGTTCTCGTTGTCTGGTTCATGGCCGACGGCGAGGACTTTGACGCCGTGTTCCTGGCGCAGGGGCTCGTTCGCGTCGAACAGGCCTTTCCAGTGTGCGTAGCCTTTCGTCAGCTCGACTGAAGATATGATTTTCATGGTTTTGTTCCGTTCGCTCAGTTGATCTCAGCTGCCCTTACATCGTGCGAGGCTTTGAGATGATGCGTTGACGGTAGGGAGCTGTCTGAGGGCGGGCAAACGCTTTGGCGCGCTTTGTGGCGAGAGTCTTTTTCTGCAAAGGAATTCTATCCGAGGCGGCCTATTTTTGAGGCACTGTCCTAGCAGGAGGAGATAAGCGTTTATGTAAAAACACCTAAGCGCGCAAGAGATCATCGCCACGAAACCCTTGAGTCGGGCAATAAAGGTGCCTCAATTCACTAAAATAGTCTAATTAACCTTAAAGTTTTGGCCTCTCATGTGAAGCTGTGCATATTAGCTGTGGCGCATGTTCTGGGGTTGCTGTCCGAACCATGTTTGACAGCGCGCAAGCGCCGAGAAGAAAAACTACTCAACGCAATAGGAGTTGAACAATGAACACGCCACAGGATAGAGCCAATCGCATCGCGGGTTGGAGCACACGAGGCCGCGACCTTTTCTGGATCATGAGCATGTTGGTGGTCGTGAATCTCGTGATCTTGGTGCTCATCGGCGCAGGCTATGAGACGACTTACATCCCAGCGACCGTCCTTCTGGTCTTCCTCACCGTCATGGGCATTCTGGGCGGCATTGACGCCATGGATGACATCGCCGCTGTCGCAGACGACGCGGATGAAGAAGAGCGCAAGACCAAGTCTCACGCTCGGTTCCAAGCGACCATGTGGGTGCCGTTCAAGGTCATGTTGGCCGCTGGTTTCGGTCTGACCGCGCTTGGCCAACTCTACGCCATGTGGTTCGTCTGATATCACGGCATGGGTGAGGGGCGCTTCCCTCACCCATGCTTAAGGGCTTGACGTTGCACCAAAGTGCAAAATTATAGAGGTGAGGGAAACACTGAGCGAGTCACAGCATGTCATCCCGCTTCACACTGCATTCGTGCCTTAGCGCACCCGCTTTTGATCTTCAAAGCCCCGGATTTACACCTGGTCCGTGCTTCGTCGTCAGGGTTCAAGGGGCTCTCGACCTCAGCCGGAATAACTCACAAGTCGCCGCCCTGCTCGATGACGTGTTTGGACCCAGGGCGGAGCCGGAGATTCCTGCCACGCCGCCGCCTGCGGGCAGCAGAGCCGAGCGCTGGCTCGACTGGATCTTCACCGCTCAACGTCAGGGCAACTGGAGGGTCTTTCAGCGTGGGACGTTTGAGCCTGCCGACGGACACGATTTGTGCGGACAGTTCCGAATTCCCACCCAGCCCACCCACCCTGCCATCCCAGCCCGCTTCGCGGCTGAGGTGTTGAATGCTTGGGTCTTGGAAGATCCAGAGAATGTGGACCTCAAAAAACTTCGCCAGCGGATGGAATGGTGGCGGACCACGTTCACAAACACGGGGCCAACTGGCCGCAATATCCGAAACCTGCTGGTGCGGCTGGCCCAGACGACGGAGCCGGTTCACCATCTGGGCCAAGACATCTACGCCGTCGGTGCGGCGCCAAAGATCCGACTTGCGCGGGGCAGCGTTTCTGATCGCACGTCGATCCTCACGCAAGGGGTGCTTTGCGACAAACAAGAGACCCTGTCGATTCTCCAGTCTTGCGAGATACCAACCACGCACGGGACGATCGTGCGGGATGAGGCTGACGTTCAGGCCTTTGTCGAGGCCCATGGTTATCCGGTGGTGCTGAAGCCCAACTTGGGCAACGCCCAGCGCGACGTGTTCGTCAATCTCTATGATCAGAGGGTTCTGGCAGAGGTTCTTGAGGACGTTGATCTGTTAGCCGAGGAATTCGTGATGGAGCGTCACGTTTTTGGCGAGAGTCACCGTGTCGCACTTTTCGATGGGGACATCATAAGCGTGCAGAAGATGTTTCGCCCGCAGATCGTGGGGGATGGCAAAACCACAGTTCGCGCTCTGATCGAAGCTTACTGCGCGCTAGAGGCCGACAGTGCGCAGCAGGTCAAAACTTCTGTTCCTCCTTCCAACGTGTTCGAGAATGCCCGTGTCATGGCCTATCTTCAGGAGCAGGTCGCGGATCTCAGTACCGTCTTGCCCAAGGGGCAGGTCGTCTACATTCACCAGAAGCTCGAACCGACGTTGGGCAGCAATAACCTGTATTTCCCCGCCTCCCAACTCACCCCTCGCGCAAGAAGCGTCGTGGACCGCATCATGACTGAGTTTGACATCGACGAATGCAGCATCGATTTCATCGGCGGTGGCGTGACGGCGGAAGACGGCGACTTTGTCGTGAATGAAGTCAACACCGGCCCGGCTTTTCCCTCGAATGTGAGGCCGATGGATGAAATCACCGCGCGCCTGGTCGCATCCGTGCGCGATTGATCGCTCAGCTTGACCGCCAATTGGTTCGCCCCGTGCGGGAAAAGCGTCCGCCATGCACGTGCGTCGGCCGGTCTTCGATCGGACCGCCAGGGCGCACAGGCTTGGCCTGATACTGACCGTGCTGCAAGTGCCGGTCATAGAGCACGATCCCACCGGCCAGCGCGACGTTGACGCAGAAGCGGGTCGGGATCTTCAGCACATGATCGCAGTGCTCCAAAATGTCAGGGGTCAGCGACCCCTTTTCCGGTCCCATGATGTAGGCCGCGCGCAAGGGGTGGTGGAAGGATGGCAACTCGACCGCATCGTCCGTCAGCTCAACCCCCACCAGCTGCATCCCTCTGGGCCGAGCCATGTCGTCGAGGCTGGCAAAGTCGAAGTAGGGCAAGTGCAGTTCAGCGTTCGAGGTATCGGCCTGCCGCACCTTCTGCCGCGTCACTTCTGAGCCGATGGTGAACGTATAAGCCGCGCCAAAGGCGTGGGCCGTGCGCATGAGCGCGCCCATGTTGCGCGACTTGGAAATCTCCAGCACGCCAACGGCAAAGTATCCTCGCATGACCGGCCTTTCTGACTACTCCGGGGCGCTTCTTCAATGAAGGCCCGGCGGGGACTTGTCAAAACTCGGGCCTTTCAGGGCTGGACTGCCAAAAAATGCAGTGCGGGCCACGCGTGCTTAGTGAACAGTTTCCCACATGAGCGATGTCAGCCGTACCAGTTCCAACAACGCCCGGGCCATCATGTGGATGGTCGTCTCCGTCCTGTGCTTTTCGGCCATGAGCTTGCTGGTGAAGCAGGCGTCGAACGCTGGTTTGGCGCCCTTTCAGATCGTCTTTTTCCGCGTGCTCTTCGGTTTCCTTGCCATCCTGCCTTTTGCGCTGATCGCCGGGCCGTCCGTGCTGCGCACAAAGCGGCACGTGCGGCACATGCTGCGCTCTGCGGTGGGCGTCAGCGCGATGACGCTGCTGTTCGTCGCCTTCAGCCAGCTGAACATGACGGAGACGGTGGCACTGAACTTCACCGTGCCGTTCTTCGTCACACTGGGGGCGGTGCTGTTTTTGGGTGAGACCATCCGCCTGCGCCGGATCGCGGCGACAGTGGTGGGATTTCTGGGTGTGCTGGTGGTGGCGCAGCCGTGGAGTCAGGCGCTGGTCTGGGCACAACTGCTGCCGCTGCTCGCTGCCGTGCTCATGGCAACGGCGTTTCTGGTGGTCAAAGATCTGACCAAGACCGAGTCCACGATCCGCATGGTGACGTTTCAGGGGTTCTGGATGTCGATCTATACCGTCATCCCGATGATGTTGGTCTGGCAAAACCCAGACCCACAGGTCTGGTTGATGCTCATTGGGGCGGGTGTGATTGCAACGGCGGGGCAGTGGGCTCTGACCCTCGCCGCGCGACAAGGTGAGGCCTCCGCCGTCATGCCGTTTGACTACCTTCGCCTGCCTTTCGTGGCGCTGCTGGAGCTGACCGTACTGGGCGTGGTGCCTGAGCTGGCAAGCCTGATTGGCGGCGGCATCATCGCGGTGGCAGCGATCTACATGGCCCGCCGCGAAGCCCGCATTAGACCCCGACCCTTGGCGGCAGAGTCCAAGACGTTCCCCAAGACCTGAGCCGGTCGGTGCTCACTCAGTCCACGTAAATGTCGCGCTTGCCGGTCTTGTCTGGCGGGCCGACGAGGCCTTCGTTTTCCATCCGCTCGATCAGCCGCGCTGCGCGGTTGTAGCCGATGGCCAGCTTGCGCTGGATATAGGACGTGCTGGCGCGCTGATCGCTGGTCACAATCTGAACGGCACGCTGGTAAAGGTCGCCGTCGGAGTCTTCTTCCTCTCCGCCACCGAACATGTCGGCTTGATCTTCATCACCGATGAAGGCGCCGGTATCATTGGTGAGGGTGTCAACAAACTCCGGCTCGCCCTGCTTGCGCAGGTGCTGGACGACCGCCTGAACCTCTTCAGTGCTGACAAAGGCCGAGTGCACGCGCGTGGGACGACGCCCTTCAGAGCTGAACAGCATATCCCCGACCCGAAGCAGCTGCTCCGCCCCCGGTTCGTCGAGGATGGTACGGGAGTCGATCTTCGTCCGAACATAGAGCGAGATGCGGCTTGGGATGTTCGCCTTGATTGTACCCGTGATGACGTCCACCGACGGGCGCTGGGTCGCGGTGATGACGTGGATCCCGGCCGCGCGGCCCATTTGGGTCAGGCGCTGCAGCGAAGATTCGATGTCTTTCTTGGCCAACTCCATTAGGTCTGCCAACTCATCGACGATGAGCACGATGTACGGCATGGGCTTGAGCGGCAGTTCGCGCTCTTCGTATTCGGGCTGGCCCGTATCGGGGTTAAAGCCGGTCTGGACGCGCTGGATGATCGCCTCTCCGTCGGCGATGGCCTGATCAATACGCTCGTTGTAGTCGAGGATTCCGCGTACCTCGAGCTTCATCATGGTCTCGTAGCGGTCTTCCATCTCCCGAACCGCCCACTTGAGCGCAACAATCGCGCGGCGTGGGTCCGTGACAACGGGCGAAAGCAGGTGCGGGATACGGTCGTAGAGCGACAGTTCCAGCATCTTCGGGTCGATCATAATCATCTTGAGCCGCTCGGGCGGCAGGGCGTAGAGCAGCGACAGGATCATGCCGTTGAGGGAGACCGACTTACCAGAACCGGTGGTCCCGGCGATCAGCAGGTGCGGCGCACGGGCCAGATCAGCCACGGTCGGATTGCCGGCAATATCGATCCCCAGCGCCAGCGGCAGCCGCGCCTTGGCATCGGTAAAGGCGTCGCTGTCGATGATTTGGCGCAGGTTCACGGGCGTGCGGGACTCGTTGGGCAGTTCGATACCGATCACTGAGGTGCCCGGCACCACGGCAATTCGAGTGGAGTGCGCGGCCATGGCGCGCTTGATGTCATCGGCAAGAGACACGACCCGCGCGATCCGCTGGCCCGGCGCAGGGGCGAACTCGAACAGCGTGACCACTGGACCCGGACGCGCGTTGACCACGCGGCCCTTGATCTTGAACTCGTCGAGCGCCTGTTCGAGCAGTTCGATCCGCTGGGCCAACTCGTCGGGGGAAAGGCCCTTTTGCTCGATGTCGTCAGGGTAAACCAGATGATCCACCGACGGTGCCTGAAACGGTCCAGCGTAGGTGGGTTGAGGCGCGCTGGCCGGAATGCCGATGCGGGTGACGCGCTTGGGCGCTTCTTTCAACGCAGCGGTCACGTGGCGCTCTGCGCTCGATGGTGCAGCGAGGCTCGTCTCTTCGGCCTCAAACGCGTCTTCTTCGTCGGAATAGTGCGGCTCGCCACCGTCGTTGAAGGGGTTGTCCGTTGAATCAGGCGCAAGGTTTTCCAGCCACGGGTCAGAGACTTCCGGCCGTGGTTCCGTCTTGGGCTTGAGGAAGGACCAGGTCGGCGCAACCGTCTGCGTCGCGTCCAGTCGTACGCCGTATGTTGTCTGACCATAAGCGCGGCCCGCATGGTCAATGGAGCCTTGGCCTTCATCGCCGTACAGCTCAACCGTCCCGGCGGGCGGGGCGGTGTCGATGGTGAAGTCGTCGCGCTCAGAGTCGGGGATGTAAACGGTATCGGTCTCGGCGAGGCGGACACGGACCGTGTCCGGGTCGGAATAGACCTCCTGCGCCTCTTCCTCTGTGAAGTGCGGCTCGAGCGACTGGCGGGCGTCGTTCTCCATTTGCGACCATGGGTCAGCGACCTGCGGCTCTGCGCTGTGGTTGAAGGCAACCGGCTCAGCTTCATCCCAGTCGTCTTGTTCCCAAGCTTGGTTCGCGGCGCGGTCGGCGGTGGTTTCGCGATCCGCTGCGGAGATCAGGGAACCTTCCATCCCCAATGCGTAGATCATTCCCAGCGTTCCGCCGACAAAGCACAGAACCGTGCTGACTGCCTTGGGTAAGAATAACCAGCGCTGGAAATTCTCTAGTACCAGCAAGCCGCCCGCTCCACCCGCGCTCGCGGGCTTGGTCCAGTCGGACTGGAAGGGCAGGGAAGACAGAACGGCGGCCAGCATCAGCATGGCCGGTAGCGTGGCGAGCAGGCGCAGCGCGACCGATCCGCGATCCATCTGGAACAGGCACACCACCGCCCAATGCGCCAGAGTCAGCGGCACCAGATAAGCTGCGGCGCCAAAGGTCTGGAGGAGCAGGTCTGCCCACAAAGCCCCCGGCGCACCGATCCAGTTTGCAGCCGCGCGGGTCGTCGCCGTGTTCAGCGACGGGTCACCGGCATCAAAGGTGAGCAGCGACAGCGCTGTTAGAACCGTCAGCACCCCAATCCCCAACCCCAGCAACCGAAACACCCGGTTCCGCGCCAACAGGCCAGAACCAGAGGGCATGACGCCCTTGGGCATGAGGTGTCGCAGGGAACGGAAAGGCCCTCTGCGGCGAGGGCTGGAGCCGCGTTGCGGCGGATAGGAATAGGACATTGAACGCCTGAAACTGTCGTCTTTACAAATCACCGCGCCCCGTCGCTCAACGGTGAAAAAGCCGGGAGCATGAAGCGCATAAAACCAATGCGAACAGTATTACGCGGTATTTGGCCGCTTTTCAATGCCTTGAAGCGGCTTTCTACGGCTTTGGTTCAGCCGATGATGGCTGGTTGGGCAAAAATAAACCGGCGCGCCCGAGGAGGGGCTGCGCCGGCTTTGGTTCTTGATGCCGCGCCTGGCGTGGCAGTTGGCGCTTTTTAAAGCGCGGAAGCGTCGGTCTCACCCGTCCGAATACGGATCGCCTGCTCCAGGTCCATCACGAAGATTTTGCCGTCACCAATGGCGCCGGTGTTAGCCGCGCTCTGGATTGCTTCAACGACGGCTTCTGCCTTATCGCCGGGAACCGCCAGCTCGATTTTGACTTTCGGCAAAAAGTTAACGGTGTACTCCGCACCACGATAAATCTCGGTGTGACCCTTTTGACGGCCATAGCCCTTAACTTCCGTGGCGGTCAGCCCTTCGATCCCCAACTCGGTGAGGCGGTCCCGGACTGGTTCCAGCTTCGAAGGCTTAATTACAGCTACTACCCACTTCATGATGTACCCTATTCAATCTTAGTTTTGTTACGGGGTGCGGATCACCGTATCGGCGTCCGGCGGGACCGGCAATGGTCGAGACGGGACCTCTTTGGGGAGGAGCAAGGTTAGTCCGTCTCGACCGAAGCCAGTTTTGGGACCCGCGAGCGCGCGTAGGAGGAAGAAGCGCTCACCGGCCCGGCATCTTTGACATACCAAGAAGCGTGCCAACTTTTTGGGCAGAGAGAGAGCTGTTTAATTACAGATACTTAAGGGGAATGATATTGCCCTAGGGTCCGTTTTTACCCCTAATCGAGTGCCCACAAAATCACCAATGGCTAAAAAATGTGCATTCAACAGCGTCCTTTCACCGCTGTTTCTCGCCTGTGGCTGCCTATATGATGAAGGCCATGAAAATTCCTCCGAAAGTTCGCGCCCATGCAACCGTCTGACCCCGTCTCGGAAATCGTTATTGTTGGGGCAGGTCTCGCCGGGCTGATCCAGGCGCGCGCTTTACAGAAGCGCGGTTTTGACCCTCTGCTGATCGACCCTCGCCCCGAAGACGTCATTCGGCGCACCAACGGCGACCAGCGAGCGACTGCCTTAACGCCGGCATCGGTGGAGCGCCTTGGTTTGCCCGCCGCGTGGCTGGCAGAGCATGGTCAGCAGATCGGTCAGATGGTGGTCGATGGCGGCCTGTTGGAACCGCTGGAGCCGGGGCAAGCGCTGCATTTGGAAAGCGGGGCTTGGGTGGTGTTCAACGATGATCTTCGGCGCTTTCTGCTCGATGACATGCAGCTCAAGGGGGCCTTTGGTGCGGCTGTCGAGGGGTCTGATGGTGTTGCGGGCGCGCGGGTCTTGCGGCTTGCAAACGGTCAGGCAATGCCGGCCCGGCTGGTCATCGCTGCTGACGGCAAGCAGTCCAACCTGCGCCGCCGTGAAGGCATCCAGCGCCACCTGCGCGACTTTCAACAAACCGCGCTTACGGGGGTGATCGAACACAGTGCCTCGCACGAGGGCCGCGCCTTGCAGCGTTTCTTGCGCGGCGGGACGTTGGCGTTTTTGCCGCTGCAGGATGGCGATCGTGGCTACCGGAGCAGCTTCATCTGGGT
>CBFHUI010000091.1:0-10229 GCA_965658725.1 Alphaproteobacteria bacterium | reverse complement strand
TCAGCTGTTCCGCGCGACGGGCTTCAAACTCAGCGCGTGCCGCTTCCCGCGCTTCAATCCGCTCACGCTCTTCCTGTGCCTCACGGGCGCGGCGGATGGCGTCCTGGGCCATCTGCTCTTCAATGCCAAAGAACACATCGGTTTCCTGCTGACGGATCAGCAGCGCGGTTGCGGTGTCATTGTCGAGCGTGAGCGTGGTGAACTCATCCGCCCCCCGCGTCTCGGCAATCGCACGCGGCGGCAGCACGGGCCGCGCCAGCGTCGGGGCAAAGTCAGCGGCGATCACGGCGCGGTCGTTGGGTTGCGTCTGAAACCCATCATAGAGGCGCGCAGTCTGGCGCGACACGGCGCGCGAACGGGGCTTGTCTTCAGGGATTGATGCAAGGTCGGGGTAAGGATTGGCAAACAGCACTTCTTCATCCCGGCCGGGACGGTCGCCGCACGCGGCCAGTGCGGCTGTGCCAGCCAGCATTCCGATGGTGAGCCAGTGCTTAAGCGTCATGCCTTACTCTACAGTCCCTAAATCCATGCCTTAATCTGCACGGCCATAATGGCAGAATTCGTACCAAGGGTTTAGGGAAAGGCCGTCACAAGGTGAAGGCCTGTTGTCTCCTCCAGCCCGAAAGCCACGTTAAAATTCTGAAAAGCCTGCCCCGAAGAGCCTTTTGTCAGGTTATCGAGGGCTGAAAGCAGGATAAACGACCCCTCGCGCCGGTCCGCTTTCAGGTCAACCATGACCCGATTGGTGCTGCGGACGAATCGCGTGGCAACGGGCGTGCTGCCTTCGGCGTGGATGACGAAGGGCTCCCGCGCGGCGAAGTCGCGCAAGGCGGCCTGTGCCTGCTCGATGCTCACCCCCGGGGCCAACTCGCCATAGATCGTGGAAAGGATGCCGCGGTTCATGGGGATCAGGTGCGGGGTAAAGCTTGCCCGGACAGCGGTGCCTGCGCGCGCAGACAACTCCTGATCCAACTCGGCAGTGTGCCGGTGTGCGGCAACCCCGTAAGCGTGGAAGCCCTCGGACACCTCGGAATGGCTGAGCGCCTCGCTCGACTTACGGCCTGCGCCCGTGGTGCCAGACTTGGAATCCGCGATGATCCGGCTTGGGTCGATCAGGCCTTCGTTTTGCAGCGCCAGCAGCGGCACGAGAATGGAGGTTGGATAGCAGCCGGGACAAGCGATGATCGGCGCGTCTTTGATGGCGACGCGGTAGTGCTCGGTCAGGCCATACGCCGCTTCGCCCTGATGCTCGGGCGCAAAGTGTTCGCCGTACCAGCTTTCGTAGGCAGCAACATCCCGCAGGCGGAAATCCGCGCTCAAATCGATCAAGCGCAGGTCCGGCGCAGCGGTGCGCAAGTCTTTGACGACGCGCTGTGTGGTTGCGTGCGGCAGGCAGAGGAAAACGGCGTCCAGCCCTTGCAGGCTCACATCCTCGATCCGCACCAGCGCGGGCAGGCCATGGCCGGCCAGATGCGGGTAAACGGTTTCGATGCTCATCCCGGCTTTGCTCTCGCCGGTCAGCGCTACGATCTCGACGTCGGGATGCCCCAGCGCCAGCCGGATGGCCTCTGCGCCCGTGTAGCCCGAAGCGCCGAAGATAGCGATTTTCAAAGACATGCGCGCCCTCCTGTTCCTCAGGAATCTAAGGGCAAATGCGGCAGCAGGCCAGAGAGTCGCGCGCAACACAGCAAGCCCCTAACGCAAGGACGCGACTCCACTGCTTGTTTTCAGGCCTGCCGTCCGTCGCGTCCTCAATCCTGCGCCGGGACGAGCCGGGGGCTGAGCGTTTGGGCGATGGCTTCCGGGTCGAAGGGGGCTTG
This sequence comes from Alphaproteobacteria bacterium, assembly GCA_965658725.1. Classification (GTDB taxonomy): domain Bacteria; phylum Pseudomonadota; class Alphaproteobacteria; order UBA7985; family UBA7985; genus UBA7985. Next base: position 8,409 of record CBFHUI010000091.1, on the reverse strand, counting down.
CAGGGCCAAGATCTGGCTCGATCCGACCAAACCTGCCCGACGAAAGGGATCACCCTGCGCGAAGCCTTCGGCATCGACGAGGCTGGGGGCTTCGAGCACAAAGAAGTTCCCCTCTTCACCCGCATCCACCGCCTTGGTCGGCGCGCCAGTCAGCACGGAAACCAAGCCCTCACCGCCACTGGTGATCCACGCTACGTGTAGTCCCCGGATTTCGGCGCGCTGGTCCTGTGTGTCCGGGCGATGCTGATTGATGACGAGAAAGTACTTCATGGGCCTCTCCTGTTTCTGGTCCCGCCGCGCTGGCGAGGCTCGGTTCACGTGCCGAGCCCGTGCTTAGAACCGGGCGATTTCCTGCCCGCAGAAGGGGTCAACGGGCGAGGTCTGATTAAACGGACTGCGCCCCATGAGGCACTCAACCACCGCCCGCTGCGCACCATCGGTGGCCATGTAAGCGTTGATCACGCACGGCATGCGCGGCGCATCATAGAGATAATAGGGGTAGCCAAAGGAGATCATCGCGCAGGGGACGTGGTGCCAGGGGCGTTCCATCGCAGATAGGAAAAATCCTGTTGTTCTGGCCCAATCAAAGAAAATCCGCTCGCGCGTGAGCAGGGTTTCTTCAGCGAAAGCGTAGAGCACAAGATCGCTCTGCGCCCACTGGCCCAGACCCGGTTGCGCAGGATCATGGACCTGCACGTCAAAGCCTTCTTCCTCCAAAAGCTGCGCGAGGATCATCTCTTGCGCGCCTGTCATCGGCGATACGCGGCTGCCGCCGTAGAGATAGATGCGGCGGTGCTTGCTTGCGTCGAGCGGTAGAAGGCCTTGCACGTCCTTTACCAGCGTCGGAACACGCTGCGTGATGCTCTGCGCCAGCGCACGTGCTGCGCTCGGGTCAGGGAGCGCAGGGGTTGAGGCGGGCTGGTGCAGCCCCAAACTCGCCTTGAGCGCCAGCACCCGCAAGACAGCCTCATCTAGCCGCGCGTGAGACAGGCGCCCATCGGCCAACGCCTGCTTCAGCGTGGCAAAGTCAGCCTGAACGTCAGGCGAGAACAGGATCACGTCACAGCCGTTCTCGATGATCTCAGGGAGATGCTCGGACCGGGGCGACACCTCGGTCAAACCCGCCATCAGCGTCGCGTCAGAGACGACCAACCCATTGAACCCCATTTCCTCGCGCAACAAGCGCTGGTTCAGCAACTTGCTGAGCGTTGCCGGGCGGTGGACCGCGAGCGTGTCGCTGGGGTCTTCGAACTGTGCGGCGTAGGCGGGAAAGGCAATGTGGGCTGACATAATCGACTTGATGCCCTGCTCGATCGCCATGCTGTACAGCCGACCAAAGCTCGCCCGCCACTCATCTAACGAGAGCGGGTTGACCGTCATTACAAGGTGCTGGTCCCGGTCGTCGTAGCCTTCGCCAGGCCAGTGCTTCGCCGTTGCAGCGATACCGTTGGCCTGCAGCACATCAATCATAGCACCGGCGTGCCGTGATATGCGCTCGATATCATCGCCGAAACTGCGCGTGGCGACGATGGCCGACTGAAAGGCAGCATTAATGTCCAAAACCGGGGTAAACGACCAGTTGATGCCCACGGCTCGGGCTTCTTGCGCCGTGATTGTCCCTACCGCGCGCGTTGCCTCGGCGTCATCGACGGCAGCCAGCGCCAGCGGGTTCGGCACTTCTGTCCCGAATGGCAGGCTCATCAGGGACCCTTCGAGGTCGGCAGAGACCAACAGGGGCACGGCAGCTGCGGTTTGCAGGCGCTGCACCATCGCGCGCTCATCCTCGAACCCGCCTGAGCAGAACCGGGTTAGGCCGCCGGGCTGGAACTGCGCGATTTCGTCCACGTGAGCATCGTCGAATTCGCGGGACATGAGGACAAAGACCTGCCCGATCTTCGCGTCCGCGTCCAAACGGGCAAAGGTCTGCTCGACCCAAGCGCGTGCGCCGGGGTCAAGGTTAAAGGGCTTTTCACAGAGTTGATCGAGAAACGTCGGATCAGACATAACGTACACAGTCGCTCAAGGTTTCATTCAAGAGCACTATGGCCCTGTCGCGTCAGCTTGGCCATCTATCCTGAGCGCGTTCAAAAGCTCCGGCTCTCAGATACAAGCGCAGGCAGCAGACGGCCCCACGGACCGCAGGGAACGGCTGCGCTGTGACAGTGAAGGGCCTTATCTCATTTATTCGCCCGCGACCTTCCAGTGTGGCAACGGATCAGGATAATCCGGCAGGTCAGCCAGCGTGGTCAGGCCGGTGTCGGGGATCAAACAAGCGTCCAAACGCGCTTGCAGGGCCGGCCAGTCGTAACCCGTGCCGATGAACACGATTTCCTGTCGCCGATCTCCCCACGGCTCTTCCCACTTGTCTTCAAGGTAGGCTCTGCCCCCACCGCTCTGGGGCCAGCGATCCTCCGGGACAACCGCCCACCAGTGACCCAGCGGCTTGATCGACGATAGGGCCCCAGCCAGTGAGAACTCGATCACCCATTCGGGCCGTGTCGCGACCCAAAAGTGACCCTTGGACCGGATCACGCCGGGCAAGGCGCTATTCAGCAAATCGACAATTTTCTCCGGCACAAAGGGACGGCGCGCGCGGTAGACGTGGGACGTGACCCCGTATTCTTCCGTTTCCGGCACATGATCGGCGAAGCCATAGAGCTCTTTCGCCCACATGGGGTGTTCGTGCGCTCTCTCGAAATCAAAGAGCCCGGTATCGAGGATGCGGCCTGCTTCCACGTCCGAATGATTGGTTTCAAGGATCCGGGCGTCTGCGTTCAAGCTACGGATGATCTGCTTGGCCGCGGCAACCCGCTCCGGCCCGGCGTCAGCGACTTTGTTCAAGACAACCACGTCAGCGAACTCAATCTGCTCAGTAAGCAGGTTGACCAGCGTCCGGTCGTCATCGTCACCCAGGCTTTCGCCCCGTGCGCTGAGAAAGTCATGGGAGGAAAAGTCGTTGAGCAAGTTCACCGCATCGACAACCGTCACCATCGTATCCAAGCGCGCCACGTCCGAAAGGCTCGACCCGGCCTCGTCCCGGAATTCAAAGGTCGCAGCAACAGGAAGAGGTTCGGAAATGCCCGTGGACTCGATTAGGAGATAGTCAAAGCGACCTTCCTCGGCGAGCCGGCTTACCTCCTGCAACAAATCATCGCGCAAAGTGCAGCAGATACAGCCATTGGACATTTCAACAAGGGTCTCGTCTGTCCGGCTGAGTTCTGTGTCTGCGCGCACGAGATCGGCGTCGATATTGACCTCGGACATGTCATTGACAATCACCGCAACCCGGCGTCCGTCACGGTTGTTGAGAACACGATTGAGAAGCGTTGTTTTCCCGGCACCCAAAAAACCGGATAAAACGGTGACGGGAAGGCGTGTATCGAGCATGATGGCAACCCTGCGCTAAGTCGTTGATATCAAGAAACTGACAGAGTTACTTATCTTTGGCAACTGACCCAGTTACCTAAAACCAACAGGACCGCATCCATGAAACGCAACAGTCGCCTTGCTCTGGCCTTTCACAGCCTCAGTCATATGGCAGGAGAACCGGAGCGCTTTTGGACGTCTGCTGAGATTGCCGTGCACGCCAACACAAACCCTGTCGTCGTCCGACGCACGCTGGGGAAGCTGGCCAAGGCGGGGCTTTTGGACGCCAAGAAAGGCCACTCAGGTGGCTGGCAATTGGCCAAGGCCGCGCAGAACATCACGCTGGCTCATATCTATCAGGCGCTGGAAGAAAGCGTTATTGCACCGGACGAAGCGCTGGAGACCAACGACTGCTCGCTGGAAAGTGCACTGCAGCACAAAGTCCACGGCGTGTTGCGGGAAATCGAGGATGCCTTGGTGGCGCGGCTGGGTGAGACGTCGATCGCCGAAATCCAGCACCAGCCGCACTAAAGCCTCGGGCGGGAGGCCGACGCCCGGCCATCAGGTGACTGTGAACTGCCCCATCATCCCGCCGTCTTCGTGTTCGAGGATATGACAGTGATACATGAAGGGGAACTGATCGTTCGCTTCGTGCTCAAACTTCATGATCAACTCTGTCCAGCCCCAGTCCACCTCGACCGTATCTTTCCACCCGGTGTCCGCAGGACGGGGTGATCGCCCCCGCTGGGACAGGATCTGGAAAGACGTGCCGTGGACGTGGAACGGGTGATCCATCTCATCCCGCTTGATGCGCCAAATTTCGACGTCGCCTTTGCGTACCCTTTCGTCGATCCGAACTGGATCCATTGCCTTGTCATTGATGGCAAACATCGCATGCATCCCGTGACCACCCCGACCGCGATGCTCCATTTGCAAGCGGAAAGTTCGGACCACGCGCGCGTCCTCGCGCTGGAGCCTTTCGATGGTGTTCAAGCGAGCCGGCAATCTCCCCTGTCCCCGTTTCGCCTCGTCAACTCGGATTTGAAGAACGCGCGCCGTGCGGGGAAACAGCTCGTCCAACCAGTCATCATCCAAGGGAACCATGCGCGCCAGAAGCTGCCGGGTTTTGCCATCCGAAAGGTTGACCATGATCTCATTGCGCTCGCCGGGAACCATACGCAAGGACGTCACAGCAACCGGCTCATCAAGAAAACCGCCCTCCGTCGCGATCTTGTAGAACCGCTCACCTCCTGCGAGGTGAAATTCGTAGAAGCGCGCGTTTGATCCATTGAGCAGTCGCAGCCTTACCCAACCCTTTGGGACGGTCACGAAGGGGTTAACCGTGCCGTTGACGATGACCGTGTCTTCCCGCTTGCCGTTTTTCATCTCCCGGCGTGAGGCTTGATAGGGCACCATGATTCCGGCCTCGAAATCTCGGTCCTGAACGATCAAGGGGATGTCATCGAGGCCATAGTCTTTTGGAAGGGGAAGGCTCATCGAGTTTTCATCCTCGATCAGATACAGACCCGCCAAGCCGCTGTGAACTTGCCGCGAGGTGCTTCCGTGCAAGTGTGGGTGGTACCAGTTCGTCGACGCCTGTTGGCGAATGGGCAGGCTGATGTCCCAGGTTTCGCCCGGCTCAATTCTGGACTGAGGGCCACCGTCCAGCCATCCGGGAACATGCAAGCCGTGACCGTGGACTGACGTGGCTTCTCGGAGTTGATTTTCAAACCGCAGACGCGTGTCATCCCCCCTGTACAGGCGGATCGCGGGGCCAAGGAAGGATCGCCCGAACCCGCCCGTTCGGCTCCATTTGTTCGGAAAGAAGGCGTGCTGGTGCTCCGCCATTGCCAACTGGATGTCATTGTTGGCACGGCGGCTATCGATGAGAGGCGGAATGGCAAGGCGGTTGTGCGCCGTGAACAACTGCGCGGAAGCCGCCAGGGGAAGGGCCACTGCACAAGCCCCTCCCAACGCAGTGGCGGATACCAGCTTGATCGCCTCGCGCCTTGACGTTGCTTGCGCAGGGTGTCCCTGCCCGGGATTGTCGGTCATCGTTCGCCTCCTTGCTGATTGCATGAGACGATACGATTCGAACCCCACCGAGCATCCCCCCTCGGCGATTAATTGTATCCCGTGTTCAGCGTCACGACCTCACGCACCAGCCGCGCCGTATCCTCTGCGTCCCAGCGCACTCGGACCCTGCCGGGCTTGGTGCCATAGAGTTCATGCAGCCAAACCAGAGCCATCAAGTCCTTGGCCATGGTACCAGCGTGTCCCAGGTTGCTGTCCGTGAACAGAACATCATCGTGCTGTCTGCGGCCGACCAATCGGTTGATGTCTTCGAGCTCGCCAGCCTCAAAGTCTTCGCGCATTTGTACCATCATGGGACCGTGTGCGACGTGGTAGAACGCGACCCCCGGGTTGGCCTCGCGCAGGATTTGGGTCATCCACCATCCATAGTCAGCGGCCGCCTTCGTCTCGGCCCTGAACTGCTCGATCGTGTTGTTGGTCCCCCCTGTGCTCCACAGGCTACCGATCATAAACGCGGTGTTGGGATTGTAGCTCAGCGCCAGATCGATCCAGCGCTGGTAGTCCTGCTCACTGCTGCCTATCAGGCCGCCGTGGGTAAAGGCGAGGAGATCGGTCTTGCCCCGTGCCAGGATGCTTGTCGCCTCCTGCCGCTTGGATCGATTGTCCCAAAGCTGGCCCGGCGTCCCTGACTTACCGCCTGAGAACACCGACTGGTGACTGTGCTGCGGATAGGCGCCACTGTCGGCAACGATGGCGTCAAAATGCTGGCTGATGGGGACGAAGAAGCTATGACCAATGAACAGCGTATCGGCCCCTTGCGGGAACGGCGCAGGACCGCCGGGGGAGGCAACGAAATCCGGCGTGGGGTCAGCGACAAAGGCCGGGCGTGGGTCAGAGGCAAACTGCCCCGACGCTTGGTTTTCAAAGCAACCGGACAAGCCGAGCGTGAGGGTCAAGCCTAAGGGGCCAAGCAGGATTTTCATGGGTACGTGCCTTTTCAAGTGCCTAGGGTGTCACGCCCCTATACGGCCAAACCCAAGCCAACATCCCCAGCACCCGTGCCAGCTAAAAAGAAACCACACCCATATCGGTTCAGAGGCATGTGCCGGCAAACACCCTGTTCAAACTCTGTGTTCGAACACAGTGATTTCAACCTCAGACAGAGCGCCAACCTACTCCGTTCTGCTACAGTTCTGCTACCGACGCTAAACGCCCAGCCAATGGTTACGGTATTCTGCTATAAAGAAAAAAGGGCTAGCCGATTGGCTAGCCCTTTAAATTTCAACGTTTTCCCGTAAGAAAACTGTGCATCCATTCTAGCGCTTGGAGAACTGGAAGCTCCGGCGTGCTTTGCGGCGGCCGTACTTCTTACGCTCGACGCGACGGGAGTCGCGGGTGAGGAAGCCGACTTTCTTCAGCAGGGGGCGCAGCTCTGGTTCGTAGAGCGTCAGGGCGCGGGAGATGCCGTGGCGGACGGCACCGGCTTGGCCGGAGAGACCGCCGCCCTTGACCGTTGCCATCACGTCGAACTGACCCAGGCGTTCCGTCACCTGAAACGGCTGGTGCAGCATCATCTGCAGCACGGGACGGGCGAAGTACTGGTCGATCGGACGGCCGTTGATCATCACAACGCCGGTGCCCGGCTTGACCCATACGCGCGCCGCGGACTCTTTCCGGCGGCCCGTTGCGTAGGAGCGGCCGAACTCGTCGCGGACGGGTTCGTAGGTTGGCGCGGGAGCCTGAGCGGGTGCTGCTGCGGCGGCGCCTTCACCAGTGAGCTGGTTCAGGTCTGCGAGGTCTTGAACAGTTTCATTCATCGTTTTTGCTCCTCAGCCTAGCGCGTGTTCTTCGCGTTCTCGGACGCGAAGTCGTAAACGCGGGGGTTCTGAGCTTCCTGCTTGTGCTCGGTACCGGCGTAAACGCGCAGGTTCTTCATCTGCTGACGGCCCAGCGGACCGCGTGGGATCATGCGCTCGATCGCTTTGGTCAGCACGCGCTCCGGGTAGTCACCGTCGAGGATCTGGTGCGCCTTGCGCTCCTTGATGCCGCCGGGGTGGCCGGTGTGCCAGTAGTAGGTCTTGGTCTCACGCTTGTTTCCGGTCAGACGCACCTTCTCAGCGTTGATGATGACGACGTTGTCGCCGCAGTCCATGTGCGGCGTGTAGGTCGCCTTGTGCTTGCCGCGCAGAATGTTCGCGACGCGCGAGGCCAAACGGCCCAGTACCACGCCTTCAGCGTCAATCAGGATCCATTCCTTCTTGATGTCCTTGGGCGTTGCAGTGAACGACTTAATCATGAGGTATACCCATTGTTAAATGGCGAGACGGACAAAGGCACCACAGAATCGCCTGCGGTGCCCTTGAGTTGGCGTGGTTTGTATCAAGAAGTTTGCGGACTTCAAGCAGAAAAAATGCAGCGTTTTCAGTGCATTGCATTTTTGGTATTATAATACCATATCTCTAGCCTGCAACTAGAACCCCGGCATCACGCGCGCTCGCGCTGGGCTGAATGGTTTGCGGCGTGCGCAGGGCCGTGTGGGGGAGCGGGCGGGTGTTGCTGAACTCCTCGACTAAGGCACTGAAACCATTGTGTTCTTCATTGGCAAGGAAGGCTTGGGCGAGCAAGCGCATCTGCCGCTGCAGGGCTTGTGGGGCGACGAAGCTGTTGGCCTGACCCGCTGGCAGGGCGAGGGTCACGACTTGCTCAGCTATGCCTTTGGCAGTGATCTGGCTCAACACACGGTGGCCCGCTTGCCCCCAGTCAACCGACCCTTTCTGCGCCTGCCCGCCAAAGGACAGCGACACCGTCTGCACGACGTTGGCGCGGCGGTAGAGCTGACGGGCTTGCAGGGCGGCGAGGCTGACGGGGTCGGGGGCGAGTGCGCCGCCACCGGACAGGCGGAACTCAGCACGGCTTCGCGCCCGGATGCTCGCGCTCTCGATCCCGCTGAGCGGATGGCGCAGGGCAGCAGCGGCGATTTCGTTGCCACGAAACTCGTAGCGCCCGGCC
>CBFHUI010000090.1:0-10375 GCA_965658725.1 Alphaproteobacteria bacterium | reverse complement strand
TCCATGAAAGAGCCTGAGACAGATCCGGAAAAGACGGAGGCGATAGCCGACCGCCGACAGGGTCGGCGAGCTTGCGCGACCCTGGAGCGCAGGCCGCGCAGCGGCCAAGCAGAAGGGGCGCCACCGGTTGGGCTGATGGGGTCCTGAGGCAGCGGTGACTTCTTAAAGAATCGTAAACCCCAGTTCTACGCCGTTAAGGGCATCGACCGTTCGACCAGCGAGATCCAGTACGAACACCCGTATGGGATCGCGTCGTCGTTGAAGTCATATTCAGGATGATGCAGCCCTGCGGTATCGCCGTTGCCCACGAAGATGAAGTTCCCGGGCCGCTCCAGCAGCATGAAGGAGAAGTCCTCTCCCCCCATCATCCCGTCCATGTTGCGCTCAACGGCGCTTTCACCAACGATGTCGGCTGCAACGTCCAGTGCAAACGCTGTTTGATCTGCATGGTTCACTGTCGCGGGGTAGTTCCGCGTATAAATCGGCGTCACGTTGGCGCCGTAAGCAGCACCGACACCGGCGCAGACTTCAGCGATCCGCCGCTCCACCGCATCGCGAGTCTCGGGCAGGAAGGTTCGCACCGTCCCAGCAAGTTCTGCCACTTGCGGAATGACATTGAAGGCGTCACCCGCATGGATCTGCGTGATTGAAACCACGGCCTGATCCAGAGGGTCCACATTTCGAGAGACGATCGACTGCAGCGCTTGGACCACGGCGGAGGCCACGACCACCGTATCCACACCGTTCTGGGGCATGGCAGCATGAGCGCCCTTGCCTTCGATGGTGATCTCGATGTGATCAGCCGCCGCCATCAGGGGCCCCACTCGGCTGGCGAAGGTGCCGACCGGCATGCCGGGCACGTTGTGCATGCCGTAGACTTCTTCGATCCCAAAGCGCTCCATCATGCCATCGTCCACCATGGCCTTGCCGCCCGCACCGCCTTCTTCAGCAGGCTGGAAAATCACCACCACTGTGCCGTCGAAGTCGCGGTTCTCGGCCAAGTGCCGCGCTGCGCCGAGCAGCATGGCCGTGTGCCCATCGTGCCCGCATGCGTGCATCTTTCCGTCGGTCGTGGACTTGTAGTCCAGATCACGGATTTCCTGGATCGGCAGGGCGTCCATGTCGGCGCGAAGGCCGATGGTCTTGCCGCTGCTCTGGCCCTTGCCGCGAATAACCCCGACCACGCCGGTTCGGCCAATGCCCGTCACGACATCATCGACACCAAACGCCTGTAGCTTCTCCGCCACCAGCGCCGCCGTCCGGTGGACATCGTATTGCAGCTCCGGGTGCGCATGGATGTCATGGCGCCAGGCGCGGATATCGTCGAGGTGGTCAGCGAGTGAGTTGATCAGCGGCATGGATTCTATCCCTTGGCAAAGCGGTCGGTCTTATCCAACGCTAACCCGGCCTTCACAAAAGCTCAATCTGTCGCGCAAATGGAAGAAGCGACCGTGCACTCGCCGCCCTCTTGCCCTAATTAAGGGCCACAAGCGAAGCAACCTTACCAAGACAAGACCTGAATGCCCTTCTTGCCCCTGCCTCAAACACTTTCATCCCTCATCCGACGCGCCTCAAACCCCGTCCTGCGCGCCCGTGTCGCATGTGGGCTGGTCGCTTGGGCGAGCCTTGCTGTGATTGTACTGAGCCCTGTCCCGTCCAGCGCTGTCGATGAAGCAGCGGCAGGCGGCAGCGGCGTTCAGCAGACAGTGACCGAAGGCACCTACTCGCTGCCGACAACCGTGGATTACGAGGGCCGCTCCTACCAGCTGACCGGGCGGCCGCTATCCACCGAGCAGATGAAGCTGATGATGCCCGGTGTCACCTGGGTCTACTACCGCGAAGACGGAACTACGCAGTGGGAGTATCACACCTTCGACGGCTATGTTTTGCGCTGGAATGAGAACAGTACCGTCGTTGTCGCAGGGGCTTGGCAAATCATCGATAACCGGATTTGCTGGACTTATAACGGCCCGTTTTGCCGCCGCATATGGAACACGGAACGCGAGGACCTGTTCGCGATTCCCGTCGGACCGGAGCGCCCGCTGATGCCGGCGCGGTTTGAGATTGGGGATCCGCTGGGTCTGGCGAACCGGAACGTGATCTGGCTGGTGACGCAAAGTCAGGACGCGCGCGACCGTACACCGCTGAACCCGGTTCAGCCCGACGTCGCGCCGCAAGCGAACCCAGATCAGGCCGAACGCGACGGCGACCCCGCTATTGATGAGCAGGGCGCGCCGCAACTGTTTACGTTGGAGTAGAGCGCATGAGATCGACACAGGCCCAGACTTGGCCAATGACAGGTAGCTCGACAACCAAAGCCCGTTTTACCTTGGCGGCGTTGGGAGCCACGCTTGCCCTTTCGCTGGCCGCGAGTGCCGCGATGCTGGCCCCACTGGCCCGCGCGGCTGGGCAGAGCGAAGCGGCTGAAGAGCGTCTTTCGGTGGAATACGACGGCCAGCGCTATTTCCTCACGCGCCAACTGAGCAGCGAGGAACTGCACGATCTACTGGCAGGCAACACGCTGGTGTTTCTGCATCCGGGTGGAGAGGAGCAAGAGTTGCACCTCGAAGACGGGCGCACTTTGAATGGTTGGTCCATGGCCGAGGACGCTGATACGGGCTTCTGGCAGATCGAAGGGGATGAAGTGTGCTGGACTTACAGCTCCGGGACACACTGCAAGCCGCTGTTTGCCTCCGAGATGGAGAACCTCTACGCGCAGGTGCCCGGCTGGTACGATGGCCCTCTGGCGTTTATCTGGGAACCTGGAGACAGCCGGGGGCTGGGCGCACGGCCATTAAACGGCGACGCCATCTGATAGGGCGTCAAGCGCCTAAGCATCCAAAAAGCATAGAGTGCGAGGCCGCTGTCCGAGCCCAAGATATGAACAGCGGCCTCTTATCCGGCGCGCGCCACTGGCAGAGCCAGCAGCACGCGGGCGGATGGGCTTAGTTCTGGGCGTAGCGTCCGACGGACGATCCCTGAACAAAGTCTGAAGCGGCATGACCGGCAGTCGTGCAGCCGTTGGTGGCATAAGTCGTACCGCCCGTCGCCACGGGGGCAGGGGCCGGGATCAGCTTGGTCGTCACCTTGGCCGCTGGCGTCTTCAGCATGTGCTGAACCGGCTGAATCACGGGTGCCTGCACAGTGGGCTGGTAGGTCTGATGGTGCACCATGGTGTGGCGATAGGTGGTTGGCATGTAGACCGGCTGCGGTTGATGGACATAGCGCGGACAGCCATTCGTGCAGACAGTGCCGTAATTCACTGCCGTCGGGATCGTGTGCACTTGAGGCTGATAGACCGGAACGATCTGCCGGTGGATCTGAGCGTGTTGGCGTAACACCGGGACGGCCTGATGCATGATTTGCGGTGCCTGACCGATCACGGGGACATGTTGCACCTGCACGTGCGCACGCTGAGAAAGCACGGGAACAGCTTGGTGCCGGACGTGCGCCTGCTGCTGGATCACACCAACGGGCTGGTGCTGCACTTGGGCGTGCTGCTGGTGCACTTGTACGCCGCTGTTCACGTACTGCGGCACTTCCTGGCGGACAGGAACCGGCACTTTGACCACTTGAGGCACGTAGACCTTCTGGATCACAGGCACTTCAACCCGCTTGACCACTGGAACCTTTTCGATCCGCTCTTCGTAGACGCGCTTGATCACAGGCACCTTTTCGACGATCGGCACTTCTACGCGCTTGACCACCGGAACCTTCTCGATGCGTTCTTCGTAGACACGTTTGACCACGGGCACTTTCTGGATCTGAACTTCCTCGATCCGCTTCACTACTGGTACTTTCTCGATGCGCTGCTCGTAGACCCGCTTGACTACGGGAACCTTCTGGATGCGGATTTCAGGAACTTGATGCACCTGTTGGTGAATCACCGGGCGAGGGCCTTCCTGGATGATGGGTGCGTACTTTGCCTTCCCTGCTGGCAGGCAGCCACCGGCTCCACCGGAAAGGTAAGTCCCATCCGTGATGACGTGGCATCCTTCGCTGTAGGCGGGCGTTCCGTGGGACTTGGCGTAGCTATCGGCCCACACGGACCCTGCTGCAACCACCGTCGAGGCCGTCACCGCCAGCACAGCGGCGATTATTTTTGGGCTCATCTGCTTGTTCCTCAATGATTTGCTTGAGGAGACCTGTTGCAACCATCCTGCCAGCCGCGCAGTGGTCTGCTTGCGAGGGCCGATTGGCGCTCATATCGGTGAATACAGAGGTAAGCAGATGATTCATCTGCGAAAACGCAAAATTCAGACAATGTTCCTAGTGCGTTTCTTAAGGTAAAATCTCATCCTCCTGCAGATTGCCATGACAGTCGCATTAATTTTCCCAAAATTTTCACCATATAAAACAATGCAAATCAGTGAGTTGTGGGGAAAATATCACACATTCTCCAAAGAATTGCCGAATCGAATAGAAACACTCGAATCCAGTTGAATCCATAGCTCAAGGCGCGTAAGTTTCACTCAATTTCAAAACGAAAATTATTTTCGTTCATATTTCATATTGTCGGAGTTTTTACGATGCGGAAGGTGCTATTTGCCGCCTCTTGTCTGCTCGTGCCAGGTGTCGCTGTGGCCGAGGTGGATGTCATGCTGGGCGGCCACGTACAGCTAAAGTGGAGCGACAACGACGCTTCCCCGGTTTTCAACACCCTTAATACAACGGACGCTGCGCTGACCGCTGCAGGTGGGGTCGGGGCAAAGGATGCTCTGGCTGGCACATCCCGTTCGTTGGACGCCAAAATCCAGACCACGGCCTCAGTCGATGTTGCCGGGCTCACTTGGTTGGGTCAGGTTGATCTGGGCATGACCAACGCCGGCGATACCGTCAGCTTTGACCGCGGCATGCTCGCAGTGCAGAGCGAGTTTGGTGATCTGTTCTACCGCGAAGGCGGGGCCGGTACGGGTTACTTCGGTTACGCAGACGGCACCGCTGCCGGTGGCGCGGGTGTCTCGACCAAGCTCTACGACCACGAATTTGCGAGCCAGTTGGGTGGTGATGAGCTGGGCTATCATCTGAACTTTGGCGATTTGGACATCGAACTGTCCTACGACCTCGACCAAAAGGCAGTCTCCGGGCAGGTGGCTTACAACATCGGTCTTTCGGGCTATGACTTCAGCGTTGGTTTGCACGGTGTGAACAGTCATCTCGACGGTGATCTCATCGATGGCTACGCGGACGAATACTATGGCCTCGCGGCTATGGGTGGTGTCGACTTCGGTGATATCGAGGTGGCTCTGTCCATTGGTCAGGAGCGCATGACCGACTGGATGCAGCAGTCAGCGACCAACGAGACCAACGTGAAGCGCCAGTTCGCATCCATTGGCCTGTCTTACACGGCCATCGATGCACTGAAGCTGTCCGTTGATATGGATCGCGCGGTTACCAGCGCCGAGTGGGGCTGTACCGGGCTGGAGATCGAGTGTGTGTCTGGCACCACCGTTCCGTCCAGCGCAGCTTACTTTGATGCGGCCATCGGTGAAGCCTTCACCACTTCCGCCGAAGTCAGCACCGCCTTCAGCGTCGGTGCTGAGTATCAGGCGACCAAGTCTGTCAGCATCGGCGGGCACTTTACCCAGTACAACAGCGTCAACACGCTGGCGTTGGGCAACGACGCCGCAATTGGCCTGCTGCGGGGTTTCAAGAACACCAACGGCCAGGTCTTTGGCGTACAGGCAAAGATCGCCTTCTAAACGAAACGACCGATCCACGCCGATCAACGAAGAAAGCCCGCACGCAGCGGGCTTTTTTTGTGGCTGGAGCGGGTCGTGCGGCTAGTTAAATTCGGCCTTCTCGTAGCGACCGCCGGCCAGCGAATTGACCATGGTCCAGTCGATGAGCGCATCGACGTAGGGCCAGACCAGCGCGCTGTCCAAACCCTGCTTCACCCGCCGCAGCGTAACGCCCATCAGGAAGGACAGGACCGGCACGGTAAAGGCCGAACTGCCCGACGGGCCGAACATCATCAGGACGGTAAAGGCGACCATGACCCCAGCGACTTTCACTTCTGGCGCCTGCGTCAGATAAGTTTGCAGGCTTGGCGGGGTCTGGCGGGTCTGCTGAAGACTGGCGAGGATCAGGCGGCGGACTTGCTCTGGGACGCTGGCTTCAACGCCGACCCACTGGTCGCGTCCCGGAAAGCCCTCCATACCCAGACGGTCGCGGACGGCGCGGCTGAATTTGTCGGGGTCGATGATCCGCTGGAATACAGGCCAGGTCATCTTGTTCTGCTCGTACAGCAGCACTTCCGTCACCAGCGCGCCGACGGTCAGCAGAACGACCGAGGCAACCGCTGGCCCCAGATCAACCCCGACCAAGCGCATCAGCGCAAAGTAAAGGCCCAGCAGGCCGGGGAAGAAGGAGGCTTGCCAGTAAGCGCCCATAAGCATGCGCCTGCGCCGACCCCGGACGAGGAAGTAACTCAGGATGCTCAACTCCCGCTTAAACAGGAAGAGCGCGTATCGGGTGAGGATTGAGCCGCGTGCGTTCATGGTTCAGGTATGCGCGCCTAAGCCCCGCCGTGCAACGGGTACCAGCCGGAAAGTTCCCGCCGCACCAGCGTTTCGAGCATGTCCAGATGCGCGGGTTCAGTGTTCAAGCAGGGGATATAGGCGAAGTGCGTGCCGCCCGCTTCCTCGAAGTCTTCGCGGGCTTCGTTGCCGATTTCGTCCAGCGTTTCGAGGCAATCGGCCGAGAAACCCGGCGTGATCACGGCAATCTTCTTCCCCTCTTCCCCCAGCCGGTCGATGGTCTCGTCGGTGTAGGGCTGGAGCCACTTTTCCGGGCCGAAGCGAGACTGGAAGGTTACCATCAGCTTGTCCGCCAGATGAGGCAGGGCCTCGCCCAGCAGGCGCGTGGTCTTGTGGCATTGGCAGTGGTAGGGGTCGCCCTTGCCCGTCAGATAGCGCTGCGGAACGCCGTGGTAGGAGGTGACGATCACGTCCGGCTCCCAATCCAGCGCGCCAAGGTGCTGTTCAACCGACTGCGCCAGCGCGCTGATGTACTTCGGATGGTCCTGATAGGACGGCATGGTGCGGATCGCAGGCTGCCAGTTGGCCTTTTTGAGGAAGTCAAAGGCTTCGTCGTAGCCGGTTGCCATAGTTGCCCCGGCGTAGTGGGGGTAAAGTGCAGCGAGGACGATTTGCTGACAGCCGGCCTCTTGTAACTCGTGCAGGACATCGGTGGTGCTGGGACTGCCGTAGCGCATACCGGAGCGGAACAGCACGTGCTCGCCCTCGGGGTCGATGCGCGCCTGCATGGCCTCGACTTGATCGGCGAGGATAAGCCGCAGCGGACTGTCCCCGCGCTCGTAGTCCCAGATCTTGGCATAGAGCGCCGCTGATTTCGCGGGGCGCGTACGCAGGATGATTCCGCGCAGCAGCGGCTGCCAGAGCCAGGCGGGGTAGTCCACCACGCGCTGGTCCGAGAGAAACTGCGCCAGATAGCGGCGCAGACTGGGCGCGTCAGGAGCGTCTGGCGTACCGAGATTCATCAGAATCACACCGATTTTCGGTGCTTTGACAGGGGGATGGTCAGCGGGGAGGGGCGCAGGCTGGGTCATGGGGGTCCGGATGCTGGAAAACGACGGGAGGGGTGGTGCCTCTAAAGGTCGTTCGCCGAGGTAAAGAAACAAGTCCGTGCGCCGGTATGGCACGCCGCACCGATTTGGCTGATCTTCAGCAGCAGAGTATCGCCATCGCAGTCCACCAGAACCTCGTGCACGGTCTGGGTGTGGCCTGAGGTATCGCCCTTACGCCAGAACGCCTGACGGCTGCGCGACCAGTAGCAGGCTCGCCCGGTTTCGAGCGTTTCGCGCAGGGTGTCAGCCTTCATCCACGCCATCATCAGCACGTCACCATTCTCCACGTCCTGAGCAATGGCGCCGACGAGCCCGTCGCTGTTGAAGCGGACTTTGGCGATAAGGGCATCAATAGCGGATGAGTTCAGTTCCATAACTCAGGCAGTATTCATGGCGTGGAAGGCTTGGTCAACATCGGCGATCAGGTCATCGATGGCCTCCAGCCCTGCGTGGAAGCGGAGGACAGAGCCGCCGCTGAGGCCCGGGCGCGGCCAGTCGCTGCCCGTGCGGATGGCCCTGGGGTTTTGCAACACACAGAGGCTCTCGAAACCGCCCCAGCTGAACCCCAGTCCATAGAGCTTCAGGGCTTTGAGGAAGGTGTTCATCTGCTCAAAGCTGATGTCGCTGCGCAGGACGGCGGAAAACAGGCCCGACGCGCCTGCGAAATCGCGCGACCAGATGGCGTAGCCGGGGTCTTGCTCGAGGGCCGGGTGCAGGACGTCGGCGACTTCGCGGCGGCCCTTGAGATATTCTGCCAGCGCCACGCCGTTGCGCCAGTGCACCGGCAAACGCACCGCCATGGTGCGCATCCCGCGCAGGCCCATGTAGGCCTCATCCGGCGGCATGGCGAGCCCCAATTGGTAGCGAGTGTCTTCCAGCGCCGTGATGGTGTCCTTGTTGCAGATAATGGCGCCAGAAATCACGTCCGAGTGGCCACACATATACTTGGTCGCCGCGTGAACGGAGATATCGATGCCGTGGTCGAGCGGCTTGAAGTAGAGGCCCGTGGCCCAAGTGTTATCAATAATCGTCCGCAGCCCGCGATCCCGCGCCCAGTTCGCAAGCGCTGGCACGTCCTGCATCTCAAAGGTCACAGAGCCGGGTGTCTCCAAGTAGAGTACGCGGGTGCTATCCGTGCGCAGGGCGTCGAGTTCGTCGATGCTCGATAGCGGATCGTAGTACGTAACACTCACCCCCATGCGCGGTAGATAGTCATCGCAAAAGGTGCGAACCGGTCCGTAAACGCTATCAACCATCAGCAGATGATCGCCGTGCTGGAGCAGCGCGAGAAGTGGCGTGGTACAGGCCAGCAGGCCGGAATTAACCGCCACGCCCCGGAAACCGTTTTCAAGCGCGCAGAAGGCTTCTTGATAATGCAGGGTGATGTCACCGCCGGAGATGCCGTAGGACTGGATCCCCATATCTGCGGCTTTGGCCTTGGACTCGGCCATCTGTGAAATGCTGTCGTAAAGGTAGGTCGAGCCACGCTGGATCGGGGGGTTAACGGTGCGCACTTCCATGCGCTCCATTTTCGGTCCGCGATGCCCGTGAGCCAGTCTCGTCTCGTCCTTCAAAATCGTCTTCCTTTACGCCAGATACTGAAGCCGTGGTTTCCTCCATGTCAGACCCAAGGGCAAGATGAATCCTTAGGCATTTCCGGGACCGATGGTCTCATTTGCAAGGATTTGAATATTTTTGCGGCACTGGATTCCTTGCTCGCAACACCGCTGGAGCCGCTGAATTCAGTGTTTTCTCCTGAAGCAGGGACGCGGCACAGCGCGAAAAAGGGTTTATTTAACAGCAGCTTGAATTGCCCATCTAAGAAGGCTTCCCAACCTTTCGAATCGTGATGGGGCGATTACGCGTCGGAGAATGTTCAGTTGTTAAGCAAAATCCCTCAAAATTGCCTTTTCCACAGCAATTCTCGGGAAATCAGCCAAAAAATGGGGCAATTGTTGAAATGAGACTTGCGTGAGACGGGTGTCCCTCTAAGTTTCGGCCCGTAGCCAATCTGTGTCTGGAACGCCTTTCAGGTGTCCTTTGTTTCTGACCGTTAGGGGGGAGGAAAGCGCTGGTTGGTCGAACCCTATGTGGAGAGAATCCAAAATGAAAAAGTTGGCATTTGTTGCAGCTGCTGGTGCAGTTGCGTTTGCCGGTGGCGCACAGGCTGATACCCTGTCCGACACCATCGCGCGCGGTGTTCTGAACTGTGGTGTGAACATTGGCGTACCTGGTTTTGCTGAGCAAGCAGACGACGGTTCCTGGTCCGGCCTGGACGTTGACGTATGTCGCTCTGTTTCCGCAGCGATCTTCGGCGACGCTGACAAGGTTGCATACTTCCCAGTGAACTCTTCCGAGCGCTTCAACAAGCTGAACGCTGGCGAATACGACCTGCTGTCCCGTAACACCACGTGGACCTTCTCCCGTGACGTAGACCTCGGCCTGTCTTTCCAGGGCGTGAACTACTACGATGGTCAAGGCTTCATGGTCCCAACCTCTCTGGGCGTGTCCTCTGCTGCTGACCTCGACGGCGCAACCGTTTGTGTACAGACCGGTACGACCACCGAGCTGAACCTCGCAGACTTCTTCGCTGACAACGGCATTTCCTACACCCCTTACGTTGTTACCACCGCTGCTGAGACCAACGAAGCTTACCTCGCTGGTCTGTGTGACGTTTACACGACCGACGCTTCCGGTCTGGCTGCTAACCGTACCACGTTCCCGGATCCTTCCGCGCACGTGATCCTGCCTGAAATCGTGTCCAAAGAGCCACTCGGCCCAGTGACC
>CBFHUI010000089.1:10208-10444 GCA_965658725.1 Alphaproteobacteria bacterium | reverse complement strand
CCCCGGCTTGTTCGGCCAATTCAAGGGCTTGGCCCCAATGCGAATGCCCCCAACCGATGTATCGGGCAAAGTCTTCGACGGCATAGGCGGCGTCGATGACAAGCGCATCGGCCCCAGTAATAAAGGCAATCAACTCGGGATCAAAAGCGACAACAGGGTCATTCGGAAGCTCGATGTCCGGGATAAAACAGAACACATGGCCCTTGTGCTCGATCCGATAGCCGACAGCGCCGCCG
>CBFHUI010000089.1:0-10189 GCA_965658725.1 Alphaproteobacteria bacterium | reverse complement strand
AGCATTTCGAGCTCAACGGGGAACAATGGCGGTGCCACCATGCGGCGCAGCGCCTCTTCCGGGCCAACCTCACCCAAGCGCGGCCCAAACACCTGAAGCGTTCCGGCGGCCGGTCGCGCCATGAACGGAAAACCGATGACATGATCGTGGTGGTAGTGGGTCAGCAGCAAGCTGAAGTCCTCACCCGACCAGCCCCGGACCCGATCCGTATCAGCATTGGTCGCGCCGCTACCTGCGTCGAGCATGATCATCTGTGATCCAGCCTGCACCAAAGCGCAGGTTGTGTGGGAGCCATAGAGTGAGGGGCGCGACTTGCTCGATGAATAACTGCCGCGAACGCCTAGCAAAGAAACCTCAAACCCCATAAACGCTCCCTACTTCTCCAACGCCCGCCAAACGCCGGTCCATTCAGCGTCCGCGCCAGCTTCGTGCATGCTTTGGCGTCTGTCGAGCAACAAGGTGTAGAGCGCTGTCAGGCGCGAGTCCGCCTGGTCTTGCGCCGCCTTCAGCGCTTTCTCAGCCACAGAAAACGGCGCGGTCTGATAGGCGGTCAGTGCGGCGCTGTGTAGGGTCAGAGCGTCCGTGGTGAGGTCGCTCATGGGGCTGTAAATCTTGACGGGCTCTTCCTTGCCCTTGACCTGCAGCTCGTCGATGAACACCAACTCGGCGGTTTCGCTGAGCCGGCCGGCTTGGGTTTGGTGACCAACAATGACATCGACACCGTAGCCTTTGGAAAGACTTTCCAACCGCGCGGCAAGGTTTACTGCGTCGCCCAGCACTGAGTAGTCGAAGCGCGAGCGGGAGCCGAGATTGCCGACGACGACTTCGCCCGAATTCACCCCCGCCCCAATCTTGAAACCGCTCTTCTGATAGCGCGCTTCAAGGTCGGCGTTGATTGACGGCATGGCCTCGACCATTTCTACTGCGGCGCGCACGGCAGCGCTGGCGTGGTCGGGGAAATCCAGTGGGGCATTCCAGAACGCCATGATGCAGTCACCGATGTACTTGTCGATCGTACCGCCGTGAGATTGGATGATTTCCGTAAGTGGCGTCAGAATATCGTTGATGATGGCAGTCAGGCGCTCGGGGTCGTCCTTGAGTTCTTCGGAAACAGTGGTGAAGCCGCGCAGGTCCGCGAAAAGGATGGTCAGATCCTTCATCTCCCCGCCCAGCTTGAGTAAGCCGGGGGTGCGGCTGATGCGGTTAACCAAAGCTGGCGAAAGGTACTGGGAAAAGGCTGATTTGATCTCGCGCCGCTGCCGGTCCCGCCGGATGAAATCCGCGCTGATAGTGAACAGCCCAACCCCAAGCGCAAAAAGAAAGAAGTTCAGTGTGCTGGCATAGGTCGCCTCGTTCGCAAACAGCCAGACTTCAAGCCCCACTGCGCCCACGAGAACCAAGGCGACAATCGCCATGTTGATCCGACTATCAATGAAGGGATAGGCCAGAACGATGAAGGCGAGGAACAGTGCCCCTGCCAGCATCTGCAGCGGAAGAGTATCCACCGGGCGCAGCATCTCGCCCGTCAAAGCCTGCTGAATGGCAAGCCCTTGCAGGTCTACACCGGGAATGCGGCTGTCTTCCCCCAGCGGCGTGGTTTTGATGTCGAACAGGCCCGCCGCTGACGCTCCGACCAGCACAATGCGATTGCGGAACACCCGTGGGTTGAAGCCGTCGGAGAGCAGGTCCGCTGCAGAGACGACGTCAAAGTGTCGGTCTCGACCCTCGGGCAGCGTCGGGAAACGGACCCAGATGCGGCCCATCTTGTCGGTCTGGATTGCCATCGACCCCCCGCGCCCCTGCACGACGATTTGCTCGACACCAGCCTCGCCCACTCGCACCACTTGCCCCCGCGCGCTCAGAGCCACGCGCAGGGTTTCCAGCCCGAAGGACGGCAGTAGGCGATCATCCAATCGGAACAGCAGCGGAACCGCGCGTGAAACGCCATCCGTATCGAAGGGTAGCGAAACCACCCCGATCCCTGAGGCCGCGCGATCGAGCTCGGGTAAGTTTGGCAGCAAGGCCTGCATCTGATACAGCCCGCGCGGCAGTCCTCCGACCAGGGCGGCGCCTTCCTTGGCGGCAACGTTAATCGTCGGGCGGCGTTTGATCAGTTCAGGCAAGACCATCCCTGGCGGCGCGTCGAGAAGGTTGGTGTGACCGAGCACGACCGGCGCGGCTGCTATCGCTTCGGCAAGATCAGTGTCGTAGGACTTCAGTCCTGCCAGCACTGCTGGGTCTACCGCTTCAGCCTCGATGTGTGTCCCGACAAAGCGGTCAGGAGACAGGCGATCGGGTTCCGGGAAGATAATATCGAGCGAGATTGATGCTGGACCGCCGGCGCTGATCCGGCGGACCATTTCCGCCACGCGGTCGCGCGACCAGGGCCATTGACCCTCACTGCGAAGGCTGGCTTCGTCGATGTCCACAATGACCAAAGCCGGGAACGGTTGGGACGGCTGGGCCGTGAGGCGGCTCAGAGCGTCATAGACCACCGCCTCCAATGCCCTCAGCGACTTCGGCGCGCCAAATAACAGCGCACCGATCAACAGCGCTGCGATCAGCGGCAGCAAACTTGCACGCAGCCGAGCCAACATGCTCTTGTCCCCCAAGGATCCAGCGGGTGCAGGAGTGCACGCGCCACAGAGCACTTTGGCCAGAAAGACGGTCGGGAACGGGTGGTGTTCTAAGGAAAAACCCCTAACTGCACCCGCAATGCACCACCGACCAAGGCTCCTTGTCCTTAACAGCTGACAAGAAAAGGTTGATACAGCAAGCTCTTAACGCCCAAACGCATCTCATTATGATGTTATGAGCATGCAACTCGCCGCGCCCTTGAACCCAAGCGCGCTGGCAATAGTCTACCGTGTGTTGGCAGTGGGCAGATTTACTCCCCAGCGTTGCCCGACGCAGCGGCAGGCATATCCATGGTCTGGGCCACGCGCATGGTGCCCATTTCCAAGAAAGGACAGGCCTGCGCGATGGCAATCGCAGCGTCCATGTCCCCAGCTTCCACCATCATGAACCCCATGAGGGGAGCGCCCGTAGGATCGCTCACGCCATCCTTGGCAACCATCTTGCTGGTTTTGAAGGGGGTCTGTTGCATGACAATCTGATCGCCCAAGGCATTCATCCACGCCATGTAGTCAGCCATGTGCTTCTGACCCTCCTCGGGCGTAGAGGGTTGACGACCACCTTCGAAGGTCAGGACGAAATTAGGCATGGTGAATCCCCTTGTTTAGATACCTGTCGCACGACGTGCCGCGCCCCTGAGTGCGGGAAAGGGAAGCAGAATGCAACATTTCTATCAAACAGACTCACGCGCCGCGCGCAGGGCCTGTGCTTTTCCGCGCAGGGCGAGAACGATTGAAGTTTCCGAGCCAGAGGCATAGGTACGAAGGGCACTTCAGCGAGGCCCCATGACAGACACCCTTCCCCCCACTGCCCCTTCCACGACAGACACCACCCGCGCCGACGCCGATCGCGGTTCTTCCTTTGCTGCGGAACTGGCGCGCGACAAGAAGCATCGCGAACGCGCGCGCAGCGTTCGGCCGCTGAGCCGGTTGGTGCCGTTTATTCTGCGTTATCCCGGCATGCTGCTGGGCTTTGCTGTCTTCCTATTCGCGGCCTCGGTGCTGACGCTCATGTTGCCCGGTGCCTTCCGCCTGGTGGTGGATTGCGGCTTTGGCGGCGCGGCGGACTCCGCCCTTTGTGCGGCCTTTCCGCAGGATGGGTCGCTGAGCATTTTCTTTATCATCGGCATTGTTGGTGCCTTGCTGCTGGGACTGACCAGCGCCATGCGCTTCTACTTCATCAGCCTGCTGGGTGAGCGTGTCGTCGCGGACTTGCGGGCGCGGGTCTATGACCACCTGCTGTCTCTCAGTGCGACGTTCTATGCGCGCACTCGGACCGGAGAAGTGCTTTCGCGACTGACCACTGACACGACATTGATCCAGACTGTCGTGGGTTCGTCGATCTCAGTCGCCTTGCGCACCGTTGCGACGACGCTGGGGGCATTGATCCTCATGGTCATCACAAGTTGGCAACTGGCCCTGCTCATGATGATCGTGGGTCCGTTGATTATTTTACCCATGATCTACTTTGGCCGTCGGGTACAGCGGCTGTCCCGGTCCAGCCAGGACGCGCTTGCAGAAGCGTCTGCGCGGGCCAGTGAGAGCTTGCGTGCCATTGATACGGTTCAAGCCTTTACCCGTGAGCCAGAGGAACGCACACGGTTCAGCGACGCCGTTGAAGCGACCTTCCGCGTCGCCATGCGCCGGATCCGCGTGCGCTCCATGTTGACGGCAACGCTGTTCTCTTTCGTCCTCGCGGGCTTGATCGCGGTGCTCTGGTACGGGGCCATCCAAGTGCAGAACGGCACCATCACGCCGGGCACCATGACACAGTTCGTCATGTTCGCGTTCATCGCGGTTTCAGGCGTCGGCCTGCTGACCGAAACCTATGCGGAGGTAATGCGGGCAGCGGGCGCGACCGAGCGGCTTATGGAAATCCTTGCCGAAGGCCCGGAGATTGAAGCCCCGACGAACCCCGTCGCTCTGCCTGCTGACCTGCACGGTACCATTGCACTGAAAGACGTACATTTCGCCTACCCCAGCCGACCGGACACAAAGGCGCTCAAAGGCCTGTCTATGACCGTTGAACCCGGCCAGACCGTTGCGCTGGTGGGGCCTTCAGGGGCTGGAAAATCAACAGTATTCCAGCTGCTCTTGCGCCTCTACGACCCTCAAGACGGGAGCGTTTCCGTCGAGGGGATCGATGCCCGTTCGCTGGACCCCACCGATCTCCGTCACGCCATTTCCATCGTCCAGCAGAACGCGCCGCTGTTCGCAGGCACCGCGCTCGACAACATCCGCTTTGGCGACCCCTCGGCCAGCAAGGAGGACGTGATCGCCGCGGCAAAGGCTGCCGAGGCTCATGACTTCATCATGGCGCTGCCGCAAGGCTACGACACCCCACTGGGTGAAAACGCCGCGACGCTATCGGGCGGGCAGCGCCAACGCCTCGCCATCGCCCGCGCCATTCTGCGCAAATCGCCGATCTTGCTGCTTGATGAGGCCACCAGCGCCCTTGATTCGGAAAGCGAACAGGCCGTGCAACAGGCCTTCGAGACCATGGCGCGGGACCGCACCACCCTGGTCATCGCCCACCGGCTGGCAACCGTGCTCAAGGCCGACCGGATTGTGGTCATGGAAGATGGCGAGATTGTCGATCAGGGGACGCACGAAGAGCTCCTCGCCCGCGAAGGCCTTTACGCCCGCTTGGTCTCGCTGCAGTTTGGCGCGCTCGATGCCGTCGCCGACGCCAAAGACCCGCATGCGGAAGGCAAGGCCGCTTAGGCGGCGCGCTCCCGTTTGGTGACTGGGCTGCTCCGAACCTATGCTGTTGCAGTGCTGGCTTTGGGGCTGGCGTTGCTCTCCGGGCTGGGGGCTTCCCTTTTGTCTGTGCCCGTGCCGTGGTTGCTGGGAGCAGTTGTCGGGTCCCTCGCGATGGGCTTCACGCGGCGACGGCCAGGGTTTCCAACACCGGTGCGCGATGTTGCCTTCATCCTGCTGGGCTATCTGATCGGCTCCACAGCCAGTTCGGACTTCTTTTCCAGTGTCAGCTTGTGGGTGCCGTCGGTCGCGGCCAGTTTGCTGCTGATCCCTGCAATTACTTTTGGCTCGGCGCTGGTCATCCACCGACTGACGGATCTCACCGCGGACGAGGCCATGCTGTGTTCCGTCCCGGGCAGTCTGCCCTTTGTGGTCGCGGCGAGCGAAGACCTCGGCCTGCGCTCGCACATCGTGGTGAGCTTTCAATCCGTGCGGTTGCTCGCGCTGACCTTCATCCTGCCTTTTGCGCTGAGCGCCTTTCCTGTCCTTCCCGACGCCGAAGCCATAACAGCTGCTGTTACGCCAACGTGGGGTGAGCGGATGCTTGGCGCGTTCTGGACGGGTGAGGCACTGACCATGACGGCGTCACTGGGGTTTGCACTTGCTTGCGCAGTTGGCGCTGGCCGGCTCTCCATCCCCGCACCAACCTTCATTGGACCAATGATGGGGGTGGCTTTCGCCAAACTCGCCGGCTTACCCCTGCCCGACTTGCCGCTATTGCTGCTGTTTGGGGCGCAAGCAGCGCTGGGTTGGATCATGGGGAGCCGGTTCGACGCCATTTCCTTTGCCGAATTGCGGCGTTTGGCGGTCGCCTGTCTCGCCGGGCTGTCTGTGGGTGTCGGGGTCGCGGTGCTGGCTTGTGTGGCCTTGGCGTGGAGTACGGGTCTGGAGTTCCGCGCGCTGGTGCTTGCACTTGCGCCCGGCGCAATCGAAACCGTGACCTCAGTAGCGCTGGCTCAGAACGTCGATCCGCTTTTCGTCTCCACCCACCAAATCGCTCGCATGCTGAGCATTCCCATGCTGGTCGCAGGCCTGTTGTTGGTGGGGCGGCGGCTGTTTGCTTGGCTCCAGCCGCGCACCTAGCCGGCGCTTAAAGGTGCCGACGCAAACCATTCAAGTCGTAGCCTGCCTTTGCGGCCGCATCGATGATGTCATCCGCCGACATCGCACCCCGCTGGGCCAGCGCCCAGAGCGTGGTCGAACGCATGCCACTGCGGCAGTGCGCCAGAACGGGTTGGGGCAATTCAGCCAGCGCGGCAGCGGTTTGATCCACGTGCTCCGGGGTCAGTTGCCCGCTTATCAGAGGGATAAACCGCACTTCCAGCCCCAGCGCCTGCGCCGCCGCCATCGTCTCCGCCGCCGTTGGCTGGCCGGGGTCTTCCCCGTCTGGTCGGTTGATGATCAGAGACTTAAAGCCCTGATGCACCGCAGCCTGCAGGTCGGCGGTCGTCACTTGGCCATAGGCGGAAAACGAGGGGGTAACGGTGTGGAAGCTCATGGGAACTCGCGGTCGGTTTATTGAAGAAGTGAGAGTGCTCAAGTACGCATTCATAGCCATCGGAATCAACCCATCCAATAGGTTATTCTAATTTTCTGATATACGTATGGCCTAATATTCTTATCTGAGACGGCTCTCGCCCTTTGAACGACCAAGCAGCAAAAAGGGGGCAACCCAATCAGACTGCCCCCAGAAAGCATCACGCTCGCCTGCGCAGAGCAGGCGCAGCTCGGGTCTAGGCCAGAACGCGGCTCATCGCGCCGTCGATGGCACTGGCGATCTCGTCCATGTCGGACTTGGTGGAAATCAGCGCGGGCGACAGGCACAGCGTGTTGTTGAAGCCTTTTAGCGAGCGGTTGGTCGCGCCAATGATGACGGCGTTTTTCTGCATGCAGTCCGCAACGATGCCCTGCACCAGCGCTTCATCCAGCGGTTCGCGGGTTTCAACGTCCTTGACCAGTTCGAGGCCGAGGAAGAGACCCTTGCCGCGCACTTGACCGGAAACCGTTGGGTACTTGGCCGCGATCTCTTCGAGCTTGCTGAACATGTAAGCGCCCATCTCAGTGCAGTTATCCAGCAGGTTTTCGTCTTCGAGGATGTTCATGTTCTCCAGCGCTGCTGCCGGACCGCCGGTGCAGCCGCCAAAGGTGGAGATGTCACGGAAGAAGGACATCGGGTCTTCAGCGTTGTCTTTGAACATGTCGAAGACGGCCTCAGTGGTCACGGTACAGGAAATCGCTGCGTAGCCCGAAGCCACGCCCTTGGCCATCGTCACCATATCCGGCTCGATGCCATATTGCTGGTAGCCGAACCACGTTCCCGTGCGACCCAAGCCGCAGACCACTTCGTCGATGATCAGCAAAATTTCGTACTTCTTACAGATCTCCTGCACCCGCTCCCAGTAGCCTTCTGGTGGGGTGATGACGCCGCCACCAGCGGTGATGGGCTCAAGGATCAGGCCGCCAACCGTGTCTGCGCCTTCGCGGAGAATAACCTCTTCAATCGCATTCGCAGCGCGCACGCCGTAGTCTGTTACATCGCCAAACTGGGAACGGTATTCCAGGCAGTGCGGCACTTCGATGAAGCCAGCAGGGAACGGGCCGTACTGGTCCTTGCGCTGATCCTGCCCGCCGGACGCGAGGGCGGCAATGGTGGTACCGTGGTAATCGCGGGCGCGGTAGAGGATTTTCTGCTTTTTGCCGCCGTGTTTGTTGTGGCTGATCTGGCGAACGATCTTGTAGGCCTTCTCGTTCGCTTCAGAGCCGGAATTCGAGTAGTAGACACGACTCATGCCCGGCATTTTGGAAATCAGTTTCTCTGCGAACTTTGCACCGGGAATAGTTCCCATTGCACCGGCAAAGTAGTTCATCTTGACCAGCTGATCACGAACCGCATCGGCAATCTGCGTGCGGCCATAGCCTACATTCACAGTCCAAACACCGCCCGACGTCGCATCAAGGTGCTCGCGGCCCGTCTGGGTCCACACGCGGGTCCCCTTACCCTCGATGATGATCAACGGATCAACGGTCTCGAACTTTTTGTGCTGGGTCAGGTGGTGCCAAACATTGGCGCGGTCGGCTTCGACAATGCTGGAGTAGTCGTTCTCGTACTGCAGATCCATGGTGGTCTCCTTAAACAGGGCCGCAACCAGCCATAGGGCCTGTGCGGTTCGGGTCAAAACGTTGGCACAAGCTATGACGTCCAAATGCCGACGCTCGCTTGAGCATTCGCGACAGGGCGTATCCTATTCGGGGTCGCTTTTAAGTTGAGCATCCTGCGTGCGAGCCTCCGCTGTCAAGCGCAAGAGGCTGGCTGAAGCTCGGGCTAATCGCCGCGCAGGCTGGTTTGAGGCTCAGGCGGGCAAGGTTGCCAACCGAACCCCGGCCATCGCCTGCGCCACGCGGAACACCTGCTGGGCGTAGCCAAACTCGTTGTCATACCAAACGTAGATCACCGCCCGGCGGCCTTCGGCGATGGTTGCGGCACCGTCGATGACCCCAGCGTGACGACTGCCCACCAGGTCAGAAGACACCAGCTCGGTACTCCAGCGGAACCCGATTTGCTTCTGATGCTGGGCGGAGATCGACGCCTGCTCCAGCACCCCGTTCAGCGCTTCAACGCTCACGTCCTGCTCAAGCGTCAGGTTGAGGATGGCCAGCGACACGTTTGGCGTCGGAACACGGATGGCGTTTCCGGTCAGCTTGCCAGCCAGCGGTGGGTAAGCCTTGGCTACCGCTTTGGCAGCGCCCGTCGAGGTGATGACCATATTCAACGCAGCGCTCCGCCCGCGCCGATCCGCGCGGTGGAAGTTGTCGATCAGGTTTTGGTCATTGGTATAAGCGTGAACGGTCTCGATGTGACCTTGTGCAATCCCAAAGGAACCGTCGAGCACTTTGAGCACTGGCGTTGCTGCGTTTGTGGTGCAGGAGGCGGCGGAGAGGATCGCTTGGTCGCCAATCTCCGCATCATTGACGCCAAAGACGATGTTGGGAATGTCGCCCTTAGCGGGCGCGGTCAGGAGTACTTTTTCAACGCCAACAGCCTGCAAATGCTGGCCCAACCCTTCTTCGTCGCTCCGTACCCCCGTGTTGTCGATGAGCAGCGCGTCTTTGATCCCATAGGCGCTGTAGTCGATACCAGCCGGATCGGGGGCATAGATGAACTGAATGCGCATGCCGTTGGCAATCAGGCTCAGCGCGTCCTCGTCAACCTCGATGGTCGCGTTGAAAGCCCCATGAATACTATCAGTCCGCAACAGCGAAGCCCGCTTGCGAAGATCGGCAATAGGGTCTTTGGTCGGTCGGCACACCACCGCCCGCAGCCTCAGCAACGCAGCGGGGCCAGAACGCTCGATATAGTTCCGCGCGAGCAGCCGTCCGATCCGGCCAAACCCGAACAGCACCACGTCTTGACCGGCTTCGGGCAAGTCCTGGGCATTGGCAGCGTCGATCTGCGCGGACAGTTCCAGTCCTTCAGCAACGATCCTGCCCACGTCCAGCCGGCAGGGCTTGATCGCCTGTGTCAGCAAACCTTCAACAACCGGCACGGTCTGCTCCAGCGCCAAACCCGCTGCACGATGGGCGATGATCATGTCGTTGGCGGTTCCGCCGAGCGTCACGCGGCCCTTAACCCGGATGAGTACGCCCTTGAGACGGTTGAGCTGAGTGACGGCCAAGGCACAGCGCTCGGCCAGCGCCTGTTCGTAGGTCCATTGACCCATGGTGTCAGTCGATGGGGTGTCCAGCATGCTCGGGACTCCTGAAGCGTGATTTCAGGGGCACCATCGACAAAGGCGGAG
>CBFHUI010000088.1:0-10867 GCA_965658725.1 Alphaproteobacteria bacterium | reverse complement strand
TTGGGGCCGTCGCCAGCGAGAAAACCGCTAGAACACCCGCCAAAAAGGTCATCTTCATCCCAAACCCTCCGCACAATGTAGTGTATTTCACCTAATCATAGGACCCGCTCAGCACGCATGCAACTCGCGGAACGTTCAGCAGGGCTGGAATTGATGACGCCCGCCACCCCTCTCCTGGCCAGCTGCGAGCGTCAGCCAGCTTAGGCCTTGTCCAGCTCCGGGTAAGCAGTGGCCATGTAGTGCGGGGCGACCTGCGGCAGGTAATTGATTTCCGGGCCATAATTGACTTCGTTGAAAACCAGCGTGTCGGTCTCGATATCGCCGATCGCGTCGATGCCAAGGCTGCCTTCGCCAAAGAGCTCGAACATGGTCTGGATTTGCGCCCGCACATTTGGGCTCAATGTCTCAATATCAAGTAAGTCGATGCGCGCACCATAAATGACGCTTGGCACCAGCGTTGCTTCGAAGGTCTCCCCCGGTTCGAGTACGTGGTCGAGGGTTCGTCCCACCTTTTCGATGCGCTCCACAATGTTGTTCTTGTCCAAGAAAGTATCGACGGCGATGGCTTCTTTAAGCGTGTGTTCGTCTAGAATAGCGAGCGCGCAGTAATCCGCGATCAGGTCCCTTAGCGTGCTTGACCCATCGCCTTCGAGCAAGACGTGCGCTTTGAGCGAGACGTAAATAATCTGCCCCTTTGCGCACATGATCCGCAAGGAACCACCCGGAACGAAGCGTTCGACCAGCGCATGCCGCAGGGGGAAATCGGGGTCTGTCGCGATGCTTTGCAGGGCCTCAGGCCCTTGGATGTTCACGTGAACGTCACGCCCTTGCGCCCCGTTTCGCGGCTTCAGCACAACCGGATAACCGATTTGTTCCGCACACTTCAGCACAGCCGCCAGCGTGGAGGCCGTTTGGTGAAGCACCGTTGGCACGCCGTGCAGTGCCAACAGGTCGGCGGTTGCCACTTTGTCAGCTTGCAGTGCCATGCCCAGCACCCCAACCTCTTGGGTCATCGTTCCGCGGACAAAGCGGGCATCGCGGCCCTCACCAATCTGATAGATTTGCGAAGAAATCTCATGCAACCGCGCAGATCGGCGCGCCAGTTGAGACAGGATGACGCGACGATTGGCGATGGAAACTCCGCCGGGGGCCATCCGATCCAGCCCCTGCTCAATTTGCTGGGCAAAGTCGGCTTCGTTCCAGTGTTCTGGGTCGGTCAGCAGCGCCTTTTCCAGCACGAAGTTCAGCAAGTGAAGCGGGCTTAGCGACAACTGGTGCTGGCTTGGTAGCCGAAACCGACCACTGAGATCACAACCATCCTGGCGCGGCATGAACTGGCCCAGTTGGAACACAGGCCAGTGCAGTTGGCGCATGGCCTGAAACAACCAGCCAAGGACCTGCTTGGTTCGAGGCGGCAATCGGTCAGCGCCTTTTGCGGTGACTTCCGGTTGGACGGCTTCAGGGAAACGCTGGTCGAGGTAAGCGATAGCTGCGGGATTAAAGGGGCGCGAGTCATCGACGGCAATGACCCCTTCGACCCAGCCGCTGATAAAGCCATGTTCGGGCTGCACCGAAAAAGTTGAAGACTGGATCAAATGCCGGGCGCCTGCTTCCGCTAGGTGTTTTTCACTTGTGCAATCTAGCGAACCACAGCCCGGCGGCCAAGGCGATATGTCTGTAACTCGTGGCGAAAGAGCTCAACAGAGCGTGGTATGATCGGCCGTTTAAAGCAGGAAATAAATGGAGGTACCGACCGGATTCGAACCGGTGTACACGGATTTGCAATCCGGTGCGTAGCCTCTCCGCCACGGTACCTCAGCATCGCAGCAGCCTTGGACTTTACCGGCGTCTGCGCAGTCATCCGAAGATGAGCCCGACTTGTGCCAAAGGCGGGCGCGCCTGTAAAGGCTTTGCGTGCGCATTGGAAACCCGCGCAAGCTTGCCTTTGAGCTGGCCCCACTGCGCAAGGGCGCTGCGTGCAGGTTGGGGCTGGCGCAGAGCTGGCCATGGCCGGTACAAGGGGCGCAACACGTCAACGAAAGGCCGCCTGCATGACCGCCGATCCCCTCGCCCGCATCCACCATCGCGCCCGATCCAACCCCCGGCACATCGTTCTAGCCGAAGGCGAAGACAGCCGCGTTGTCAGTGGAGGACTGCGAGCGGTCCAGGCAGGACTGGCGCAGGTGACTTTGCTGGGGCGTGAAGCTGTGGTCCGCGGGCTTTTGGAGACGGCTCCAGAGGCTTCATCCGGCGGCGCGGGCGCGGAGATTGGCGTTATCGATCCCGCGACCTCTCCTCTTCTCACGCCGCTCGCCCAGGCTTTCTTTGAGCGGCGCACGCACAAGGGCATGACGGTCGAGCAGGCTCAGGCCGCGGCGCTCCACCCTTTGAACTTCGCAGCGCTTCTGGTCCACACGGGCCACGCAGACGGCACCATCGCCGGCGCGGTTGCAACCACGTCGGACACGGTTCGTGCGGCGCTGCAGATCATCGGCATGCACCCCGATGCAGCGTCGGTTTCGTCGTTCTTCCTGATGATCCTCAACGAGGAACGGCACGGCGAAAAAGCTGGTGCCGTGGTCTTTGCAGACGCGGGCCTGACCATTGAACCCACGGTCGAGCAGCTCGCTGGCATCGCCACAGCCTCTGCCGACAGCTTCCGGGCCATGGTTGAGCGGGAACCCCGCGTGGGTCTGCTGTCGTTTTCCACCATGGGCAGCGCCAGCCACCCCAGCATCGACCGGATCACCGCCGCTCGCGACCTTGCCCGCGCCCAGCGCCCAGAGCTGATCATCGACGGAGAGCTCCAGTTTGACGCGGCCTTTGTCCCTGCCGTCGCTGCGTCCAAAGCGCCGTCCTCCCAGATTCAGGGCGATGCCAATGTGTTTATTTTTCCTTCGCTGGAAGCGGCGAACATCGCCTACAAGGTTGCCCAGCGGATCGGTGGCGCTACGGCGATCGGACCAATCCTGCAAGGCCTCGCCAAGCCTGCCAACGATCTCTCTCGCGGCTGCAGCGCACAGGACGTTTACGACCTCATTGCCGTAACCGCAGTGCAAGTCGCCGACTGACCGGAGCCCAAACCTATGATCAAGCATTGCGTGTTTCTCAACCTCGCCCAAGACGCAGCCTTTGAACGGCTGATGGACGCCTACGAGATGATCGGCGACGTGCTCGACGACATCGACGGGGTCTACGATTTTGCCGCTGGTCCCAACCGGGACTTCGAGGGCAAATCACCGGCCTACGAGACCGGCTTTGTCATTACGTTCCTGAGCAAGACCGCACTCGACGCCTATGCACGCCACCCCAAGCACCTCGAAGCGGGCGCAATCCTGACCAGCCTGTGCGCTGGCGGCGGTGATGGCGTACTAGTCTTTGACCTTGAAGTCGGGGACGGCGAAGAGGAAATCTTCGTCGAAGACGCGGACTAACCACCCACCTCCAACCAGCGCAAGACCGCCAAGCGCTCCGGATCAGCGCCCTTCGGGGCGCTGCCAAAGTAAAGGCGACCGAAGGGCCGTTTGATCAAGCCCCCTCGCCGGGTTCCGCCTGTGGCGTCGTGGAAGGGCTGAACCCGCTGGCCTTAAATCCCTTCGGGCTGGGCGCGGATGAAGCTGCCGTTTTGCAAATCGCGGATCGCCTCGCGCAGTTCTTCGCCCGTATTCATGACGATCGGGCCATGCCAGGCCACTGGCTCCTTGAGAGGTTTGCCGGAGATGAGCAGGAAGCGGATGCCCGTCTCTCCCGCCTGCACCGTTACTTCGTCGCCTCGGTCGAACTGCACCAACGTGCGGTTTCCCGATAGGTCGCGCAGGTGAACTTCCTCGCCATTGATCTCCTTCTCCACCCGCACGCCGTAGGGCTGCGAGGCATCGCGGAAGGTTCCTGAGCCTTCGAAGATGTAGGCAAAGGCGTGGCGTTCGACTTCCACTTTGAACGTCTTCCGCACCCCGGCGGGCACGAAAATATCCAGGTACTGCGGGTCCGCAGCGATCCCGTCCACTGGGCCTCGCTTGCCCCAAAAAGTGCCGACGATCACCTTCACCCGAGTGCCGTCATCATCGATGATCTCCGGGATGTCGCCCGCCGAGACGTCCTGATAGCGCGGACCCGTCATTTTCAGCGACGAAGGCAAATTGGCCCACAATTGGAAGCCGTGCATCTGGCCCTTGTCGTTTCCGTGGGGCATCTCCTGATGCATGATCCCGCTGCCAGCGGTCATCCATTGAATATCGCCCGCGCCCAATGAGCCCTGATTACCCAACGAGTCCGCGTGATCCACGGTTCCGGCGAGGACATAGGTGATCGTCTCGATCCCCCGATGCGGATGCCAGGGAAAGCCTTTCTCAAACGAACTCGGGTGATCACCACGAAAGTCGTCGAACAGCAAAAACGGGTCAAAGGCGCTTGGATTATGAAAACCAAAGGCTCGATGCAAGTGCACACCCGCCCCCTCGAGGGTGGGTTGAGCAAGGGTTTCAGACTTTACAGGGCGAAAAGACATGACATGGGCTCCGCAGCACAGGCTTAGGGGGTTGTTTGCAGAAAAATGGATCAGGAACAGGCTGGTTCAAGGTCGCAAAGCAGCGCAGGTCGCGCGCGTTTGTGCGGCAGCTCAGAGGGGCCCGGGGATGAGGAGAGGCACAGTTGCGGGATTAGGCCAGCCAGGCCAGATCGCCCCCGCTGCTATCGGACGCGCCGGTGCTGGTGGTGGTAGTCGTTCCTGTGTTCAGGATTGGCAGGTCATCATAGCGTTGAACGTTGACCGAGTAGCCCAGACTCTCATAGAGCGCGGCTTCTTCGTCCAGCAACTGTTCCAGCGCTGTGTCGGGAAGCAGTTGGATGTCCTCAGGCGTGAGATTGTAGAAGGGCGAGGCTGACTGTCCGATCGGTGCGAAGCCTGCTTCGGCCAACTTGGCATCGATTTCTGCGGGTGACAGGGTTTCCAGATCGCTCGGCGTGAGCGCATCGCCCCAGGCCGGCAGATACTGCGGGCCCCAGCCAAAAGCATCAATCATGGCGAAATATTCGTCATCACTCAGCGCATCAACGGCAGCAGGTGTCAACGCATAGAACGGATCTTCAAGCGGGCTGCCAATGGGCTCCACCCCGGCGGCTTCAAGCTTGGCGTCGATTTGCGCCATGGACAGCGTCATCCAGTCGTCATCGGTCAGGATCCCCTCCCACACCGGCGGGCTAAAGGCATCGTATTCAAAATCCGCCATCAACGCCTCGAATTCAGCGTCGGTTAAAGCGTCCACCTCCTGTGGGGTGAGGTTATAGAAGGGGTCGCTGCCAGCATCACCAATCGCTCGCTCGCCGTTGGCGACGAGCTTGGCGTCGATCTGGGCCATAGACAAAGTCTGCCAGTCTTCAGCGGTGATCAGTGAGGGGGCCAGCTTGACTGCTCCGTCGAAGCTCGTCGCCGAGCCGCTGGCAGAGCCGGTGCTTTCATCGTCAAAGGACGACCGACGCAGGGCCGCGAACGTGCTTGCCGAAGGACCGCCGTTGGCTTCCGTCGCCTCTTGCAGCGCTTCCGCATCTTCTTCCGTCACATCCTCCGGCAACCAGCCGAAGGTTTTGCGGAAAAAGTTCACCGGTGCCATCAGCACGTTCCAAATTGCCCCAAACATTCACTAAACCTTTCAACCGTCAACTTTGAAGCCCGAGCACTGCCCGCGCACGACGAAACCTCCCTGTCCTTTACGCTCATTTTTGCGGCGAGGCTATGGCGATTGAACTCAGTCTGTCGGTGATTTGATCAGGCTTTGATCATCGCCCGACCGACAGTGTGGCGCAGGCAGGAAAGCCGGGGCCGTTCCGTGCGTTAGGACCGACCTAGAGGGAGGCGAAAGCGCATGAGTCAGACACACCCGGACCATCTGGTCGTCGGCGAAAACTGGAGCGATCTGCGGCGATATCGGGAAATGCCCGAGATCGACTTTGACCGACTTTACGCCTATCGCGTGGAACGCCTGCGGTCGCAGATGCGGGCGCGGGGGATCGGCATGACCTTGCTGGTCAATCCCATTTCCCTGCGCTACGCGGCGGAGTACCGGACCTACGCGCTGTTCCAGTCGCACATCCCCACAACCTATGTCTTTGTCCCGGTGGAAGGCCCGCTGGTCATCAATGCTGCTTATGGAGCGACGGAGATCGTCAAGGACGTCCGTCCCGGTCGCCCTCTGCACTATTTCGATGGAGGCGAAGACCTGCCCGAACTGGCCCACGCACTGGCAGGCGATATCGCCGACTTCCTCGTGGAGATCGGCGACACGACCGGACGCGTCGCGCTGGAGTACGTCAACCCCAGCCTGACCCGCGCCCTCGACGCCCGCGGACTGGACGTGGTGGACGGGGTCGCGGTCTCCGAGGCGGCGCGCGTGATCAAGAACGAGGACGAGATCAACTGCATCCGGTGGGCCTGCGCGGTCGCACAGTTAGGCATCACCAAGCTCGAAGAAGCCCTCCGCCCCGGTGTGACTGAGGTCCAGTTGTGGGCTCTGCTCAACTACACCAATCTGGCCAACAACGGCGACTGGCACGACGGGCGCATGCTGGCCAGCGGTGACCGGATCAATCCGTGGCTGCAAGAAGCTTCCCAAAGGGTGATTGAGGACGGGGATCTGGTGGGTTTTGACACCGACATGGTCGGCCCTATGGGCTACTTCGCCGACATTTCCCGCACGCTGCACTGCGGGCCATCAGCGCCGACACGGCGGCAAAAGGAACTCTACCGCGCAGCCGTGGATGAGGTTGAGCACAACATGGCGCTGCTGCGGCCCGGTCTTGGGCTGCACGCCTTCCGCGATCAGTGCAAAGAAATGGACCCCGCCTTCGCCCCAGGCGCTTACAGCTGTCTGCTGCACGGCGTGGGCATGTGCGACGAATACCCGCAAGTCCGTCACCCATGGCGTCCACAAATCTACGACGGCATCTTCGAGGCCGGGATGGTGGTGTGCGTTGAGTCCTACTGCGGCGCGGTGGGCGAGCGTGACGGGGTAAAGCTGGAGCAGCAGGTGCTGATCACCGATGACGGGATCGAGTTGCTTTCCGACTATCCTTGGGACGCTCGCCTGCTCGATTAGAGCACAAACCGGCCCGAAGAGATCAGTCCAGCAGGGTCGCGCCGGTCTCGGAGCGGTAGATCAGGCCATCCTTAAGCGTCTCGGACGCCAGAACCGCTTCCTTGGTCCCGTCGGCAAAGCTGACGACAGTATGGGTCACGATGATATCGCTGTTTTCGTATATGCAGCGGTAGCTTTCCACCTGAAATTTGTCAGACGCCATCATCGCCTTGAGCTGCTCGTGCCAATCGGCGTGGCTCATCACCGTGCCCGTCTTATGGCGCACGAAGGTGTATTCAGGGTGGTACAGCGCCAGTACAGCATCCAAATCGCGGGCGTCGTGGGCGGCTTTAAGTTTGTCAAAGATCATGGGATCAGCTTCCTCTGTCCAGGGTTCACGCTACTGACGCTAGTCGATGGTGGTTTCAACTCAATGACAAGACTAAAGATCAGGCATTGACCCAATTAGACAAATAATTTCGAGCACGAATGACCCCTCAGACCAAAATTAAAACTCCGTCTATTTCTGATACTTGAGTAAAATTATTCGGATTTTCGTAGCCTATTCTTCATCCTTAGCGGTTAATGCGAGCGTACAGTTTCGACCCCATATCAATGATCTATCAAAGGACGCTCCTCATGATCGTTAAACTGACCCAAGACCTCTCCCGCGGCTTTGCTCCCTGGCGCGACATGGCGCTCGCAAATCAGGAGAAGATGAAAGCCTACGGCATGAAAATGATTTACGCCGGGACCGAGAAGGACAACGACAACAAGCTGTTGGTCCTGATCGATTTTGCAGGCCCTGAGAGCATTGAGTCTTTCCGCAACGATGCAGAACTGACCCAAGCCCGCATCGACGCTGGCGCCCTGGTTGAGACCACGGTGATGACGCCGATGACCGCCGACGTTCTCACCGGCTTGCCCAAGTAAGTGAGTCACCCATCGCCATGCCGGCTCGGACCGGCATGGCTGGTGAAATCGGTTCTAGGCGTCGGGTTGAAGCTTGATGTTCAAGCTCTGCCCCTGCGCCAAGTCAACGGCTATCGTTCCCACCATGGGCAGGCAACCCCGCGGTGCCGCGCGGGGGCCTCTTGCTTGCTGTTCTACTTTCCTGAGCGCCAGGCTGTGTTAAAGCTCCACCCTACCCGTTGAGTTCGACCCGAGACCGCCACCCCGTGACCGCTCCTGCGCAGCATTTCCAGACTATCATCATCGGCGCAGGCGCGGCGGGCATGCAGGCCGCTGCCTTCGCCGGTACGCGCGGTGGGTCGGTGCTGATCCTCGATCACGCTAAGGCACCGGGGGAGAAAATACGGATCTCGGGCGGTGGGCGCTGCAATTTCACAAACATGGGGGCGGAGCCGAAGCACTTCCTCTCCCAAAACCCCCACTTCGCCAAATCTGCCCTGAAGCGCTACACGCAGTGGGACTTTATCGATCTGGTGGCCCGGCACGGCGTTGCCTACCACGAGAAGACCTTGGGCCAGTTGTTCTGTGACAACAGCGCCAAGGACATCATCACGCTGCTGCTGGATGAGATGGAGAAGGTCGGCGCGAAGCTGTGGCTGCGCACCAGCGTGCAGACGCTTAGCCCGCGCCCCGAAGGCGGTTTTGCCCTGAGTGTGGAGCGCGAAGGAACCGCACGGGCGCTGACAGCAGACAACGTGGTCGTGGCGTGCGGAGGCAAGTCGATCCCGAAGATGGGTGCGTCTTCGCTGGGCTATCAGCTCGCCGAACAATTTGGTTTGGCGCTGACCGAAACTCGTCCGGCGCTGGTCCCGCTCACCTTCACCGACGCCTTGCTGGAAGACTGCCGAGCGCTGGCGGGGGTCGCCGCCGACGCCGTGGTCAAGCACGGCAAGACAGCCTTTGAAGAAGCGATCCTTTTCACCCACCGTGGCTTGTCCGGTCCGGCCATCCTGCAGATTTCCAGTTATTGGCGCGAAAGCACGTCGATCGTGCTGGACCTCGCGCCGGGCTGGCCCGCTGCTGAACGGCTCAAGCAGGCACGGACCGAGGCGGGGAAGCGCCAGCTTTCGACGGTCCTCGCCGACGTCCTGCCTGCTCGCCTCGCCCAAGCCGTTCTCGGACCGCACCTGCGCGAGGCGCGGCTGGGCGATCAGTCGGACAAAGTGCTGAACCGGCTGGCCGACCGGATCAACCGCTGGGAAGTGCTGCCCACGGGTTCGGAGGGCTACCGCACTGCAGAAGTGACGTTGGGCGGAGTGGACACTGCCGGGCTCGACTCGCGCACCATGGAGGCCCGCGCTGTGCCGGGACTGTACTTCATCGGCGAGGTTGTGGACGTTACCGGGTGGCTGGGCGGCTATAACTTTCAATGGGCTTGGTCCTCGGGCTGGGCCTGCGGAACAGCGATTGCCGAAAAAGCGGCAGGCTGATGCCGCAGACCGGCGCGAGCGTCCCGGCGGAGCCTTTACAACACCTCCGCAGTAGAGTTTGGGCCAAAGGCGGAGCGCCATGCTGGATTTCACCACCCTCAACCGATCGTGGGCCACCCTGTTCGACAGCTTCGCTGAACGCTTTGAAGCGACTGAGACGGAGCACGGGCGGGAGACCGCGCGGTTTCTCCGCCAGCACCGCTCTCACACCCCGCGCTGGCAGTTAAGCACCCACGATGTTCGCCTTGCCGTCACTCTTGCTGCCTTGCCTGATATCAAGCTCGGAGAGGCACTTGAGCGGCTGACGCCCTTTCTGGACTGGCGCACGCGCGGTGTGTTCACGGACAGTGACAGCACCAACCGCGCTTATGTCGAGTTTCTCGGCCCGGACGGCATGGTGCGGAGCAACGAGATCCGGCTGGGAATCTACTGGCACGACCGGCACACCTTCTACCCGCGCCATCGCCACGAAGCGGTCGAGCTCTACCATATCGTCTCGGGAACGGGGTATTGGCAGCACGTCAGCGACGACTGGGTCGCACGTCCGCCGGGTAGTTTTGTGCTGCATCAGGCTTGGGAAGACCACGCCACGCAGACCGAGGACGAGCCGCTGCTTGCGCTCTGGTCGTGGCGCGGGAACATCAGCTTCGAGAGCTACACCATGGACCCAGCCCCTGAAGCGCTAGGCATGGGCTTTCGCGAATTCGCAGGCCGTTAAGGCTGCCAGTCGGGCGTTGTTCTCGACCAATCGAATGTTGGTCTCGAGGCTGTCTCCACCCGTCAGTTCCGTCACGCGAGCCAGCAGAAAGGGCGTCGAATCCTTGCCGGTGATGCCTTGCGCGTCGGCCTCCTTCAGCGCCTCCTCCACCGCCGCGTCCACGCGCGCCCATGGCATGGCGTCGGCTTCGGGAACCGGGTTGGTGATCAGCACGCCCCCGTCCAACCCAAAGTCCCACTTTGCCCGCATCATCGCTGCAATCTCAGCCGGACTGTC
Organism: Alphaproteobacteria bacterium; assembly: GCA_965658725.1. Lineage (GTDB taxonomy): Bacteria > Pseudomonadota > Alphaproteobacteria > UBA7985 > UBA7985 > UBA7985. The sequence goes on along the minus strand of CBFHUI010000088.1, from coordinate 401 downwards.
CACACGATAGTCCACGCTCAACCCCGTCTGGCGGGTGTAGAAGCCGGGGAGATCGCTGGTTTCGAAGCCCAGCACCGGCACGCCTTGAGTTTCGAGATACTCCAGCGTTTTGGGCAGATCGAGAATGGCTTTAGCCCCGGCGCAGACCACAGCAACGTTGGTCTGTGCCAGTTCCTGTAAGTCGGCGGAAACGTCCATGCTCCGTTCCGCGCCCCGATGCACCCCGCCGATCCCGCCGGTCGCGAACACCGCAATGCCCGCGCGCGCGGCGAGGATCATGGTCGAAGCGACGGTTGTCGCGCCGTCCTGGCCCGTCGCCATGCAGTGGGGAAGGTCGCGGCGGCTGACTTTGGTGACGTCCAGCCCCTTGCGGCCCAGATGCTCGATCTGATCGGTGCTGA
>CBFHUI010000087.1:0-10895 GCA_965658725.1 Alphaproteobacteria bacterium | reverse complement strand
GTCGAACTGGCCGTCATCCTGAATTTCACCGATCAGAACCGGCTTGGTCAGGTGATGGTTCGGCAGCATGGTCGCCATCCCGCCCGTCAGGTTTGGAACGGACATGCCGTAGATCTCCGAACGCCAGTCCTCGTAGGTCGCCGAGCCAGCTGCTTCAACGGCCTGCGCCCAGAGCTTGAAGCCGATGTAGGTGGCTTCCATCGGGTCGTTGGTCACGCGGTCATCATTACCGATGAACTCTTTCCAAGTCTCCACGAAACTATCGTTCACGTCAGCTTCAGCAGACTGGAAGTAGTTCCACGCGGCAAGGTGCCCGACCAGCGGGCCAGTATCCAGGCCGGAGAGCTCTTCTTCACCCACCGAGAAGGCGACAACCGGGATGTCTTCTGCCGAGATGCCCTGGTTCGCCAGTTCCTTGTAGAACGGCACGTTCGCGTCACCGTTGATGGTGGAGATTACGCCTACTTGCTTGCCCGATGCCGCAAGGTCTTTAACCTTGGAAACAATGGTCTGCCAATCGGAGTGACCGAAGGGGGTGTAGTTGACGAAGATGTCTTCAGCCGCGATGCCAGCGTCGAGCAGGTATTGCTCGAGGATCGTGTTGGTCGTGCGCGGGTAGACGTAGTCGGTGCCGAGCAGGGCGAAGGACTCAACGCCCAGTTCTTCGAGGTAGTAATCAACTGCAGGAATGGCCTGCTGGTTCGGTGCAGCGCCCGTGTAGAACACGTACTTCGAGGATTCTTCGCCCTCGTATTGAACCGGGTAGAACAGCGGCACAGACGCCAGCTCTTCAATCACCGGCAGCACGGACTTACGGGACACCGAGGTCCAGCAGCCAAACATCACGTCCACGCCCTCGATCTCAATCAACTCTCGCGCTTTCTCAGCGAACAGCGGCCAGTCAGAGGCCGGGTCCACAACGACCGCTTCGAGTTGCTTGCCCAGCAAACCACCGGCCTTGTTCTGCTCGTCGATCATCATCAGGACCGTGTCCTTCAGCGTCGTTTCAGAAATGGCCATGGTGCCGGAAAGGGAGTGGAGCACCCCAACCTTGATGGTGTCTTCAGCAGCGGCGATCGACGCCGTGCACGCGCTCGCCAAAGCGCTTGCTGCAATCAGGAGTTTTTTCATGGTCCCGGATTCCTCTCAAATATACCGTTATTTTTGTTTGCGAACGGGTGTTGGTTCGTTCTGCAGAACGCGTGGTGGTGCGCTCTCAGCAAACGGTATGGAGGGGGGTGTAGATTGGTCTAGTGCCAATTTCTGTACGGTCTGTCGCGTTTTCAGCAACAGGCCTTAGAAGCGTGCGACGGGCGAACCAAACATCTCGCGGTCGAGATCCAGCCCCAGACCCGGTCCCGACGGCACGCGCAAGCGTCCGTCGATCGGGCGCAGATTCAAGGCTGGATCATAGCGTTTTTCGATGTATGGCAGCGCAGTCCAGACCCCTTCGAGAAAGCGTGGATCGACTGTTGATCCTAGATGAATACAGGCCGCCGCAATGATATCGCCGCCCCAGGAATCGTCGCACGTATGGGGCATTTGCGCGGCCTCACAGAGGTCTCGAACAGCTACCATTACCTGCGGGCCGCCCATCCGTGTCAGCTTGATCCCAAAGCCGTCAACGCCACCGCTTCCGATCATTTCGGCTATTACCGCAAGATTGTCCGCGCTTTCATCTATAACGAGGGGATGATTGAGGCGGCCGATCAGCGAGCGGCACGCCGCCCACGTCTCGCAGGGTTGCTCAAGTTTCAGCGTCAGATCCGCCAGTGCGGCGGACAGTGCAAGGGCCTCCGCCGTGCTCAAGCTCCGATTACCGTCGAGCACCAGCCGCGCTCGACCGTCGATCGCTCGGGCGACCGCTCGGGCCGCTTCAATGTCTTGGTCGAGCGACCGCCCCCCGACCTTCATCTGAATGCGCCGATAGCCCTCCCCGACCCGCTCTAAAGCAAGCCGCGCAGTCTCCGCCGGATCTCCGACATTCAGGGCGCAGTAGGACGGCACATCGCCTTGCATCTGACCGCCCATCAGGTCCGCAAGGGAACGTCCCAGTTCCTTTCCCAGCGCGTCGTGCACGGCTATATCGATCGCAGCCTTAGCGTAGGCATGACCGTTGAGGGCCTCATCCATGGCGCGGCGGACGACTCGAGGGCGCGAAATATCCTTGCCAACCACCGCTGGACCAAGCACCGAAAGCGCCGCGCGCGCGCCTTCAGCATGGGCGGGCGCGTAGGTCGGACCGAGGGGGCACGTCTCCCCCCAGCCAACCTGTCCCGCCGCCGTCTCGATCCGCACCAATGTCGTGTCCAGGGCGTATAGCGGCCCGCTGGACATGACGTAGGGACCGCCCACAATGGGCAGGTCGTGCTGATAAACGGAGACGGACATGATTTCCATGGACGGCCTTTTTCTCGTTCTGGTGAGCCGCGCCAGCTTAACAGGCAGCGCAGTTCTTGAGATTTCCCCTCAGCGGCGTCTTTCTATGCCGCATGCAGACTTTCGCATGAACGGGAAATAACGCACTCTCCCTTCCAATCGCGCTCAGCACAGGAGGAGGCCCAGCGCCATGGAGTTTAGCGTACAGCTCTCTGCGGACTACCCCGACAAGGCCTACGGCGGCGAACGGGTCTACGCCGATATGATCGAACAGGCGAAACTGGCCGACCGGCTGGGCTTTGATGCCGTATCGATCACCGAGCACCATTTGGTCAACTGCCTGATGATGCCTGCACCGCTGACCTTTGCCGTCAAGCTTGCGGCGCACACCCAGCAGATCAAGATCCTTACCAGCGTGGTCGTCCTGCCCCTGCACGACATGCGCACCTATGCCGGTGAAGTAGTGGTGGCGGATATCTTCTGTGAAGGTCGGCTGTTCCTCGGGGTTGGTCGAGGGGCTTTTCCGTTCGAGATGGAACGGTTGGGCGTGCCCATGGATGAGACTCGCGCGCGCTTTGATGAGAGCCTCGACGTGCTCCAAGCGCTGCTGTCCGAGGAAGAAGTCAGTTGGGATGGCCAGTACTATTCCTTTGACGCCTTGACGATCATGCCCCGCCCGGTTCGGCCCGGCGGTCCGCCGATGATGATGGCGGTGATGAACCCCGACGGCATCTATGCCTGCACCCGCCGAGGCTTCCACATCCAGACCACACCGCTTTCGGGCAATCATCAGATGCTTGTCGATCAGGTGGACGCCTTCCAGCGCGCCAAGGCTGACATGGGAGCCGAGGGTGAGCCGCTGACGCTATCGCTGTCGCGGGTCTCACACGTGGCGCGCTCGGCCGAAGAACTCACGCGGAAGAACCGGGCCGCCTATAACTACTACTGCCGCTTCGACAATATCTATCAGGGGCCTGGGCTGGTCGACGCGGGCATGATCCGCCAGATCCCGCGCCAGCAGAGCGCCGAAGAGTTGGAAAAAAGCCTGCTCATCTGCACCCCGCAAGAAATGATCGACAAGCTTGGCCCCTATCAGGAACTGGGCATCGACCGGGTGATCATGAACATGAACTTCGGGCTGGAATGTCAGGAAACGTTGGACGCGATCCAGTGCTTTGCGGAGGAGGTCATGCCCCACTTTACCCAGCGCGCCGCGCCCCCGCGCCTGCAAGCGGTGCAATAGGACCGTGGACGCGATGGAGCCGATCGACTGCGCCTTTACCGTCACCGGCAAAGGCCCGCCGCTGATCCTGATCCACGGCATTGGCGCTGCACAGAATACATGGCGCAAGGCCATGCCGCTGCTGACCCAACACTTTAGCGTTGTCACCTACGACCTGCGCGGACATGGCGCCTCGCCCCTGCCCGCCGGTCGCTTCGGCCTCGACGCTCTGGTCGCAGATCTTGAGCGGGTGCGGGAGCGCGCGGGGTTTGAGGCCGTGCACCTTGCCGGTCATTCGCTGGGCGGGATGATCGGCCCGGCCTACGCCCGCGCTTTCCCCCAACGCGTGCTCTCGCTTGGCTTGCTTTCCACCGCCGCGTTTCGGACGGCGGAAGACAGCGCCAAGGTCCGGGGCGTGGTCGCGGCGATGCGCACGCAAAGTGTGCCGGAAATCCTCGCCACCCTCGCCAACCGCTGGTTCACCGACGCCTTCATCGCGAACAATGGGGACGTGGTAGAGGCGCGGATGAAGCAGGTGATCGCGACGGACACAGACGTTTTCCTCAACGTCTTCGACATCTACGCAGAAACAGAAATGGCCCCTTGGATCGCCGAGGTGGCTGCACCTGCCCTGGTCCTGACAGGCGAAAACGACGGCGGCTGCCCGCCCCGTCTGAACCGGCTCATTGCTGATGCACTGCCTCAAGGGCAGTTGGTGGTCTTGCCCGAGGTCAAGCACTCGATCATGCTGGAGTGCGGCGACGTGGTCGCCGAGCATGTGGTGAGGTTCATCGAAGGGCTAGAATAATGAAACGCAAGCGTATTCTCTTTACCGGCGGTTCGGGCAAGGCCGGGCGGCATGTGGTGCCGTGTTTGGTCGAGCAAGGCTATCGCGTGGTCAACATCGATCTGACCCCGCTGGATCATCCGGGCGTCGATAACCTGCTGGCCGACATCACCGACGGCGGGCAGATGTTCAACGTCCTCACCAGCTACGCCGACTTTGACGAGTTGGAGCCGGGGACAGGCGTGCCGCGCTTTGATGCCGTTGTGCACTTTGCCGCCGTCCCGCGCATCCTGCTCAAGCCGGACAACGAGACCTTCCGCGTCAACACCATGGGCACGTACAACGTCATCGAAGCAGCGACCACGCTGGGGATCGACAAGATCGTCATTGCCTCGTCAGAGACCACCTACGGCGTATGCTTTGCCGATGGTCAGGTGAACCCTGACTATCTGCCGGTCGATGAAGACAACTACGACGTCAACCCGACCGACAGCTACGCCCTCTCCAAAGTCCTCAACGAGAAAACCGCCCGCGCTTTTGCCAAGCGAACGGGCGCGGACATTTACGCACTGCGGATCGGCAACGTGATCGAGCCGCACGAGTACGCGCAGAACTTCCCCCACTACTTCGACAACCCGGCGGTGCGGCGGCGGAACCTGTTCTGTTACATCGATGCGCGCGATCTGGGGCAGATCGTGCACTTGTGCCTGCAAAAGGATGGGCTGGGCTTTCAGGTCTTTAACGCGGGCAACGACGACAACTCGGCCAATCTGCCAGCCGCTGACTTGGTCGAGCAGTTCTTTCCCGGCACCCCGGTCCGCGGCACGCTGGGCCAGTTCGAGGCGCTCTATTCCAACCGTAAAATCCGCGAGGTCCTGGGCTTCAAGGAACAGCACAACTGGCGCATGTACGTAGACGATCCCGCTGGCTGAGTGCCTCAAGGGTCTGATTTCAGTCGCTTTTGCTCCCCCAAGTCATCGCATTCTCGCCCCGCTGAGGCTCAAAACTCCGGCTAAATCCCAATGCTGGGGTGAACAGGATCAGGCATGGGCGATGGTTTGGCGAACAGGGGCTTTGGCGGTGGAGGGGTTTAAAGCGGCGTGCTGCTTGGCTCCGGCATTGTCTGTTTCCCTGCTGCTGAGTGTCGCCCTAGCGGCGTCCGGGTGCTCGGCGCTGGGTGATGCGCCCAGTCCTCTGGCCACACAGGGCGCAGGCAGCACCAAGGAGCCGGCCGCTGCTGGCAATCCCTCACCCCCATCCGGCGCTGCGCTGCCGGTCAGTCCGGCAAGCGGTGATGTCTCTCTCACCACGCTGGATGACGCGCTGTTTGCCCGGCTGCAGGCTTTCCGTGCCGAGCAGGGCAAACCGGCGCTCGGTCGCAATCCCCTGCTCGACCGTGCAGCGCAGTCGCTGGCCGACGTGATGGCGCGCAAGAACACGCTCAGCCACTCTGCCGACGGTCAGCGCGCGGGCGAGCGGATCGAGGATGCGGGCTACACCACCTGCACCAATGGCGCGCCGTGGGCTGAGAACATCGCGCGGTCGTCGGTCTTTGGCGAGGCCAATGACGTGGCAGAGATCATGATGACCGGCTGGATCAACTCGCCCGGTCACCGGCAGAACATGGTCGGTGCCTTTGCTGAAGCAGGGCTGGCGGTGGCCGTGACCCGGGACCAGAGCCGGGTCTACGCCGCGCAAGTCTTTGCGACCCCCGGGCCGGGTGGGTGCCTCTAACCTGCAACCTCAGCCCACAAATCGGGATCGAGTGCCGTGTCGCCCTTGCGGTTGAGAAACACCACACGCCGAAACACCGGCGCATCCTTCAGCCGGTGCAACCGTCCCTCTGCCAGAGCATCCTCGACCATCCGCTCGGGCAGATAAGCCGTCCCTCCGGTGCGCAGGATGAACGCCAGCGCGGGCGCGGGCGCGTTGAAGGTCAGCCGGGCCGAGTTGGCGTCGGCATAGAAGGTCATGTGCTGCTGGCTGAAGTCTTCGCCGTAATCCACGTAGAGATAGCCCGGATCGAAGCGCAAGGGCGCATCGGGATCGGTTGAGACCAACACGAGCCGATCCTCCCCCACGGCTGTGTTCACCACCCCTGCCCGCGTGATCGGCACATAGCCCAGCGCGCTGTCCACCAATCCGCTATCAAGCCAGCCGGTTAAATCGCTCTCCCCGCCTGTAAACACGGAAACGCTGATCCCCGCGTGCTCATCCAAGGCGCCAAACAGCCGCTCACCCCACCAGTCCCACAGATCAGTATGCACCGCGCAGTTGCGAAACACCCGGCTGCCGGTTGGCGAAGACACCTCCAACCGCGCCTGTCGCCACATGCCAGAGATCGTCTGCGCATAGCGCTGCAGCCGAAGCCCGGCACTGGTGCAGGTCGCCCCGGTCTTTGACCGGTTGATCAGCGTCTGCCCCAAAGCATCTTCCAGCGCCTTAAGCCGGGCAGTGACCGTGGACTGGGTGACATTCAGCCGCTCGGACGCGCGAACCAGTGAGCCAGTCTCGACGATAGCGAGAAAGGTCTGAATGGCCGTGATGTTCATGTTTAAGTTCACTCTTTTCGAATTTAAACGGCGATTAATTTCAATTTCATATAGGAAAGGGATGATTTAGGAAGAGCTGAAGGACAAAACGTCGCTGGGGAGGCGCGTGAGCTATGGCGCTTGAAGTCTACAAAATGCTGATCGATGGCCAGTGGGTTGATGCCAGCGATGGGGGCCGGTTTGACTCAGTCGATCCGGCGACCAATCAGGCCTGGGCCAGCATTCCCGAAGCCACCGAAGCCGATGTTGACGCCGCCGTCCGCGCCGCTCACCGCGCGCAGACCGAAGGCCCATGGGCCAGCCTCACCCCATCCCAACGCGGTAAGCTGCTGGGCAAGCTGGGTGATCTACTCGCCGAGAACTCCGAAGCGCTGGGCCGTGTCGAGACGCGCGATACCGGCAAGATGTTCAAAGAGACGGCCTGGCAGGCCAAGTATATCGCTGAGTACTTCCACTTCTTCGCCGGCGCGGCGGACAAAATCAGTGGCGAAACCCTACCCATCGACAAGCCGGACATGTTCGTCTTTACCGACCGCGAACCGCTGGGCGTTGTTGCAGCGGTGATCCCGTGGAACTCGCAAATGTTCCTCAGCGCGGTGAAAATCGGACCGGCGCTGGCCGCGGGCAATACAATCGTGCTCAAAGCCAGTGAGGAGGCCTCGACCCCCCTGCTGGCCTTTGGCGAGCTGGTCGAACAGGCTGGTATCCCCGCTGGGGTGATCAACATCGTTACCGGCCACGGCGAGCCCTGCGGCCGAGCGCTGACGAGCCATCCACTGGTGGCCCGTGTTTCCTTTACCGGCGGCCCCAAGGCAGCGGCGCACGTCATTCGGAACACGGCTGAGAACTACGCTGCCCTGTCGCTGGAACTGGGCGGCAAGTCGCCCTTTATCGTGTTTGATGACGCCAATCTGGAAAGCGCGGTCAACGGGTCGGTCGCGGGGATTTTTGGGGCCTCGGGCCAAAGCTGTGTCGCGGGGTCTCGCCTGTTCCTTCAAGACGGCATCGCAGACGCTTTCCTCGAACGCATGATCGCCACTGCTCAAGGCATCCGCATCGGTGACCCCATGGCCGAAGAAACCGAGATGGGCCCGCTGTGCACCCGCGCGCAGGTGGAGCACATCCGCAGCCAAATCGCGACGGCCACCGCGCAAGGCGGGCGCGTCCTGACGGGAGGCACGCAGCCCGCAGGCCTGAGCGCGCAGTATTTTGAACCGACCATCATCGAAGCGCCTGACCCCTCGCTGGACATCGTCGATACCGAGTTGTTTGGCCCCGTGCTCACGGTGCAGCGCTTCCGGGACGAAGCGCACGTGCTGGCGCTTGCCAACCAATCCGCCCACGGGCTCGCCGCGGGGATCTTCACTCGCGACAGCGCGCGCTCGATCCGCATGGCCAAAGCCATCCGCGCAGGCATCGTCTGGGTCAACACCTACCGCGCCATCTCTCCCATTGCAGCCTTTGGCGGGGAGAAGATGTCGGGCTATGGCCGCGAAGCGGGGATGCAGGCCATGTACGACTACACCCGACCCAAGACGGTCTGGATGAACCTCTCTGACGAGCCGCTCTCGTCACCTTTCCAGCCCCGCTAGCGCTGCCTGAACTGGAGGATCCCGTGATGAAGTTCCACCTCGCCATCAACCTTGAGCGCACGACGACCGACACGCCGATGATGACCGTACGGCGTCATGTCGAAGATATGATCCGCATGGCCGATGACGCGGGCTTTGAGATTGCATGGGCTGCCGAACACCACGCGCTGGAGATGACCATCGCCCCGAACCCGTTCCAGATTCTGACGTGGTGGGCAGGAATTACCTCACGTATGCGGCTGGGCTGTGGGGTGGCGAATGCCGCCTACTGGCACCCGATCAACCTTGCAGGAGAAGCCGCGCTGCTGGATTTGCTCTCGGACGGACGACTGGAGTTGGGGCTGGGATCGGGCGCGTATCAGCGCGAGTTTGACCGAATGAAGCCGGGCTTAGAGCAACGGGATTCCTGGCAGTACATGCAAGAGATGCTGCCCCTAATCAAACAGCTCTGGGCGGGTGATGTCGCTCATGAGGGCCGCTTCTGGCAGTTCCCCTCGGCGACATCCTGCCCAAAGCCGGTGCAAGACGACGTACCGCTGTGGGTCGCGGCGCGCTCGCCGATTACCTTCGACTACGCGGTCGCAAACAACGCCAATATCATGAGTTGGCCCCTGACCATGCCTTTTGCCGAAGCGGAGAAGTACCGGGCCCAACTTGACGAAGCCATCGCCAAGGCCCCCACGCCCTACACCGGCACCTTCGCCATGATGCGCCATACGGCGATCTATGAAAACGAGACCGACCGTCAGGCGGCGCTCGGCGCGCTGCGGCATACGCTGGGGCAATTCGGCAATCTGATGCAGAAGAAGGGCGAGGTGATAAACGGCTTCCCCGAGCGCGTTCCCAACGACCAGCTCGACGGAAACATGCGCTATGACCCTGAAACGCTGGAAGAAAACCTGATGTTCGGGTCGGCGGAGCAGGCGAAGGAGAAGCTTTCCGCTTACCGCGACCTCGGCGTCGATGCCTTTATCTACTACGCTTCCATGGGGTTGGATATGGAGACGCAAAAGCGCTCGCTGTCCCGCTTCATCGACCGCGTCATGCCCCACTTTGCCTAGCCGCAAATCTGCGCGCGCCCCACAGGAAAATCACAGAGGACACCCCCGCCATGGCCGTAGAAATCCGCCGCACCCTGCTGCACATTCAGGACACCTTTATCGAAGGCGGCAAAGCGCTCGACGCGCCCACCAAGCTGGTCGCGGCACTGGCTGTCATCCGCAATCCTTGGTTCGGGCGGGGCTATGTCGAAGACCTCGGCCCCGAGATCCGGGAGCACGGGCCAGTTCTGGGCAAGCTGCTGACCGGCATGCTGATCGACACAGTCGGTGACGCGCTGGAAGGCTGCGGCAAGGCGTCGAACGTCGGCTCGGGCGGCGAAGTTGAGCACGCGCAGGCGCTTACACACACACTGTGGTTCGGAAACGAGTTCCGCGAGGCGATCAACGCCAAATCCTACCTCGCCTTCACCAACACGCGCGGCGCCATGGGCACAGCGATGATGATTCCGCTGATGCACAAGGACGACGGTGGGCTGCGCAGTCATTACCAGACCATCCACCTGACCATCCCTGACGCGCCCGCTGAAGACGAAATCGTCGTAGCGCTGGGGGCATCGGTGGGCGGGCACCCCAACCACCGCATCGGGAACCGCTACTCCGACCTCAAGGAAATGGGGCGCGACGTGGACAACCCGGCGGGGGTCTGAGGCCGTGAAGGAGCACGCCGCGACCCAGTTCACCGCCCAAGGCACGGCCTACACCTGCCGGGGCGAGCCGAGCGCTCAGCCGCTTGTGGTGCTGATCCACGGACTGGGACTGTCGCGGCGGCTGTTCGACCCCATGCTCAATGCCTTTGCCGCGCGCTATGCCGTGCTGACCTATGACCTTTACGGCCACGGCGAGAGCGCGCCGCCGCCGCGCACAGCGACCCTGAGCCTCTACGCCGAGCAAATTGTGGACCTGCTCGACACCGTGGGCGCGGAGCGTGCTGCGCTGGTCGGGTTTTCCATCGGCGGGATGATCAACCGGCGGTTCGCGCTGGATCGGCCCGAACGGCTGAGCGCGCTTGCCATCCTCAACAGCCCCCACGATCGCGGCCCAGAGGGGCAGCGCGCCGTCGAGGCCCGCGCGGCGACCGTGCGCGAGCAAGGCACGATGAGCACCCTGCCCGCCGCGCTGGAACGCTGGTTCACGCCCCGCTTCCGCGCGGAGCAGCCCGAGACCGTCGATCTGGTCCGCCAGTGGCGGCTGCAGGTGGACCCGGAAGGCTACGCGCAGACCACCTGGGTGCTGGCCAACGGCGTGCCAGAGCTGGTCCGCCCGCCCACGCCCATCACCGCGCCCACGCTGGTCATCACCTGC
>CBFHUI010000086.1:0-10950 GCA_965658725.1 Alphaproteobacteria bacterium | reverse complement strand
GATGGCCGCCGCCGCAAACCGCCTTGGTGAAATTGGTGGTGGCGTGACAGTGTGGAAAGACGGCAATGAGCTGGCGCTGGTCGAATTGCCGATTGCCGGCCTGATGTCCGATAGCCCCGCCCGCGAGGTGGCTGCCAAGGCCGAAGCCATGGTGCAGGCCATGGCCGAGTGCGGGTGCACGCTCAACAACGCCTACATGCAGCATTCCCTGCTCGCGCTGGTGGTGATCCCGGAGCTTCGAATTTCGGATCTGGGATTGGTGGACGTTCGGACCTTCTCGCTTACCGACGTGCTCGAAGCCAACACTTAAGTCGGTTTCGCAGCGTCAGCGAGGCGGTTGCGACGACGCTCAAGCTTTGCAGCCAGGTTCAGGCCCACGCCCGGTCGGCTCCACGGACACACGGCAATGCAGATCGCGCAGCCTTGGTGCTCGTTGAAGAAGGGCAAGCAAGCGTCGAAGTCAACGTACCACTTCTCCACCCCGCGCACGGTCTGCTTGTGATCGGCTATCGCGCCCGGCGGACAAGCATCGCTGCACACGCGGCAGTTGAGGCAGAACTCGTCGATCCCGTGATCTTCCGGTTGGTCCAAGGGCCACGGGCAGTCAGTCAGGACGGCAGAGAGACGGAAACTGGAACCAAACTCCGGTGTGATCAGGGAACCGTGCTTGCCCAATTCGCCAAAGCCTGCGGCTATTGCGGCGGGGATGAGAGTCATCTTGCCGGACATGGGACCAGTCAGCGGCTCGGCCGCCCACCCCTGCCCACGCAGCCAGTTCGCCACGTATGTCGCGCCAAATGCGGCGCGGCGATACTGGCGCATGACTTCCAACCCCCCTTCAGGAGCGGGGGCTCTGCTGATTTCCGCGAAGTCGTGGTGGAAGCCGAGGACGATCACGGTTTTGGAGTTGATCTCAACCCCCTCGAAGGCCCAAGCGGGGTCAAAGCGGGCTGCACCGATCTTGTCGAAATGGCCAGCGTCGCGGCCCGCTGCGCAAAAGGCCGCAATCGGTTCCGGTCCCAGGTCCGCTGGCGTGCTGGCGACAGGCGTGAGGGGTGCACTGGCAATCTCCGCGCGGCGCTTCCGCTCAATCGCAAAGCCTTCAAGGCCGGGGTCCACGGTATAGAACCACCGCTGCACCACCCCGTGCGCGACATCATCAGGATCGTTGCCCCAGTAGACATAGGCGGGTTGGCGGGGCTGGTCCTCGCCCAGGCCGTTGATGGCGTTGCCAGACACCGCCGGGTATAGGGCCATCTGATCGGGGTTCGGTTCAAACGTCATGCTCTAGTCTATCAGAAGCGCGCCAACACGTCTTGCGCGACGGCCATCACCGCCGGATCAGGCAAGGGCGGCGGCGGCGCGCTCAAGCGCTCCTGCAGGTCGCGGTCGAGGCGGTCGAGTAGGTCTTCGTCAGGCAGATCATTGTTACTGAGCGGGAAATTTGCGCCCAGATAGCGGGAGTCCCAAACCTGAGTCCGGCAGTTTTCGACCGTGTGCGGCTCGGCGAGGAACTGGCCCCTTGGGCCAAGCTCGCGGATCAACTCCGTCCCAATCTGCTCAGGCGAGACCCGCAGGCCCTCCCACATTTTCTTGAGCAGCCCCGCAAGGTCATCGCACAGCACCAGCGCGTGTTCCGAGAACGTTAGGCCCTGATCCAGTGAGCCGAGATAGTCGCAGGTCGCGGGCCGGTTGTAGAACATCTGCATCATGTTCGCGGACAACTCCCAGACAGCATCCTGATTGAACCGGCGGGCAACCGAACAGCCCCCTGTTCCCGTCAGTGGGGGAATCCCGAGCCGCCGCCGCACCTGACATATTGCCATGTCGGCCATGGAGGTCTGGGAAAAGCTACCGATGGCGCCGGTGGCCGGCTCCATAAAGTAAACGTCTGAGCAACCGATGCAGAAGCTACCCTCTGCCGCCAACTGCCCCAGCACCATGGCCCCCAAATCGGTCATCAGCGAGTGCGTCACACAGCCTGCGAGCGTGATCGGGGATGATGCGCCGCCGATGGGCAGCGTGCCGACACCGACAGGGATGCCCGCGCGCGCGGCCATGATGATCTGTTCAATGTGGATGTGGGCGTAGTTCACCGGCAGCGGGGTGACGAGGTGCAGGAAGTAGGGTTTCTCCCGCAGGGCTTTAGGACTGCCCCGCAGCGCCGTTGCGATGTCTATGACAGCCTGAAAGGAAACCGGATACTCGCACAGAAACTCCAGCGGTTTGGTCGTGTTTTCCATCAGGCAAATGAATTCATCGACCTCTCCCCGCAGCGTGGAATCCGGCACGTTCTTTACCATAGTGCAGACTGCATCGATGTTCGGCAGTCCATCGGCCAGACGGGTAATCCGAGCAAGGTCATCTCGGGTCGAAGGGCGCGGCTCACCGTGCCGTTGGTCGTAGACTGCGATGCAGGTCATGCCAGGCATAAAGCGGGTGTGGTCCGTGTCGATGGAGACAGGGTTCTCCCCGTTACGATCATAGAGCACCGCGGACTTTCCCACGGTCTCCAGCGCGCGGCGGGTCACGGCTTGCGGGATCTTAACCAGTCCGTCCTCCCCCATCTCACACCCGGCGGCTGCGAGCAGGTCATCAGCCTCTGAGCCGGGTTCAAAGATCACACCCGAGCTTTCGACCAGCTCAATCGCTGTCTTGATAATCAAGTCGATGTCCTGATCGGTCAGCGGCTGATACGCCAGCGTGCGACCCGTGTGCCGTCCGTCCGGTGGCGGCGGTGCAATCAGGGTGGTTTGGGCGCGTCTGCGGCTTCGGCGCATGGGGCTTCCTCGGCGGTTTCCAGAGCTCTAAGGCTAGGCCACGACAGCATCGATCTGCAAATATTATTTGAGCGCTTAATTAAATTGTGGGAAAGCTAGAGCGACGCAGCGGGCTTTTTGGGCTTGTATTCCGGCGCGGCAGACGCAGTCTGAAAGCCCCTCCAAGGCGTCACACACTGAACCGAGGACACCATGCGCGATCCCCGCCACGACATCCTGTTTGAGCCGCTCTCCATTGGTCCCGTGACAGCGCCCAACCGTTTTTATCAGGTGCCGCATTGCTCGGGCATGGGGTGGAAACGCCCGCAGTCGCTTGCCGCGATGCGCGGGGTGAAGGCAGAGGGCGGCTGGGGTGTGGTGAACACAGAATACTGTTCGATCCACCCCACTTCGGACAACGAATACTTCGCCAACGCAACGCTATGGACCGACGAAGACATCCGCGCCAATGCCGCCATGACCCACGCTGTGCACGCCCACGGGGCACTTGCGGGCGTAGAGTTGTGGATGGGCGGCGGGATGATCATGAACCTTTCCTCGCGCCTGCCGCCGCTGGGCCTGCGCAACCGACCGCAGACGGACTCAGGCGTCTACAACCCTGGCCAAACGCGCAAGCTGGACCGCGCGGACATTCGCAATCTGCGCCGCTGGCATCGAGACGCCGCGCTGCGGGCCGTCGAGGCTGGCTTTGACATCGTCTACGTCTACGCAACACACGGCTATCTGATCTCTGAGTTTCTCGATCCCAGCGTCAACCAGCGCCGCGACGAATACGGTGGCTCGCTGGAAAACCGCGTGCGGATCGTACGCGAGTTGATCGAGGAGACCCGCGAGGCACTGGCCGGACGCGCCGCCGTCGCTGCGCGCTTCAGTGTCGATCTCGCCGAACCGGAGACCTACGACATGTTTGCCCTGCTCGCCGACTTGCCCGACCTCTGGGATTTGACCGTTCCAGACTACGGCGTCGAAATGGGTGCGAGCCGGTTCGTGAAGGAAGGCGCGCTCGCCGATAGCATCGCAGCAGCCAAGGCCATGACCACCCGGCCAGTGGTCGCGGTCAGCCGCTACACCTCACCCGACACCATGGCGGCGGTGATCCGGGCCGGCGGTCAGGACATGATCGGCGCGGCCCGCCCCTCCATCGCCGACCCTTTCCTGCCCTGGAAGATCGAAGAGGGCCGCTACGAAGACATCCGCGAGTGTATCGGCTGCAACATCTGCTACGCCCACGATTCCCTGGGCGTTCCCATCCGCTGCACGCAAAACCCGACCATGGGCGAGGAGTGGCGGCTGGGGTGGCATCCCGAGCGCGTCCCTGCCGCGCCCCAGCCTTCCCGCGTGCTGGTCGTCGGCGGCGGACCCGCTGGGATGGAAGCGGCGCGGGTGCTGGGCGAGGCAGGACATGGCGTCATGCTGGCGGAGGCTGAGCGGACCCTGGGCGGACGTGTCACCCGCGAAGCCGCCCTACCCGGCCTCTCTGAGTGGGCGCGGGTGCGCGATTGGCGACAAACACAGCTGGATAAGCTCTCCGCCGTTGAGGTCTTCCCGGAGAGCCGGATGAGCGCGGAGGACATTCTCAGCCTTCCAGTCGATCACGTGCTGATTGCCACTGGTTCGCATTGGGCCGCAGACACCGTGGGCCGACACTCGGCAACAGGACTTCGGGCAGAGACTGCGGGCATGGTGATCAGTGCAGAGACGCTCCTGTCCGGGAACGGGCTGAGCGCTGAACATGTGCTGATTTACGATGATGATCATTATTACATGGGCTCCGTGCTGGCGCTCGATCTTCGCATGCAAGGGCACGCGGTCACGTTGGTGACGTCAGCGGGGCGTCCCTGTGAATTTGGGGTCTACACCGGCGAGATATACGCGTCCAACGCGGCGTTGTTTGAGGCCGGGGTCACTGTCGTCACCAATCGAGAAGTTGTGGAGGTTGAAGCCGGAGGCGTGGTCCTCGCCTGCACCATGTCCGGGCGGGAAGAGCGCTTGGCCTGCGATGTCATGATCCCCATCTGCCGCCGCTTACCCAACGATGGGCTTTACACCGAGCTTCAAGGCTTGCTGGAAGCTGGCTCGGGCGGATCAGTTCAAACAGTGACCCGCATCGGGGACGCCGAAGCGCCCAATACCATCGCAGCAGCCGTTTACTCAGGCTATCGGGCGGGTGTGGAGATCGGCCAGGACATCGACCTCGCCAAGACCTTTGGCCGACGAGAACACCCCTTGGTTTAAATCGTCTTCTTACTCAGCCTTCGCCGAGAATGGCGTCACTGTGCTCGGGTAAGTGCGTGGCAAGGAAGCGCAGCGCGCCGCTGAGCATGTCATCTTTGTTGCTGCGCGCCGGTAACAAGTGCAGATGCTGCCAATAACCGTCCGTGAGCGTCTCGATCCACTGCGACAGATCCTGCGCTCGATCAGGCTCGCCGGGCAGCAAGCGGTCCATGATCGCCGTCACCGCCTGCTGACGGCGCAAATCAAAGGCACTGGTGAGTTCCGCGTACTGAGGCGCAAAACGCAGTTCTCCCCAGAAGGCGAACCAGACCGACAGGATCTCGGCATTACAAACCTGAGGATCAAAGTCCGCCCGAACCAACGCGACCAGTTGGGCTGATGGATCGTCGTCTGCGGCCTCGAGCGCTCCGGTCCAATGGCGCTCATAGGCCGCATAGAGATCCCGCAGAGCCTCAGTCAGCAAACCGCCCTTGGACTTGAAGTAAAATACGGCAACACCCTGTGAAAGGCCCGCTTCAGCCGCCACGGTCGCCAACGTGGTGCGCTGCAAGCCGTGCGCAACGATGGAGCGACGAGTAGCGTCGAGCAATTGCCGACGCCGACGCTCGGCGTTCTCTTTACGCTCTTTACGAGGGCGCGCTTGCGGGGCGGTGATGGTCATCAGGCTCAGCTTTCAGCGGATGGGCTCAGGTCTATTTTCCACATGCGTCCCACCAAGTCAGCAGTCAATTTTTATTTGAGCGCTCAAAAAACTTTACGGAACTGCCCTGAGCCAGTAGCGTTTTGCTTCTAAGGGAGACCTCAATGGGTAACCACGACACCTTTGATGCCATCATCGCTGGGTCAGGCCATAACGGCCTGACAACCGCCTGCTACCTGGCGCGGGCTGGTCTGAAGGTGCTGGTGGTGGAGAAGAATGACTGGATTGGCGGGGCAGCCGTCAGTCGATCGTTGCACGATGGCTGGACCTACTCGAACTGTTCCTACGTCTGCTCCCTGCTCCGTCGAGAAATCGTCCGCGACCTGGAACTCCCGCGCTTTGGGCTGCAGGTGGTCCCGTTCGAGGGCGGCGCGACCTTTACCCCGGACGGAGACTATTTCGCCTATTACTCTGACCACGATGCCCTCCACCGAGAAATTGCTCGGCACAGCCCGCGAGATGTCGATGCCTATGACCGCTTCTCCCAAGCGGTCATGCGCCAATGCCGGTTCATCCGGCCTTTCCTGCTGCGCACAGCCCCAGACCCAACCTCTCTGAAGCCCCGTGACATTGGCGAGCTGCTCTATTTGGTCAAAAAGGCCAATGATCTGGGCGCTAAAGAACTCGGTGAGACGCTGCGGTTCTGGACCATGTCCATCGCGGACTTCCTCGATGAGTACTTTGAGCATCCCTTGATCAAGGCCCACATTGCCGGCTCTGGCATCATTGGCACTGGGCTGGGCGTCTATTCGCCCGGCACAGCTTACGTGCTGCTGCACCACTACATGGGTGACGTCGATGGTGCGATTGGCGCTTGGGGCTTCGCGCGCGGAGGGATGGGGGCTATCACCCAAGCGCTGGCGGCGAGCTTTGAAGAAGCAGGCGGCACCATCGTGCGCGGCTCCGGGGTCGAGCAGTTCGTGACCAGCAATGGTCGCGTGACGGGGGTGGCGCTGGAAAACGGCGATACCTACTCGGCGACCACAGTTGCTTCAAACATGGACGTCAAGCGCACCTTCCTCGAACACACCGACCGCAGCGCCCTCCCCGGCGACTTCGTCACGGCGGTTGAGCGTTTCAAAACGCGCGGGTCCAGCGGCAAGCTCAACATCTCACTCGATGCCATGCCGGAGTTTCCGGCAGCGCCGGAGGGCGCGCGTTTTCTCAGCGGCGACATGCACTGCTCGACAACTCTGGCTGAGCTCGAAAGGGCCTACGACGATTGGAAGGACGGGCGGTGGTCGAGCGCGCCTTACTTCGACATGCTCATCCCCTCGCAGATTGACCCGACCATGGCCCCGCCGGGCAAGCATATGATGACAGTCTTTGTGCAGTACGCGCCCTATGACCTGAACATCGACGGTAACCGCAGCGCCGACAACTGGGACGAGACCCAGCGCAAAGCCTTTGCTGATACGGTCTTTGACAAGATGGAGAGCGCCATCCCGGACATCCGCAAACACATTGTCCACGCCGAAATCCGCTCCCCTGCGGAACTCGAGCGTGAAGTGGGACTGACGGAAGGCAATATTTTCCAAGGTGAGCTGACTTTCGATCAACTGCTGTTCAACCGTCCCGTGCCGGGCTACGCGCAGTATCGTACACCGATCCGAGGCCTGTATTTGGTCGGCTCCTCCGCGCACCCTGGCGGCGGCGTGATGGGCGCGCCTGGTGCCAATGCGGCGCGCGAAATCTTACGCGATCTGGGCAAGGGCAAGGCCATGCCCGATCACGTGGATGAGGAGGCGCGGCCATGACCCAGCCCCAGACCCGCTTCGACGCGATCGTGATCGGTGGCGGCCACAATGGCCTTTCTGCTGCGATCACGCTGGCGCGCAAAGGTAAGTCGGTCTGCGTGGTGGAGCGCTCGCTGCATCTGGGCGGCATGATGGCCCCTGAATACGGACTTGCTCACACCCTTTACAATCTACGGCCGACGGTCATGCGGTCGCTTGGTCTGCAGCTCGATCTGCGCACCCTACCCACCGTGTCCCTCTGCGCCGACGGCGATCATGTGGTGATCGAGGGTAGTCGCGCTCGCATGTCCGACGGTAGCCCTCATCCCAAAGCCACGGAGTTCGCTAAGCTGCACCGTCGTTTGGTGCGCTTTGCCGGGCTGTTGGAGACCATCGCCCTGAACACCCCGCCAAAGCTCAGCGGCGGTCTAACCGACACTGAGACGCTGGGTGAGATGATCAGGCTTGGCCGCTTGGGGCTGGGCATCAAGGCCTTGGGCAAGACTGAGATGCAGGAATTCCTGCGCGTCCTGCTGACCAATGTGCACGATCTGGTTGTCGATGAATTGGGCGACGGCCCGCTGGCTGGAAGCCTGTCTGCTGACGCGGTTCGTGGGGGGTTTGCTGGTCCCTACGCGCCGGGAACAGTCTTCACCCTGCTGTATCGCCTTGGCGCTGGCGGAAACGTCAGCGTGCCGCGCGCCGGAATGGCTGCGGTCGCCCGTGCTTTCGAAGACGCCGCCACCCGCGCCGGGTGCAGCATCAAGTGCGGCAGCGCCGTGACCCGTGTCTTGGTCGATGGCGATCAGGCTACAGGCGTAGAGCTTGCTGACGGCAGCGTGCTGGAAGCCCGTGCCGTGCTTTCCAGCGCTGGCCCCGCGCACACGGTTGCGCTCGCTGGCCCGGAGCACTTTGACATCGAGGCGACACGCCGGGTGCGAAGTATTCGCGCAAAGGGAACGGCGGCCAAGGTTAACTTCCAGCTCAAAGGCCTGCCGAGTTTTGCCGGTCTTCCCGACGAGCTTCGCGGCGGAAGGTTGCTCATCGCACCCACCTCTGCAGGCGTAGAACGTGCCTTCAACCCCGTGAAGTACGGGGAAGTCAGCGAAGACCTGACGCTTGAAATGGTCCTGCCGCAAATCGATGCGCCTGAGGAGGAACAGAGCCTGTCAGTGATCGCTGGATTTGTTCAGCTTGAGCATGCAGCAGGCTGGACCGACGAAGCTCGGGAAGCCCTTGGCACGCTGGTGCAACGGCGGATTGAGGCGTTCGCCCCGGGGTTTGCTTCCCTCGTGCAATCTCGAGAAGTTTTCACCCCGGCTGATGTCGAAGCCAGAACCCGCGCGCCAGGTGGTCACTGGCACCACGGCGAAATGGGACTGGATCAGATCCTGACGGTACGCCCGACCAACGGCATGGCGCACTATTCGATGGGGGTTCAAGGGCTTTATCTGTGCGGCGCAGCTGCGCACCCGGGCGGTGACATAAGTGGTCTTCCGGGTCGGAACAGCGCCTTGCAAGCACTCAAGGACGGAGCGGTCTGATGGCTCAAGCACGCAGCGTCGCATTGGGCCTGCAGCCCACCGTCTTCCAACCCCGGCTGGAAGCACTGAGCACGGCGAAAAGCTGGATCGGCTGGGGCGGCTACGTCTCCCCGGTCATGCTGGAAAGCGTAGAATTCGAATACTTCGCCATTCGCAACCAATCGACGCTGTTCGACGTTTCACCCATGCACAAGTATCGCCTGACCGGGCCGGACGCGGAACGCGCGCTGAACCGCATGGTCACGCGCCACGTGCGCAAGATCAAACCCGGCCGCGTGGGCTACGCGCTTTGGTGCGATGAAGAGGGCATGGTCATCGACGATGGCACCCTATTCCGCTTCGCCGCTGACGACTTTCGGCTCTGCTGTCAGGAGCGCATGTTTGGTTGGGTGCTCGAAGCGGTCGAGGGTTTTGACGTCAGCGTGACCGATGAAACCGACACGATCAGCGGCCTGTCCATGCAAGGCCCAACGTCCTTTGCCATTCTCCGCGCGGCCGGTCTGGAAGCCGTTGGCGCCCTGCGCCCCTTTGACATGGCCGAGATCGAACCCGGCTTGCTGGTCTCCCGAACCGGCTTTACCGGCGATCTCGGCTACGAGCTGTGGGTCGAGAACGAGAACGGCTTGGCGCTATGGGATCGGATTTGGGAGGCCGCCGCGAACTGGGATCTGCGCGCCATCGGCTATGAGGCGTTGAACATTGCGCGGATTGAGGCGGGGTTTATCGCTGCACGTGTTGACTTCCAACCAGTACTTACGGCAATGCGACTGGGCCGGGGTCGGTCGCCCCTGGAACTGGGCTTTGATCGACTGGTGGACTTTGACAAGGGTCATTTCAACGGCCGCCGCGCCCTGCTCAAGCAACGCACCGAAGGCCTTCGCCATCACTTGGTGAAGATCGAACTTGGCGGCTTCAAGCCCGCTCAGGATGCGCTGCTCTATCACCGCAAAACCAAGGAAGTCGGGCACGTCACGTCCGGGATCTGGTCGCCCACCACCAAGCGCAACATCGCGCTGGCCGAATTCAAAGCGCCCTATGGCGGCAGCATCACCGACGACCTGTGGGCCGAAATCTACAGCCATGAAGAGGGCCAGTGGAACCGCCGACTGGTCCCCGTAACGGTTCAAGACGGCCCATTCTTTACCCATTCCCGCGCGCGCCAGACGCCGCCCAACCCCTTCTGAATCCAAGACACGAGACGAAGACTCAAGCGAGGCACAATCGATGACCCTGTCAAACCAACCCGACCTGACCACCCTGCACGAATGGGACCGAGAGCATCAGCTCCACCCCTGGGCGGCCATGGAAGCCTGGCGGGGCTACGACAATATTCTGGTCGATAAGGCCCAGGGAATTTATCTGCAGGACGGCAAGGGTCGCCAACTGCTCGATGGCCCAGCGGGCATGTGGTGCATGCAAATTGGCTACGGGCGCGAAGAAATGGTTGAGGCCATCGCCGATCAAGTCCGCAAGCTGCCCTACACCTCCCCCTTTACCAACACGACTGAGCCATCAACCGTGCTGGCCAAGAAGCTGGTGGACATGGCACCGGGGGATCTCAACACGGTGTTCTTCACCACCGGCGGTTCAACGGCAGTCGATACCGCGCTGCGCACCATGCACTTCATGAACAATCGCATGGGACGGCCAGACAAGAAAATCGTGATTGCCCGGGAAAAGGGCTACCACGGCTCAACCTATCTCGCGCACTCGGTCACGGGTAAGGAGCGCGACAAGGTTCAGTTCGACACCGAACAGCGGTTGGTCCGCTTTCTTCCCGACGTAAACCCTTACCGCCGTCCCGAGGGCATGAGCGTGGAAGCGTTCTGTGATGAGAAGGTCGCGGATTTGGAGCGGATGATTGCTGAAGTTGGGGCAGACAAGATCGGCGCCTTCATTGCTGAACCCATCCTTGCGTCTGGCGGCGTCATTGTGCCTCCGCCCGGCTACCACCG
>CBFHUI010000085.1:326-11172 GCA_965658725.1 Alphaproteobacteria bacterium | reverse complement strand
CCCGCTTGGACGACCATCCGGCGGAGTGCGTCCATTAACTGATTGTCGCTAACCCGCATGGGATCCAACATGGGCGGCAGCCACAGTTCAGCCAGAGCTTGCATGCTGCAGTGTCCAAGGTCGACCATGGATTGGCGCCGGACCTCTTCCCCGTCCTTTTTGGGCGCGTGACCGGTATTGGCGAGCACAAGTGCGCGGACGCGGTCGGGGGCCTGGTGTGCAATCTCGATCGCAACCCGGCCACCGAGTGAATGCCCCACAACCACGAGATCTCCGCGCGTCTGCCGAAGCAGCGTCTCCGCCATAGCCGGGATGCGGTCAAGCGCGGTGATATCTGCACTAAACACCTCACCCCGGCTGGCAAGGTTCTCGGCCAGTGCCTGCCAAACCCGCCCATCTGAAACCAGTCCTGGAATGAGGATAAAGGTGGTCATACTGCGCGCTCCAGCGGTGGAACCGACGCCTTGCGGGGCTCGTGCTCCTAAAAATTGTGTACAGAAGTCCGCCTAATAGGCAGTTTCTGCTTGCATTAAGGTCATTCAAGGTTAGTTCTGTATACAACTGAATGCAATACAACTATATTGCGACGTTCGGAAGGTAGGAGGATCGATCTATGGGCAAGGGCCGCAGGTCACAATTTGATAAAGGATTGGGTGCACTGCGCACGTTGGTGCTTGAGGGCGACTTTGCCCCGCACGATCGTTTGTCTGAAACAATGCTCGCTGATCGGCTTGGAATTTCTCGTACACCCTTGCGGCAGGCCATCGACCGACTGGTGGAAGAGGGTTTGCTGGAACGTCTCCAGTCAGGCGGATGCCGGGTGGCCAAGTTTACCATGGCAGACATCGTGGACTCGATCGAACTGCGCGGCGTGCTTGAAGGCATGGCCGTGCGGCTGGCCGCAGAGCGCGGCGTCAGCGATGCCATGGCGGATGAGTGCCGCCGGGTGCTGGATGCCCTTAGCGAAGCAGTTTTTACCCCGGAGACCCCTGACTTTTCGCGCTACGTCCCGTTGAACCAAGAGTTCCACGACCTGATGGGCCAATTGTGCGGCAGCAGCATCGTTGAGCGGGAGCTGAGCCGCGCCTATAGGTTGCCGGTTGCTTCTCCAACCGCGTTTCTGGGGGGGCAGGAGCTGATCCCTGACTTCCAAGAGTCGCTCCGCCGCGCTCAGCGCCAGCATATGAATATCTTCGAGGCCATCATGAACGGCGAGGGCACCCGCGCGGAAGCCTTGGCCCGTGAACACGCCCGGCTGGCCCGCGTGAACCTCGCCTACATCACCAACGAAAAACCAAAACTTGCCGAGCGGATCCCAGGATTGTCGCTCGTCGATGCTGCTTAACACCAAGAAGGACGAAGACGACCCATGCCAAGTTTGAATGAACTGATTGCACAGAACGGCAACAGCGTGGACATGCTGCGGAACTCGCAGACCGGGATGTATGTCTATCCCGTTGTTGCGCCAGAGTTCTCGAACTGGCGCGATGAACAACGCGCCTGGCGACACTCCGCTGTGCTTTTCGATCAGACTCACCACATGGACGAGTTGATCGTTGAAGGCCCGGACGCAGAGGCTTTCCTCTCCCACACCGGCATCAACAGCTTTGCCAACTTCGACCTCAACCGCGCCAAGCACTTTGTGCCGGTAACCCCGGCGGGTCACGTGATTGGTGACGTGATTATCTTCCGCGAGCGCACGGACAAGTTCGTGCTGGTGGGCCGTGCACCAACCTGTAACTGGCTGAAGTTTCAGGCTGCGATCGGTAAGTGGTCCGTCCGCGTGAGCCACGATCCGCGCTCAGACAGCCGTCCAGACGGCCGCGCGATCTACCGCACGCACTACCGCTTCCAGATTCAGGGCCCAGAGGCAAACGCCATCTTTGACAAGATCAATGGCGGTCCTGTGCCCGATATCAAGTTCTTCCATGTCCAGTGGATCAACGTAGGCTCCAAGAAAGTGCAGGCGCTGCGTCACGGCATGGCTGGCGCACCGGGTCTGGAGATTTGGGGGCCGTACGAGGACAAAGCTTACATCCGCAGCACGATCATGCAGGCCGCGCGCGATGTTGGCGTGGATCTCTACCCCGTGGGCAGCCGTGCTTATAGCACTAACACACTGGAGTCCGGCTGGATCCCATCCCCGCTGCCGGGCATCTACACCGGTGACGGCATGATGTCTGAGTACCGCGATTGGCTGGGCGCTGACTCCTATGAGGCCAACGGCACCATTGGCGGTTCCTTTGTCTCCGAGAACATCGCGGACTATTACACCACGCCGTTTGAGCTGGGTTATGGCTTCTACATCGGCTGGAAGAAGGACGACTTCATCGGCAAAGCCGCGTTGGAAGGCATGAAAGACCACGTGACCCGCAAGAAGGTGACCTTCGAGTGGAACGCAGACGATGTTCTTTCTGTCATCGCTTCGGCTTTCAACCCCGGTGAAACGCCGAAGAAGTGGATCGATTTCCCGCAGCCCAACTACGCTTCGAGCAGCGCGGACATGATCCTCGACGGCGACAAGATGGTCGGGATGAGCATGTTCAATGGCTACAGCTACAACGAGCGCTGCTTGCTCTCGCTGGGCGTGGTCAGCAACGACGTTCAGGTTGGTGACGAGTTGGTGCTGAAGTGGGGTGAGCCTCAAAGCACGCAGAAAACGTCCACCGAGAAACATGAACAAGCCGATATCCGCGTCCGGGTATCGGCAACGCCCTACGCCCGCGAGGCACGCGAGAATTACTCCGTGAGCTGGCGGCAGAAGGGAAACTAGGGCGTTGTGCGCCGGACCCCTCTCAAGCCGGCGCATGTCACCCCCATCCATGATCATCCAAGGAGGAAGCAGGATGAAACACTTGAAGTTTATTGCAGTCGCAGCAGCGGCTCTGAGCCTGTCCGGTGTGGCTTCGGCTCAGGAGCTGAAGTTCGCATCGTTCGTGCCCCCGTTCCACACGGTTAACGCATCACTGATCGATAAGCTCTCGGCTGCGGTCGCAGACGCGTCAGGTGGCGAGTTGACGATCCGCAATTACCCCGGCGGCGAGCTGGGTGCGGGTCCGGTCGAGCAGTACGTTCGCGTGGTACAGGGCGCGGCTGACCTTTCGTGGGGTCTGCCGGGCTACACCTCCTCGCAGTTCAAGAAGACCATGATTGTCGAACTGCCTGGCGCGATCGAAAGCGATGCTCCGGGTTACGAAGCGCTCTGGAACGCTTACGATGAGCACCTTGCCGGTGAATTCCCAGCGACCAAGGCCATCGCGCTTTGGACCTCTGAGCCTGCGGTCTTCATCATGAAGGAAAAGGTGATCCGGACCCCGGATGATCTCAAAGGCCTGAAGATCCGTGTTGCTGGCGCAACCGCGGGTGAAGTGGCAACCGCTATGGGGGCTACCCCGGTTCAAATGCCAATCAGCCAAGTCTACAACTCCTTGCAGACCGGCCTGATCGACGGGGTTATCACTGGCGCATCGACACTGTCTGACTTCAAACTCGACGAAGTCGCAGCCAGTGTGACCACAGGCGCTCCACTGGGCCGTCTGACCTTCTACGCCGTGATGAGCCAAGCTGTGTACGACGGTCTGTCCGCAGACAAGCAGGCAGCCATCGACGCTGCGAGCGGTCTGGCGCTTTCCGAGAGTGCTGAAGTGGCATGGAATGCGACCGCTGATGAAGCCCTCGCTGCAGCGCGTGCTTCTGGCGAAAACACCATCGTGGACCTGAGCGCAGACGAAGCTGCCGCCTTTACCGCTGCTCTGATTGGCGTGACGGATGCGTACGTCGCTGACGTTGGCGGTGCAGCGGCACTTGCCGCTATGCGCGGTAACTAAGCCCGTATGTCCACCCTTCGTTGGATCGCAGACCGGCTGGTTTGGCTGAGCGCTGGCATTGCCGGTCTCGCACTCCTCTTCGAAGTCGGCGTCATTTTGGTTGATGTCGTGGGGCGCGCCTTCGGGCGCCCCCTTTTTGGTTCTCTGGACTTTATAACCATGAGTATGGTGGTGCTGGTTTTCGGGGCGATGGCGCTCTGTGATCGGCGGGGCGGGCACGTCGGTGTTGACCTGCTTCAGTCCTTCTTTTCCGACCGCTTAAACCGCGCGATTGATGCGCTCTCTGCCTTGCTCGGTGCGATCGTTTTCGTGGCGCTTGCTTGGGCGGTCTACAAGAGCTCGCAAATCTCGCTCATGCTCAACCTTTCCACCAACCTGCTGGAACTGCCCAAGGCTTGGTTCCAGTACGTGCTCATCGCCTTTGCGCTTGCGACCGCCGCGAGTATGGCCCTGCGCGCGGTTGAGCTCGCGTTTTTCAACATCGATGTTCGCAGCGAAGACAAAGAAGGATCACACGCATGAGCGATTACCAGATTGGCCTGATGGGTATTGTGGTTCTTCTGGTGCTTTTGCTGCTGCGGATCCCGGTTGCTTTTGCCATGTTCCTGGTCGGTTTTGCTGGGATTGTGGTTCTGAACGGTACGCCGGCTGCGATGAGCCTGCTGGCTTCGGAATCCTTCACACTCGCCTCGTCCCCGGAATTGGTGGTGATCCCGCTGTTTATCCTGATGGGCAACATCGCAAGCGCAACGGGGCTCAGCCGCCAGCTCTATAACGCGGCTTATGCCTTGGTCGGCAACCTGCGCGGTGGGCTGGCTTCAGCGACAATTGTCGGCTGTGGAGGCTTCGCTGCACTCTCCGGTTCGTCTGTCGCTTCGGCGCTTACCATGGGCAAAGTAGCCCTAAGCGAGATGGATAAGTTTGACTATGATCCCAAGCTCTCCACGGGCGCCGTCGCGGCCGGGGGCACGCTGGGTATTCTGATCCCGCCCTCAACCGGGTTCGTGGTCTACGCCATTCTGACTGAGCAATCCATCGGGCGGCTTTTTCTCGCGGGGATCCTGCCGGGACTGCTGCTGCTGGTGCTCTTCATCATCGCAATCTCTCTGGTGTGTTGGCGTAACCCTGCGCTGGGGCCAGCCGGGCCGCAGAGTACCATCGGTCATCGGCTGCGGGCGCTAGTTGGGGCAGTGCCTGTTGTCGGTATTGTGTTGCTGACCATTGGCGGCATCTACATCGGTTTGTTTTCACCGGTGGAAGCATCAGCCGTCGGGGCAGGGACCGTCATTCTGTACGGACTTGTCACCCGCAAGCTGGGCTTAACCATCCTGTGGAAGTCAGCGACCGACGCGGTCGGCACGACGGCCACGGTCATCTTGATCCTGATTGCAGCGCACATGATCAGTCCTTTCATGGCGCTCAGTCACATACCGGACGCCATCGGCGACTTTGTGCTGGGCTTCGGTTTGCCCGTGGTTGGCGTGCTGCTGCTGATGTTGCTGGTCTATCTTGTGCTGGGGTGCTTTCTCGAAGGCTTTGCCATGATGGTGCTCACCCTGCCGATTTTCTTTCCCATTGTGCTTGAGCTGGGGATCGACCCGATCTGGTTCGGGGTGCTGGTGGTTCTGACCTTGGAAATGGGCCTGATTTCACCACCGGTCGGACTGAACGTGTTCATTGTAAAATCTGTCGCCCCTAAGGTTCCCATCGGTCATATTTTTCAAGGCGTTTTACCTTTTTGGTTGGCCATGATTTTGTGCTTGCTGATCCTGGTGATTTTTCCGCAAATCGTGCTGATTTTGCCCAATACCATGTTCGGCTGACGGGCCTTGGATCCCGTGTAGACGGGTCTCCGTCGCCGGTTTGCATACAACATCGCAGAAAAATTGCTCTTTGCGACAAAATAACCGTTTTGACCGGTGAAAACTGTATACACCATAAATGGAAACGCACTAATATCTCCCTTGCAACGGTCTGCTCCAGTGTCGTTCCGACGTTGGGAAGGAGGCCGTCAGCGAGGCTGCGTGAGACCATTTCGCGCCAGCCTTTTTAAAGGGAGGACCGAATGCTCAATCTCAAATCAATGATGGCTGCTGCAGCGGCCTCTGTGCTTATGGCCGGGTCGGCTGTAGCGCAGAACACCCTGACCTTTGGTGCTGTCGCGCCAAAGACCGGCGGTCTGGCAGGCGGCGCAGCCGTCACCTTCTGGCCGAACGTCCAATTGTGGGCGCATGACGTGAACGCGCGCGGCGGTTTGAACGTCGGTGGAACCATGCACATGGTTGAAATCGTCGAGTACGACGATCAGACCAACCCCGGTGAAACGATCAAAGCGGTTCAGCGTCTGGCCACGCGGGACAAGGCGGACTTCATTCTCGCCCCTTACGGCACC
Source organism: Alphaproteobacteria bacterium (assembly GCA_965658725.1). Lineage (GTDB taxonomy): Bacteria > Pseudomonadota > Alphaproteobacteria > UBA7985 > UBA7985 > UBA7985. The sequence goes on along the minus strand of CBFHUI010000085.1, from coordinate 4,953 downwards.
GGTCTGAACATCGCATCTGCACCGATTTTCGACCGCTACGGCTACCCCATGGTAACCCACACGGCGATTTCTGATCAGGTCGAAGAACTCTCTGCCAAGTTCCCGAACATGTACTTCACCCTCGGCGGCGCGTCCGGCCTGGCTGGCGGCGTTGTTGACGTCCTGATCGCCATGCGCGATGCAGGCGAAATTGGCAGCCGGGTGGCTATGGTGAACGTAGCCGATGCCTTTGGTATCGAACTCGCCGAAGTTGCTGCTCCGCAAATGGAAGCAGCGGGTTTCGAGATCGTCTACAGCACGTCTTACCCGCTTGGCACTTCCGACCTGTCGCCAGTGGTCAAGGGCGCAAAAGCGGCTGATCCAGACGCATTTGTTGCTTGGTCTTACCCGCCAGACACCTTTGGTCTGACGGCTCAGGCGAAGATCGAAGAGCTGGACGTGAAGGCGTTCTACACGGCTGTTGCGACTGCGTTCCCGGCTTATCTGGGCGCAAACGGTGATTCGGCTGAAGGCGTTCTGGGTGCGGGCGGCGTTTACGCTGACGGTGCCGCTTTCCAGGACTACGCCAGCCGTCACGAGGAAGTCACCGGCGCGAAGCCCGACTACTGGGCGTCCGGAATGGTCTACTCGTCCTTCCAGATCCTTGAGCAAGCCATCGAAGCCACCGGCTCGACCGATAAAGCGGTCGTCTCGGATTACATCGCTTCGAACAGCTTCGATACGGTGATGGGCGCGATTTCCTGGGACGAGAACAACAACAACTCGTCCTACTGGACTGTTGGTCAGTGGCAGGGTGGCGTCTTCAAGGGCGTTGCTTCCACCGGTCGCGAAGGTGCGGTTGCCGCTCAGCCTAAGCAAGGCTGGTAATCCACTGCTCCCACGGCATGAACAGCGTCCATTCTTTGGGCGCTGTTCTGTCGCGTGGAACCGCTACCGGTCAACGTGTGTGACCGGCGCGGGTCTGCGTCCCCTTATCCTTCCACTCCAAGCCAGCCTTCGGGCGTCGGTACGCAATGGAAATCATCATCACAGGTCTGGTCCTCGGCGGTACGTATGCACTGGTCGCTTTGGGGCTGAACATTCAATACGGCATCAGCCGCATCATGAACCTCGCCAATGGCGAATTGCTGGTTGCCGGCGGTCTCGCGGCATTTTGGTTCTGGACGGCGGGAAAGGTGAGCCCGCTGCTGGCTCTGGTGCTGATTGCGCCGGTTAGTTTCGTCGCCAACTACCTGATTTACGTCGTCATGCTCCGCCCGCTGGTCAAGCGCGCAAAGAGTACGGGGGAGCTGGAAGTCAACTCGATCCTCGCGACCTTTGGCATGGCCTTTGTCGGGGTAGGGTTGATGCTGCTGCTCGTCGGCGGACAGTACTTCAGTTACAACTATCTCTCCCAACCCATTGAAATTCTTGGCTCAAATTACAGCCTCAACCGCGTGGTGGCGCTGGTTGCTGCGGCAACTTTGTGCGCGGCGGTGTACCTTTGGCTGCACAACACTCGCATGGGCATGTCGATCCGGGCGCTGGCCGTTGCGCCAGATAGCGCGCAACTTGTCGGCGTTAATGTCGATCGGCTTTCCGCGCTGGCCTTTGCGATCGGCGGAGCGATAACCGCCATTGGTGGCGCGCTGATCTCGACCTTTCTGACACTGGATCCCTCCTCTGGCGTGCTGTTCACGCTTAAGGCACTGGTGATCGTGATCATGGGCGGTGTCGGAGACATTCGCGGCACCATCATCACGGCCGTGCTGCTAGGGCTGCTGGAAACCTTCGTGGCGACCGTGATTGACCCCGGCCTCACGCTGGCCGCGACTTATCTGGTGTTTGTACTCGTGCTGCTGTTCCGCCCGCAGGGCTTTTTCGGGAAGCCCACGTCATGATCCGGCCTCAGGAAACCCGCGGCCTCGTCATCTTCGCCATCGGCTTGGTGATTGCCGCAGCGCTGCCCTATTGGGGGCAGGATTATTGGCTTGAGATCGGCATCAGCGTGGCTATGTACACGGCAATCGTGACGAGCTGGACGATCTTTTCCGGTCCAACGCACTACATCTCCTTGTCCACAGCAGCGTTCTACGGCGTCGGCGCCTATACCGTTGCCATTGGTCAGGATTTTCTGGCCTATCCTTATCTGCTCCCCATCGCTGTTGTACTTGGGGCGGCGTTGGCCCTGCTGGTCGGGCTGACCACGCTGCGTTTGAGCGGGGTCTACTTCGTGATCTTCACCCTCGGTCTGGCGGAGTTGATCCGTCAGGTCGTGACTTGGTCTCAGAACTGGACCGGGCAGAAGGGCGTTCTGGTTGATGCCTATCTGGAAAGCCACATCATGTTCTGGCAATTCGTGGCGCTGGCCACCGCCGTGTTCCTGATCGGCTGGCTGATCCAGCGATCGAAAGTAGGGTTCGCGCTGCGCGTCATCGGCAACGATGAGCAAGTCGCCATCCACTCCGGCATCCATTCCAGCCAGCTCAAAGTTCTACTATTCATGGTTCCGGGCGGTGTTGCTGCCCTTGCTGGCGCGATGCAGGCCCCGCAGGCGGGATACATCGAACCGCTGATCGCCTTTAACCCGCAGCTGAGCTTCATCGTCGTGATCATGGCGCTGCTTGGTGGCACGGGGCGGATCTGGGGCGGATTGCTAGGCGTAATGGTGCTGGAGGCAATCCGTATCTTTTTGCCCACGCACACGACACTGGTGCTGGGTCTGTTCTTCCTGCTGATCGTGTACTTCATCCCGCATGGGCTGGTGGGCGTGATCCTTGATCTGCGCCATCGCTGGCAAGCAGGCCGGGGCTAGGGGAGGGGCGAGCCGATGAACACAGGACAGACCATCCTCTCTCTTGACCGCGTGACCAAGCGCTTTGGCGGGCTGGTTGCCGTTGATGGGCTGAGCTTCGAGGTCAAGCGCGGCAGCATTCAAGGGCTGATTGGTCCCAATGGGTCGGGCAAGTCTACGACGCTTAACTTACTCTCTGGTGCACTGCGCTTGAGCGAGGGCGATGTCTGGCTCGACAGTCGGCGTCTGACCAGCAGCCCGGCGCACCGCATCGCCAAGCTCGGCGTGGCGCGGACGTTCCAGCTGGTGCGGCTGTTGCCGTCGCTGACGATTGCCGAAAACATCAAGGTCGGCGGGCTTTTTGGTCACGGGAGGCGGAGTTGGGGAGAAGCCGACCGGGCGGTTGAAGCCGTGCTCGACCGGATCGGACTTGGCGGAAAGGGCGGCATGATGCCCGGACAGCTGACCTACATCGACACAAAGCGGGTTGAACTGGGGCGCGCACTCATCGCGCGCCCCCGCATTCTGCTGCTTGACGAATGGCTTGCTGGCCTGAACCCGACCGAGCTCGAAGACGGCATCGACTTGATCCGCTCCCTTCGTGATGAGTGCGAAGCCATCGTGATCGTAGAGCACGTGATGGAGGCCATCCGCTCCCTATGCGACTCTTGCGTGGTCATGGCTTCCGGGGCCAAGATTGCGGAGGGGAGTGTGGAGGAGGTGCTGAGCGCGCCACAAGTCATCGAAGCTTACTTGGGGGGTGAGGATGATTGACGTCAAAAACCTGTCCGCCCGTTACGGCCAGCACGTCGCCTGCGCTGATGTTTCGCTGAGCGTAAAGCCCGGCGAGATCGTGGTTATTCTGGGCGCCAACGGTGCGGGTAAATCCACGCTGCTGAAGGCCATCGCGGGGGTTTGTGAGGGCCACGTTAGTGGGACAGTCACGCTCGACGGCACCAACCTCATGGGCCGGGAAGCGAACGAGATTGTTGATCTGGGTTTAGCCATGGTCCCCGAAAACCGGGGCATCTTTGCCAACTTGCCGGTGATCGAGAACCTGCGCCTGGGCGCTTACACCGAACGCGCACGCACCCATGAAGCGGCCAACCTCGCGCTGGTCCATGAGTTGTTCCCCAAACTCCAACAGCGCCGCGCGCAAATCGTTCGGACCATGTCCGGCGGCGAGCAGCAAATGGTCGCCATCGGTCGCGCGATGATGAGTGCGCCGAGCATTCTGATGCTGGATGAGCCTTCGCTTGGCTTGTCACCGCTGCTGTCCAAGGATCTTTTCAGCCGCTTGAAAGCCATTCGAGAGGCTGGTTTGGGGATCCTGTTGGTCGAGCAGAATGCCAAGGGCAGTCTCGCCATCGCCGATCGCGGCTACGTGCTGGAGAACGGCCGCATCACGCACGCGGCAAGCGCTGCGGAACTCCGTGAGGATCCAGCGGTGCAGGCGGCCTACTTGGGGGCTGGAAAAACGTCTTCAGCGGGCAAAGGTGCCGTTAAAACTGCGGTATCGGTTGGCGAGCCACAGGAAAAGGCCAGCGGAGCGGCCGGAGCCGCTCCTGCACCCCGTCCACCGCGTCCGGGCAGCCAGAACCCTGCCGAAATCGCTCAGGCAGCGATGGCTGGTTTCGCGCCGCGCGACCGCACGCCACCTCAGCCCACGCCTGACCCGACGCCCCCGCCAGCCCCCCGAGCTGCCGCACCGATCGCCCCCGCGCCGCCTGCGGAAGTTCCGGCGAAGTCCGCTGCTGTAGCGCCTTCTTCTAGTTCGGGCGTGCCGGGAATTGGGGATTTGGTCTCCAAGGCCGAGGCTCGGTCACGGGCGCAGCGCCGCCGGGATTTGTCCCT
>CBFHUI010000085.1:0-316 GCA_965658725.1 Alphaproteobacteria bacterium | reverse complement strand
ATCCGCGACCACCTCTCAACCACCTGCCACCCGTCCCAGCCCCAGCGCCACTGCAAGCTTAAGCGCCCAGGGAGCGAATGGACGGGACGACCGCTTGCAACGCATGCTCGATGAGTTTGAGCAGGCCGCTTACCGGGCGCGTACGTCGCGTCCGATCAGACCAAAGGATGTCTAAGCCATGCTAACGATGAACCAGGAAGGCCCCACGGTACGGGGCTTGTATATCAACGGTGAGTGGGTCTCCGCCGCGCGGAGTTTCGACAGCCTGAACCCCTCCAGCCAGACGCTCTATGCGCGCATTCCCGACGGCAGCCCG
>CBFHUI010000084.1:0-11231 GCA_965658725.1 Alphaproteobacteria bacterium | reverse complement strand
CGAGCGCGGGATCATCCACGCCGGACACCTTCAGACCATCACGCGGCATCTCGCCTTTAGCGTCGTTGTGTACGGGGATGAACTGATCATTGAGCAGGTCGTAACAGCCCTTGAACTGCCGGCCCATGCCAATCGGCCATGAAGCAGGCGAGACGTCTAGTGCCAGAGTCTGTTCAATCTCGTCGAGGATCTCGAAGGTTTCTCGTGCTTCGCGGTCGAGCTTGTTCACAAAAGTCATGATCGGCACATCGCGCAGGCGACAGACTTCGAACAGCTTGAGGGTTTGCGCCTCGATGCCTTTTGCCGCGTCAATCACCATCACCGCCGAGTCTACGGCGGTCAGCGTCCGGTAGGTATCTTCGGAAAAATCACCGTGGCCGGGCGTGTCAAGCAGGTTGAAGGTGCAGCCCTTGTAGGAATAGGTCATCACCGAGGAGGTCACAGAAATTCCGCGCTCGCGCTCCACTTTCATCCAGTCAGAGGTCGCCCCACGCCGCGCGTCGCCCTTGGCCTTGACCGCGCCGGCAAGCTGGATCGCGCCGCCGAAGAGCAGCAGCTTTTCCGTCAAGGTGGTCTTACCCGCATCCGGGTGAGAGATGATCGCGAAGGTTCGCCGGTTGGCGACTTCTTCTTGCAGCAAAGCCATGGGGGTATCGCTATTCGTGTGCGTGCTATGGTTCAGGGCTTGTGTTTAGGCCAGAATAGCGCGCGAACCCAAGACCCACAAAGGCGAGGGCAGGAGGACCATTTAAGCATGCAGCCCATTGAGACACTCGACGATTTGGTCGCGCTCTACGGCACACCCAGTGCCGCGGCGCTGCGTAAGGAAGCCGACCGGCTGACCGATGACTACGCCGCCTTTATCCGCGCTGCCCGGTTTATGGCGCTGACAACGGTTGGGCCGGAGGGAACCGATTGCAGCCCACGCGGGGACAAGGGACCGGTCGCGGTGATCCATGACGAGCAGACCCTGCTGATCCCGGACCGGCGCGGCAACAACCGGATCGACAGTCTGCGCAATATCGTGCGTGACCCGCGCGTATCGCTGATGTTTCTCATCCCCGGTTCACCCACCATCATCCGCGTTAATGGCGCGGCTTTTATCACAGCGGAACCGACCGTCCTCGAAGCGCTCGCCGAGCAGGGCAAGCCACCGCGCTCGGTGATCGTGGTCAAAATCGACGTGATTTACTTCCAGTGCTCGCGCGCGCTGATGCGCTCCGGCCTATGGAATCAGGCGGCGGATGGTGAAGCGACGACGGGCTTACCAACAGCCGGACAAATCTTGGCCAATATGACAAGCGGAGAGGTTGGCGGCGAGGCCTATGATCGCGAATGGCCGCAGCGGGCAGTGGACTCGCTCTGGTAGACCCTTAGCCCTCGGCGCGTTCTTCCAGATCCAGCCATTCCAGTTCCGCCGCTTCAAGCTTTTCGCGCAACTCCGCAAGCTTGCCGGTGATGCGGCCAAACTTGTCCGGGTCGCGGGCGTAGAGCTCGGGGTCAGTCAGCAGGCTTTCGCCCTTGGCGATGTTCGTTTCCAGCGCTTCCATTTCACCGGGGAGTTTGTCGAGCCGGATTTGCTCGGCGTAGGTCAGCCGGTTTTTCTTGGACGGGGCCGTTGCTTCTGCCTTCTTCGCCGGCTCCTTCCGCGCGGTCTTGGCCTGGCTCGCTGCAGCTTGATCTTTGAGCCGTGACTGATGCTGCCGACGGGCGTCGGAATAGCCGCCGGGGTACTCGTAAACCCCGCCAAAGCCATCAAACAGAATGGTTGACGTCACCAGACGGTCGATGAAGTCACGGTCGTGACTGACCAGCAGGACCGTCCCGTCGTAGTCGGCGATGATCTCTTGCAGCAGGTCGAGTGTTTCCAGATCGAGGTCGTTGGTCGGCTCATCAAGCACCAGCAAGTTACTCGGGTTCGCAAGCCCTTTGGCCAGCGTCAGGCGGTTGCGCTCTCCGCCCGACAGCGAGTCCACGGGCGCACGGGCGGCGCGCTCGGAGAACAGAAAATCGCGCATGTAGGAAACGACATGCCGGGGCTGGCCGCGCACCACGATTTGATCTCCGCCCATGTCGGCCAGGTAGTCCCAGACCGTCGTCCCCGGCTTCAGCGTCGTGCGCATCTGGTCGAGCACCAGCGGTTCTAGGTTGGTGCCACGAAAAACGCTGCCGCTGTCCGGTTCCAGATGGCCCAGCAGCATCTTGATCAGCGTTGATTTCCCCGCTCCGTTCGGCCCAATGATCCCGACCCGGTCACCGCGCATGATCTTGGTCGAAAACGGAGCGATGATTGCGCGGTCGCCATAGCTCTTCGCGATGTCAGTGGCTTCGATCACGCGTCGGCCAGACTGGCCACTGCTGGTGCTTTCCAACTGGACTTGTCCAGGACGTGCAACGAGGTTTCGCCGCTCCTGCCGCAGGTCTTCGAGCCGCCGCATGCGGCCCATGTTCCGGGTCCGCCGCGCGGAAATGCCTTCCCGCGACCACTGGGTTTCTTCGGCAATGAGCTTGTTGAGCTTGGCGACGTCGCGGGCTTCGTCCTCCAGCATCTTTTCCGCCCAGGCGTCGAAGTGGCGGTAATTCTTGTTCAGGTGCCAGACTTGCCCCCGGTCGAGCCACGCGACTTGCTCAGTCACGGTCTCCAAAAAACGGCGGTCGTGGCTGATGGTCAGGATCGCGCCCTCATAGCGACGGATCTCAGCTTCAAGCCATTCAATCGTATCAACGTCCAAGTGGTTGGTTGGCTCATCCAGCAACAGGACATCCGGCTGCTCCGCCAAGGCCTTGGCCAGTGCTGCTCGGCGCTGCTCCCCACCCGAAAGGCCTTCGGTCTGCTGCTCGGGTTCGAGCTTGAGGCTGTCGAGAAACATCTTGGCCCGGTGCGGTTCGGCGCCCTCGCTGGTGGCGTAGTCGAGCACGCTGGGAAAGCCGGACAGGTCCGGTTCCTGCGGCAGGATCCCGACCCGCGTGCCGGGCTGGACAAACAGTTCACCGCGGTCGAAGTCTGCCTGCGCGCCGAGGATCCGCAGCAGCGTCGATTTCCCCGTGCCGTTTCGCCCCACCAGACAAATCCGGTCGCGCGCAAACAAGCTTAACGTCACGCCTTTGAACAAGTCCTTGTCAGAGTGGCGCAAGTGGACATCGGACAGCCTGATCAAGGGCGTTTGAGTGGACATGAATGCATTCGGCCTTCAAAGTTGGGGTCTTGGACGTATTCCTGCCCCGTATTAGCCGAAATCACCGGCTTTGTTACAGGATGAAACGCGCATTTACCGAGGTAAACGAATTGCCTCGAAAGTCATACAGACAAGACCCGATGCGTGAGCCATTTAGAGGGCATGGACTGAACACAAGGTTCCAAACCTGCAGGGGGCTGCTGATCCAGCCGGCGGGATGGGGTCTTTAACCTGAAAAGCTGGAGTATCCACCATGAACAAGATTTTGCTGAGCACGGTTGCCCTCGGGTTTCTGATGACGGGCTGCGTTGTGACCGACCCCTACACGGGTGAAACCTCCCTGACCAACACCGGTGGCGGCACGGCCGTCGGCGCGGCGCTGGGTGGATTGGTTGGTGCGGTGACCGCTGAGGACGGCGAGCGCGGCGGCGGGGCTCTTCGGGGCGCGCTGGCAGGCGGTGTCGTTGGTGCCGGGGTTGGCGCTTACATGGACTACCAGGAGCGCGAACTGCGCGAGAGCCTGGTTGGTACGGGTGTGGACATCGAGCGTCAGGGCGACGACCTGCGCCTGATCATGCCTTCTGAGATTACCTTTGATGTGGCCAGCTCGGAAGTGAAGCCGTCCTTCTATGGCGTGCTGAACAACGTCGCGGATGTCATGGTCAACTACCCGGAAACCCGCGTTCAGATTGCGGGCCACACCGACAGCGACGGCTCTGATGCTTACAATCAGGGTCTCTCTGTTGAGCGGGCAAGTGCGGTGCGGAACTTCCTGACGGCGCAAGGGGTCGGCTATAACCGGATCACGGCGGTCGGCTTTGGCGAGCGCTTCCCGATTGCGTCCAATACGTCCGATTACGGTAAGGCGCAGAACCGCCGGGTTGAGATTACCCTAACCCCTGCAGAGGGTTCCACCTACTAAGGCCAGATGCAGCGGCTCGAGCACCACGCTCGACGCCAAACAAGCAAAAAGGAAAGGGCAGCGGCCGGATGGCGCGCTGCCCTTTTTTGGTTCTGGGGTGCAGCTCGAGGCTGCCGGGAGAGGGCCCGCCTTAGAAGGAGGACACACCCAGCAGTGCAAGCGTGTCCAGCGTTACGCCCGTACCCACCTGGCCGTTATCACGCTGGAAGCCATCGATTGCGCGCTGAGACAGCGGGCCAAAGATGCCATCAATCGGGCCGTTGTAATAACCGCGCTGCTGCAGCGCGACTTGAATGCGGCGGATGATGTCCGGCGTGGTGTTGGTCTCACAGAGGATCGAACGCCATTCGGTTCGCGCAGGCTCAACGATGACTTCGCGGGTAATGGTGTCGAAGACCGGCGGGATCTCGATGATTTCTTCACGCGCAGGAACAACCTCGACGCGGCGGGTCACCGTCCGCGTCTCCGCCGGGATCACGCGTTCTTCAACGCGGGCCGGGGTGTTGACGACTTCACGCTCTACGATCTCAGTTACAGCCGGGATAATTTCCTCGCGGGTCGAAGCCGGCTGGATCATGACGCGGCGCTCGACCTGCTTGGTGACAGCAGGCTCAGTCACCAGACAAAGGATTTCACCCGTGGCTTCGTCGATCTTCTGGATCGGGCCCTTGCCCGGCTTCCAGACGGTACGCTCCGGGACGACAACGATCTCTTCGATCACAGTGTCATAAACCGGTTCAACCGGGATGAGGCGGCGGGCGGCGGGGCGTACGACGACTTCTTCCTGCACGGTGGTGTAGGTGGCAGGGACGGTCAGAAGCTCCGTGGTTGCTTCGCGCACCACGACTTCCTCGGTCACGTCACCAAATTGTGCGGGGATGATCCGAACTTCCTGACGGGCAGGCTCGACCATGATCTGTTCTTCGACTGTTTGGGAGACAGCCGCCAGAGCGATCCGGGCGTAACATTCGCCGGGCAATGGGTTGGGCGGGAACGCGCCCGCTTCCAGACCTTCGACTTCAAAACCACTTTGGCTGCCGAAACCGTTGGCCGCTGCAGCAGCGCTGAAGCCTTGCTGGAACGAAGCGGTTTGGATACCGCCCGCGCTACCAGAAGCGCTGGACGAAAAACCGGTCGTGGTCGTCGTGGTGGTGGTCGAGGAGCCCAGCGTCTGCCCTGCAGACGTGGTAAACGTCGTCGCTGTGCCGTCGGTGGAAACGGCAGTACAGCCGGACATCACCAGAGCGGCGACACCGGCAAGAAGGACGTTCGTGGTGTACGCATTCATAACACCAAACCTTTATCAGTTATCTGATCTATACGAAGCGACGCAGAATCTTCACGCCCTAAGCGAGATGATCTCACTTAGAGACATATAAAGTTCATTGCCGTTCCCGTAATCCGGTAACTTTTAAACCCGCCAGACCGCTGTGATGTCAATCGCCGGGGCGGTAACAAATAGGAGTGAAGCCAGCGACATGAAGAACTGTTGTTTTCAAGTCACTTAGCTTTGTGGCTTTATGTAGGCGTATAATCCTATGCGACACAGTTCAGACAATTAAGGCTGATCAAGCGCGTATCCCACTTCTCGGACGGTACGAATCAGGTTCGACTCCCCATTTCCATTCAGTGCTTTGCGGAGTCGGCGGATGTGAACGTCCACTGTGCGCGGTTCGACATCTTTTTCCCGCCCCCAGACAGAATCCAACAGTTGTTCCCGCGAGAAGACCCGCTTTGGGTACTGCATGAAGTGTCTTAAAAGGCGAAACTCTGTTGGGGCGAGTTCAATCGCAACGTCGTTGCGTGTCACACGGTGGCTGCCCTGATCCATCTTGATATCAGCGAAAACCAGCAGTTCCTTGAGTCGCGCAGGCTGCGCTCGACGCAGCACGGCACGCAGGCGGGCGAGCAGTTCTTGCGGGCTGAACGGCTTGGTGAGGAAGTCATCTGCACCCATGTCCAGGCCGCGGAGCTTGTCCTGCTCTTCACCGCGGGCGGTCAGCATGATGATCGGTACGTTGCTGGTCTCGGGGAAGCGACGCAGGTGGCGGCACACTTCCAGCCCTGAACGCAGCGGGAGCATCCAGTCGAGCAGAATGGCGTCGGGCTCCATGGTCATGGCCAGATCGACTGCCTCTTCACCATCGCGAGCGACCACGGTTTCATAGCCGCCGTTGCGCAGGTTGTAGTCGAGCAAGGTTACAATGGCCTCTTCGTCTTCAACGATGAGGACCAACGGCTTTGTGCCCTTGGCGGTGTCAGGCAGCTTTGGGCTGCTCAACGAGAACTCAGGATTTACGATCTGCATCGCCCTTCTCCCAGTGCTTTCTTACCCGAAGGCGCCCGCGACGTAATCCTTGGTGCGCGGATCCTGGGGGTTTTCAAAAATGTCGGTGGTCGATGCCATTTCCGCCATGTCGCCTAAATGGAAGAACGCTGTGGTTCCGGCGACGCGCTGAGCTTGCTGCATGTTGTGAGTCACGATCACGATGGCATAGTCCTTGGCGAGGTCAAGGATCAACCGCTCCACTGTCCCCGTGGCAATCGGATCGAGGGCCGAGCAAGGCTCGTCCATGAGGATCACTTCCGGGGACACCGCAATCGCTCGCGCGATGCAAAGACGCTGCTGCTGACCACCAGAGAGCCCCAGCGCCTCGGCGTCCAGACGATCGTAGACTTCTTCCCACAGGCCCGCGGAAATCAGCGCTTGTTCAACGATCTGGTCCAACTCTTCCCGGTTCTTCGCCATACCATGCAGGCGGGGCCCATAGGCGACGTTGTCGTAAATTGACTTCGGGAAAGGGTTTGGCTTCTGAAACACCATCCCCACACGTTGACGCAGTAATGTTACATCCATGTGAGCATCGTAAATATCTTCGCCGTCGAGCAGGATCTGCCCGTCCACGCGCGCTGCTCCAATGGTGTCATTCATGCGGTTGAGGCAGCGGAGGAAGGTTGACTTGCCGCAACCAGACGGCCCAATCAGCGCGGTGACATGCTGGTTTTTGATGTCCATCGACACGCCTTTAAGCGCGTGATTTTCGCCGTAGTAGACGTGGACTGCGTCGGCTTTCATGCGGATATCAGACATGGTTTCTTCCTCAATTGGCGCGCTCGAAGCGCGCTCGGATGTAGGTCGCCAGACCGTTCATCGTGATCACCAGCGTGAGCAGGCACACAATGCCGGCGGCAGTTTTGTTCTGGAAAAGCGGGTCGTCGTCGGCCGCCCATTGGTAGATCTGAGACGGCATACCCACCCCTTTGGACATGAGGCAGGCTGCGCCCGCGTCGCAGACATCGTTGATGAAGGCGTTCATGCCGACCATCAGCAAAGGCGCGGTCTCACCAGCGGCCTGAGCAAGGCCAATGATGACGCCGGAGGCAATGCCGGGCAGAGCGGCGGGGAGGACGTGCTGGAACACGGCCTGCTGTCGCGACGCACCCATGCCGAGCGCGGCTTCTTCATAGCTCGGGGGCACAGCACCAATGGCAGCGCGCGAGGCGATGATCACGGTGGGGAGTGTCATGAAGGACAGCACCGTGCCGCCCACAATCGGGAACCCGCGCGAGCCGGGGAACAGCCACTGTACAATCACCGCAGCACCGAGAATGCCGAAGATGATCGACGGGACGGCAGCGAGGTTGTTGATGTTGATTTCCATAAAGTCGGTGAACTGGTTCCGTGGGGCGAACTTCTCCAGATAGATCGCCGCCAGCACGCCAATCGGCACCGACAGGATCATCACTACCATCAGCATCAGGAACGTCCCCTGCGCTGCCGCGGCAATACCGGCGCGCTCGGGTGAGGTGGAAGAGGCAGAGGCGAAGAAGCCCGGCTGGGGGTCCAGCAGCGTCCAGCCAAAGAGCGAGAGCTTTGGAAAACCAAGGTACGGGCGGATGCGAGTGCGGCCCGTATCGCGCAGGGTTGTCAGTACCGAAAGCCCCTGTTCATCGACTGAGCCCTTGAGCAGGATCCAGTTCTCAGAGTCGAGGTTCTTCTGCGAGCGCCGCTTCATGTCTTTGAACAGCACGTCTGCGTCACCTGCTGCGAGGAACCACAGCGAGATGGTTTCACCCAGCCGGTACTCCCCGCTGATCAGTCGATCACGGATCTGGAACTGGGTTTCGAGGCTGAACATTTCGGCGGTCGCCGAGATGGCCTTGGTGCGCTCGCGCTCGGTCTCGTAACCGACAAACCGGTCCCCGAACTCATCGATCAGCGCGCCCTCGATCATTTTCTTGTAGCTCGTTCCCCGCTGGACCGAGCGAGAAGCCCGCTTGGCGAGCTTGGGGTCAGGTTCGATGTCGAGCGCCCACTTGTCTTCAGGCACGCCGATCGACGCCTGATAGTGAGCGAGGTCTTGGAGTTTGAGGATCTCGGGGTCGAGGTAGACGTCCATCTGCATGAACGACTGCACGAAGCCGTTGTACGACTTTTTCACCACCGAATACATCAGTGAAACCAGAAAGAGCGCGGCCAGCCCCAGTGCCAGAAGACCCAGCAAGCGGAAGACCAGCTCACCCCGTAGCCGCGCAGCACGGCGGCGGGCGGCGAAGACGGACAGGTGCGGAGAAACGGGATCAGTCATCAGCTGTACCTCTGACGGTAGCGGCGCACGATTTGGATCGCTGCGAGGTTAAGCAGGAGGGTAGAGATGAACAGCACCATACCCAGCCCGAAGACTGAGAGCGTGTTCGCCCGGTCGAATTCGGCGTCCCCAATGAGCAGTTCGGTAATCTGCACGGTAACGGTGGTCATCTGGTCGAGGATGTTGAGGGTCAGATTGGCCTGTCCGCCGGCGGCAAGCACCACGATCATGGTCTCCCCGATCGCACGGGAGGTGGCGAGCAGGAAGCCCCCCATGATGCCGGGCAGCGCGGCAGGGATCAGCACTTTAAGAATGGTCTCCGACTTGTGTCCGCCCAGCGCCAGAGAGCCATCACGCAAGGATCGCGGAACGGCCTTGAGCGCATCGTCTGAGAGCGAGGATATGAAGGGGATCAGCATGATCCCCATGACCGCCCCTGCGACCACGCCCGACTTTGCTCCGATGCTTAGGTCGAGGTACTCGAGGTGGAACATCACGGGCAGGAAGCGCAGTTCCAGCACCCATTCCAACCCGCCGAACACGTCCTTGGCGAACGGAATGCCCGAGCGCAGGGCGAAGACGCCGTAAACAATGGTCGGGATCCCGGCGAGGATTTCGAGGATCGGCTTGAAAATGCCGCGCACGCGAGGGCCGGCGTACTCTGCCATATAGATCGCAGACATCAGACCGATGGGCAGGGCCACCGTCAGCGCGACCAGTGAGACGACAAGCGTGCCGTAGAAGACCGGCACGGCACCGAGGTTGAACCCCCCAGCCTGATCCTCTCGGATTGGCGCGTCCTTGGACCAGTGCAGGCCAAAGAGGAAGTCTTGAATCGGGTACTTCGAGAAGAACAGCTCGGCGTTGGACAGCAGCGCAAGCACAATGCCGATCGTCACGAGAATGGCGGCGGCGGAGGCAAGCATCATGCCGAAATTCGCTGCCTGCTCGTGGCGGCCTTGCGCGCGAGAAACAGGCCGGATGAAGACCAGCGATCCCACCACTCCGATCCCGACGCCCAGTAACGTCACCACTAAGTAGCCCAAGCGATAGGCGTTCTGCGCTGAGAGGATGCGCGCGGCAGCTTCGGCCTGTGCATCGTCTTTAAGCACCAATCCGGCGCGCAGATCGTTGACGGCGTTGATGAGCTTTTGCGACTGCAGGCCGAGATTGCCCGGCGAAACCTCAAATAGGGCTTGGGAGCCGTGGTCGTAGAGCCAAGAGTAAGCCCCTGCCCAGGTAATGACCGTCAGCAGTGCAAGGATCGCTGCGCCCAGAGCAACGAGGACAAAGGACTGATCCTGCAGTGATGGCCGGACGCCTCGACGAACCAGCACCAGCAGCGACAGTGCGATGATGATGGCGGAGACGATCCAACCGCCCTGACCCCAGTCCAACTGATCGCGCAGAAACACCAGCACGGCCACTCCCGTCGCCATGAACAGCGCCCGGCCAAGGATGGCGTTCACCTCTTGCGAGAACAGGACAACCGCGAGCACCAGCAGCACGACAATGGCGGCCGCAGCGTAGCCCGACAGCACGGCCGCAAGAATGCAGACCAGCGCTAGGACGAAAACAAGCACGCGCCCGCGATTACCGCTGAAGCGCTCAGGGCTCAGATGCCAGAATGCTAGCGCGCCCAACAGAAGCGCGAACCAGAACAGACGGCGCAGGGCGTGCTGATTGCCGAAGTACACTTCCAGCCCCGGCAAAGCGGAGGCTTGCGCTTCAGTCAGCGCGGCAACGGTGCCGTTTCCGGATAGACCCAGCGTCACGAGGATCGAGCGGGCGTATTGGTGGAGGGCTGCAGGATCGATGCTCTTGCCCATGATCGCCAGCGTTTCGCGTTCCAGCATGCCGGTCAGCACTGGTGTTGCGAAGGAGCGATAGAGCACCAGCAACAGAATCGGAGGAACGATCCACCATAGCACCGTCAGAAAACCGTAGAACCGAGGCAAGTCAGGCAAGCCAAAGCGGTTGACCCGCTGCTCTCGCGCCTGCTCCAACGTGAGTTGGCCTTGCCGAATACGCCGCTGACCAAAAGCCAGAGCGGCCCAGATATAGCCAATCACAGCTGGAACGATCAGGGCATAAGCCCCAAAGAAAAGCGCCAGCCCGAAAATCATAAAGATGAAGAAAGCGATCTGGAGAGCGAAGCTTGAGGTTCGGTTCATAGTCTGGCGTTCCCCTGGCACGTCGATCGAACGGAGGTTTCAGCAAAAATCCCTTCAATGAGAGGGTTTGGAGACCTTGGCTGAAACTTCCTGCGGCGTGCGGTCTGGTTTGATCGTTTCTTTGGTTACGGCGCACCCCGCAGAGCCGGCCAAGCCGCCACGCGCGAGGAACAGACAGAGGCTACCCTCTGCTTGCTGCCCGCAATGTTACGTGAATGTTACGATTGTGTTACGGCGCGGGAGAAAACCTTGGGATCGAACTGCGCCGATGGCGCATCACTTATGCGCTGCAAGAGTGACGGAGAACCGCGACCCTTCTCCGACTTTTGAGCTCACCTTCAAGCTTCCCCGATGTCGGGCAACGATGTGC
>CBFHUI010000083.1:0-11408 GCA_965658725.1 Alphaproteobacteria bacterium | reverse complement strand
AGGCTTGGTGAATGTCGTCGGCGTGGTCGAGCAAGCGCTCGATGACCCGGCCGCGCTCGACAGTTGGCAGACCGAGGGCCGCAGAGAAGACGCCTTGGACGATTTTGCCGGCTGGGATCCGGTCATCACGCGCCTGTTCGCTGCCGCGCCGAACCTGAGCCGCTGGGCCCTGTTCGATCGGCCTGCTTCGCCCGATTGGGTCGCGGGATCAATGGCGCTGGTGGGTGATGCGGCGCACCCCATGCTCCCGACTTTCGCGCAAGGCGCCTGTCAGGGGCTCGAAGATGCTTGGACCGTTGCGGCCTTGGCGAGTGGTTCTGCGTCCATCGCTGAAGCGCTCAGCCGCTACGCCGCGCTGCGTCAGCCGCGTACCGCCATGATCCAACAGCGCGCCCTGCGCAACGCCACGAATTTCCACCTCGGCCCGGGCCGTGAGCGCCGCCGCCGCTATGCGGCCATGGCGCTGGGCGGGCGACTGCTGCCGTGGCTTGCCCGAGGGAGTCTGGATGAGATTTACGGCTATGACGTCGTTCAGGAAGCGGCCACCGCTGTCTCCGCCGCTTCCGCCACGCGCTGATCCACGATGCGCTGCACCATGGGCGCGAAGTGCCAGAAGTCAGGGGTTTCCATGTCCGGATCCTTGCCCGCCTCGTCGAGAAACCGAACCTGAACGATCTTGTCGAGGTTGGGGTTTTGCTCGAACTCAGCGACTTCTGCCGCGCTCATGGGGCCGCCTTGTAAGCGCAGGGAGTGCTGCGAGGCATCGGAGAGCCGGTCCAGATACTCAGGCCGGGTCGCACAAAGGTAGCGCTTAGCCGCAACGTGGTAGCGCACGCAGTCCACAATCACCGACGGAAAGAACCGCGCCAGCACCCGCGCTCCGGCTTCTTCGTGGAAGCGGTCTTCGGTGTCTTCCATGGAGAAGGTGCCGAACTCAGAGGTAAAGTGCCCGATGTCATGCAGCAGCGCGCCCACAATGATGTCTTCGGCCATCCCCTCACGTTGGGCGATGGTCGCGCCTTGCAGCATGTGCTGCTCCATGGTGACCGGCTCACCGAGGTATTCTTCATCCCCGCATCGCTCGAAAATTCCACCGATGAAGGCAACAATGGTCTCGGGTGTGAGGGTGTCCGGGTCGTGCTGAGGGGCTCTCGTCATGGCGCGGCTCCGTCCTGTGCTGTCAGTGCGGCAAGGGTGGAGCGCAGGCCGTCCATATCGGCGTAACAGCCCTGGAGCCAGCGCGTTCCTGTGCCTGCATAAGCCTTGCGGGCGTGCAGGACGCGGGTGTTGTCAACGATGAAGGCTTCTCCGGGTTCAAGGCGGAAGGTCACTTCCATCGCCTCATCGTCGATGATTTCACCCAGCCGCCGATAGGCCGCGTACCAGTCGTTCATCGCCTCAAAAGGCACGTCCACTGCGGCAGCCATCGAGCGGTTGTTGAAGCGCACGCCAATCAGCGCGCCATCGGGCGCGAGTTCGATCATCGGGCGGCGCGATTGAAGCCGAACGCCCGCTTCGCCCGCGTATTCGAAGCGCGCGCAGTACCGCGACAGCACGTCGAACCAACGCGGGTTTTCGGTCCGAAGCCGTTGGGCTGCGCGGAAGCCGTCCACGACCATATTCTCCCCGCCCGCAGCCGAGCTTTCGAGGCAATAGAGCACTTGCACTGTCGGCACGGGATCGCGATACGGATTGTCCGTGTGCGCTTGCAGGCCCAAGCCGGTAAAGGCGAGGTTGGAGGGGTTGACCTCCGTACGCACCTCGAACTTGCGGCCATAGTTGGTCTCACGGACGTAGCCGAACAGATCCACCACGTCGAACAGTGCGCCATCGTGCACGGGCCCGCCCACGAGCTTGGCGAAGCCGTATCGGCTGACGTCAGCCAGCCAGTCTCGCAGCGCTGCCGAGCTGGCTTTCAGGTCAGCCAGATTGGCCACCGGCACCTGTTCCTGCAAACCACTGTCCCACAGCGTCACATCCGAGGGCACCCAGCCGAGCGCGGCGGTGTCTGACGCGCCGCTGGGGGTGTCGTAGGCGTTGCGCAGCAGCCAATCCACGTCAAAGCCGATGGTACGGCCCTCGGGCGCAAAGGTCAGGCTCAGCTGTCCAGCCTCCACCTGCGCCGCTGAAATATGCGTATCGGCGGGAATATCGCGCAATGCGATAAGCCGCTGGCCGTTCCGGGGCGACCGGGTCTCAGCGTCCCAAGCGTTATCGCGCAGCCACATGGCGTGAAACCGACGCGTGCCGCTGGCGCTGTGAAGGGCCAGAACGGAACCTTTGCTTTGGACTTCGACCTGAACCGACGATGGGGTCATGGCTTGCCTCACCTGATTGAACGTAACTGAGTTTTTCCCGCTCGACCGTGGCACAGGCGGGGGCGCAGGGGCAAGCCAGCAAGGCTTCATGATATGAAGGCGCGCACAGGCTTCTGTGTTCCGCTGCAAGCTGATACAAGCACGCTAAGATCATATTTGTATGACGGCGAAGTACAGCCGTCAGTGGCTGAGGATCCTGCCCTATGCTGAACCGTCTGCTCCGCTTTCTCCCTCTTTCGCCCCGGACCTCGGCGAGCCTAGTGGCTCTCGCCACAGGCGCGATTCTGGCGCTGCCCGGGGGCGTGCGGGCGCAGGAAGGGGTGTCGGAAGGGCTGCGGTTCGCGCTCGATCTGGTTAAAGCCGAGCAATACGAGCAAGCCCGACCTTTGCTTGAAGAACAAGCCGCACTGGGTAGCGCGGTTGCGGCCTATAACGTCGGATTGTTTCATGAGTTCGGCACGGGCGGCGCGGTTGATCTGACCAGCGCGATGGAGCACTACCGCCTCGCCCATGAAGCAGGACTTCCCGCTGCGAGCTTTGCCCTCGGTCTGCTGCATCTGGAGGGTAAGCTGCCCGACCACCTCGACTACGAGCATGGCCGCGCGCTGATTACCCAGGCGGCGATTGCGGAATACGCCCCGGCTTACCCGATCCTCGCCATTCTGTGGCTGTCGGGCGCGGGGGGTGAGGCGGACTTGCTGCGTGCGCACGAATGGGCCTGCGCGGCAGGGGCCGCAGGTGAAGACCTGAGCGTTGCTGATTTGATCGCTAAACGGGTGAGCGACGAAGACCGACGCTGCTAGCCTGCTTTCTCAGTCCAACGAGTCCTGCATCAGCTGTTCCCATTGCTCCTCCGCTGACAACTCCGAATCATCAGCACTGGCGCCGAAAGTGGCGCTGAGATCGTCAACTTCGACCGTGACTGACCGCCCGCTGCGGGATGAGCCTTCGCCTTTGGATGCTTCAGCCTTTTGGCTCAGCGTATCGTAGAGCGCGACGGCATCGCTGCCACTGATCACTTGCACCGCATCCGCATCTTCCGGCTTGCTGTCGGTGGTCGGGGTGGGAAGCGGTTCACTCAAGCCTTTATAGCCCACCTGCACCGCCGGGCGGTCCTTAGGCATGGGGGGCAGGGAGGCTGCATCGACAGGAGCGTCAGCCTCGGTTTCCACTTCTACTTCCACTTCCACTTCCACTTCGGCGGTGGCGCTGGGTTGGGGGTCGGCCTCTGCGACTGGCTCCGCGGTCGTGGTGTCGTCCGTTACCGTCTGCGGCGTTAACCCAGCGAAGGTGGGCAGGATCTCAGGCTCAGCCGCCGCGTCTTCTGTCTCAACCGGACCCGGCAGGGTGTCTGCAGGAGCAGGGGCCTGGGCGAGTTCGTCGGCTTCGCTGACCTCTGTCAGGAGCGCGGGGTCTTCAAGCGACGCATCGCCCGTCTCCTCGGCCATTTCTGTATCAACCGGCGCGGTGTCCACAGTTGGCGCTGCGTCCTCTTCCGCTGGAGAGGTTATCGCGATCTCAGTTTCCGCCATTGCTTCGGACGGTTCTTCAAGGGGAAGAGGCTTGGGCAGGGGTAAGTTTGTCGGAACAGGCAGGCCGTAGACCACGGGCTCTTCGCCGTCGATGTCCACCGTTGGTACAGCAATGGTGGGGATCGCCGCGACGATCACCACCGTGCCGTCGTCGCTTACAGCTGGTGCAGTGATTTCGTCGTCTGGTGCCGCTTCAGGCTCGGCTTGCTTATCCAGCAGGCGGTCGGTCTCCATGAGTGCATCGAGCGCCGCTTCGACTTCGCGGCGTAAAGCGGCTTCCGGGTTGTTTTGAGCCGCCAGTGCGGTCTCCAGCGTTGCAAAGGGTGCGACGTCGCGGACATCGACCAGAAAGCGCGGCTCTCGGTCTGCATATTGGTCGATCAGCAAGGTGAACATGCGGTTCGAGCCGTCTTGCGCCCGCATTGGCGCGGCAAGGGCAAAAGCGGCCAGTCCGGCCGCCACCAGCACGGCCAAATGACGCCGCATGGACGTACCCAAAAGGCGATGAAACCAAACAGTCAGCACAAGCACAGTTCCCCTCATAGGCGTGCGCCCTCATGGACAACCCGCGCTCCCCAACGCTGGCCTTTCAAGCTCGGTTCAGGCGCGCAAACGCGCCGCCCAACCTGCGTGCTCTAAAGTACGCTGAACCGAGTGACGGGGACAAGCCTTGGTTCAGCTTGGCTTGGTCCATTTCATCGCAAAGCCCATTGCCAGACGGGGTTGTCCTGCGGGGAAGTAGTATTGTCCATCCTCAGGGTTTTCGACCATGCGGGTGAACATTTTCCAAGGGATGCCTTCGAACTCGCGAAAGACTTCAAGCTGCAGGCCTTCGTTCAGGAACACGGTGAAGAAATCCTGCAGCGTATGGGGAAACTCGACCGCCCGCCGGGTGCCTTCAGGGATCGCGATGCCGGTATAAGACTCGGGCCATTCTTCGATAATCGCGTCGCTGTGCCAGTAGGGGCTTTGTGCGCGCAGAAACCCCGTCTGGTCGCCCTCTTCCTCATCCAGCGTCCAGGCGTGCGGATGACCCTCGGCGTAGACGAAGCTCCCGCCCGGCTTGAGCAGGCCGCACAGCGTGCTCGCCCAGCCCTGCAGATCCGCCAGCCAACCCGTCACGCCCCACGAGGCATAAATTATGTCAAAACTCTCGGCCTCCAGCACTTTGCCCGCGTCATAGACGTTGGCACAGACGAAAGACGCTTTGTCGGCGAGCCCGGCGCGCTGGGCCAACTCAGTGGCATTGCGGACTGCGTTTTCGGAGAAATCCAGCCCCACAACCTGCTCTGCGAACCGCGCCGCGCTAAGGCTGTCCAGCCCGAAGTGGCATTGGCTGTGCAGCACGCGCTTGCCGCTCAGGTCGCCCATCAACTCGATATCGATCGGCGCGCGGCGGTCTTCGCCTGCTAAAAAGCCCTTGATCTTGTACCAGTCGTTTTCGTCCCGGTAGTGCAGGTCAGCGAGGGTGTCCCAGCTGGCGTGATTGACGGCGATGTAATCCACGCCGTCGGGGATCTTGTAGTCCATGGTCGGTTTATCCGGGAAAGTGACAGGCCACGTCGCGGCCCTGCCGGGGTTCGAGCTTGGGCTTGGCCTGCTGACACAGCGCCTGTGCTTTCGGGCACCGCGAGGCAAAGGGGCAGCCAATGTGCTCCATGGTGGGCGAGGGCAGTTCACCGGTTAGGCGGGTGCGTGCGGGTCGCTGCTCGGAGAAATCGATGCGCGGCACGGCCGAGAGCAGTGCTTGAGTGTAGGGGTTTTGCGGGTTGGCATAGATTTCCGCAGCCGGGCCAACCTCCATCACGTGTCCCAGATAGAGCACCAGAAGCTGGTCCGAAACGTGTTGGACCACGCTCAAGTCGTGCGAGATGAACAGCAGCGAAAGACTGCGCTGGCTCTTGATCTCTGAGAGCAGGTTCAGCACCTGCGCTTGAATGCTCACGTCCAGCGCGGATACGGGCTCATCAGCGACCAGCAGCGTAGGTTCAACGATCAGCGCGCGGGCGATGCCGATGCGCTGGGCCTGACCCCCTGAGAATTCGTGCGGATAGCGGTTGCGCATGTCGGGCAGCAAGCCGATCGCGTCCATGGTCTCCCGCACGCGCGCAGCACGCTCGTCTCGGGACAGGTCTGGGTTATGGACCATCAACGGCTCGGCAATGATCTGCTCGACCGTGCGCCGGGGGGACAGGCTGGCGATCGGGTCTTGGAACACCATCTGCATGTTCTGCCGGCGCTGGCGGACTTGCTCGTCGCTCAGCTCGGCGAGGTTTTCACCGTTGAGACGGACCGAGCCTAGAGTGATCGGCACAAGGCGCAGCACGGCGCGCGCCAGCGTGGATTTACCCGACCCGCTTTCACCAACGATGGATAGTGTTTCCCCGCGCGAGAGAGCGAAGCTTACGTTCTCGACGGCACGAACGATTTGCCGACCGGAAAACAGCCCGCGCCCCAACCGGAAATGCACGGAGAGGTTCTCGACCTCAAGGATGGTGTCGCTAGCGGCCATGGGTCAGCAAAGCCTCCGACAGTTCGGCGCTGGTCCCTTGGCGGAAACAGGCTTTGAGCCGCCCGGCTTCTGCTGCCGTGCCGTCAACCGGTTCCAGCGCTGGCACTGACAGTGCGCAATCGGGGTTGGCACAAGCGCAGCGAGGCTCGAAGGGGCAGCCCGGTGGGGGCATGCGCATGTTCGGCGGCGCGCCAGGAATGGCGTAGAGTTCTTCACGCGAGCCGGTTGGATCGACAGCGCCGCCGCTCCCCGCCACGACTTGGGCAGTTTGCGCGGCACGCGGCGTGGCTTTGAGCAGGGACAGGGTGTAGGGGTGGCGGGCGTCGGTGAAGACGTCCTCAACCGGTCCAACCTCGGCGAGGCGCCCCGCGTACATCACACACACCCGACTGCACAGCTCAGCCACCACGCCGAGATCGTGTGTGATGAACACCACCGCCATCCCACGCTCGCGCTGCAAGTCGGTAAGGATGTCGAGGATTTCTGCCTGAATGGTCACGTCCAGCGCCGTGGTGGGCTCATCGGCAATCAGGATTTCAGGGTCGTTGAGCAGAGCCAGCGCAATCATCACCCGTTGCCGCATACCGCCGGAAAGTTCGTGCGGAAATTGCTTGAGGCGCTTTTCCGCGGCTGGAATGGCCACGCGATCGAGCATTTCGATGCACCGCTGGCGGGCGTCCTGCTTGCTCATGCCGCGGTTATGGATGCGCAGGGCCTCAACCATCTGGGTCTGAATGTTCAGATAGGGGTTGAGGCTGGTCATGGGGTCTTGGAACACCATGGAGATGCGCTTGCCCCGGATCGGGTTGAGCGCCTTGGTGGGAAGCTCGAGCAGGTTCTGACCGTCAAAGGTCACAGCACCCGACGTGCGTGCATTGTCAGCCAGCAAGCCCAGGGTCGCCATCCACGACTGCGACTTGCCCGACCCGCTCTCCCCGACAATACCCAGCACTTCGCCTTTGTAGAGGTCAAGGTCGATGCCGTTGACGGCTTTAACCGTGCCATCGGGTGTGTCGAACTCGATGAACAGGTCGCGGATGCTCAGCAGCGGCGTACGAGAATCAGTCATCTCAGCGGTCCTTCGGGTCAAAGGCGTCGCGCAAGCCGTCGCCGACGAAGTTCAGCGCCAGCAAAAGCACCACCAAAAACATGCCGGGCCCGTAGGTCATCCACGGCTTGCGCTCGATCGAGTTCGCGCCTTCGGAGATCAGAACGCCGAGCGACGTCGCCGGTTCCTGCACGCCCAGCCCGAGATAGCCCAAGAAGCTTTCCACCAGAATCACTTCGGGAATGATCAGGGTCATGTAAACGATGGCCACGCCGGCGACGTTCGGGACGATGTGGCGGATCAGGATGCCCATTGGCCGGACACCCGCCGCACGGGCGGCTTCGATGAAGTCGGAGTTGCGCAGGCTCAGCACTTGACCCCGGATGACACGCGCCATCAGTTGCCACTCCACCAGGCCGATGATGACGAAGACGATGAAGATGTTACGCCCGAAGTATGCCAGCGCGATCACGGCGATCAGCGTCAAAGGGTAGGAGATCAGCAGGTCGAGGATCCGCATCATGATCGTATCTGTAAGCCCGCCTGCCAGCCCGCTGATTGCGCCGTAGCCCACGCCAATCACCAGCGCGACTGACGCAGCAACCAAGGCCACCAGCATGGAAATGCGCATGCCGAAGATGGTGCGGACGAAGATATCGCGGCCGTTCTGGTCGGTGCCAAAGTAGTGCTTTGCGTTCCAGTCCGGGGCTTTGCCGGAGTAGAAATTGCGGTCCTGAAAATCCATCTGGTAGCCGGTCAGCATCTCAAAGACCGGTGCAAAAATGGCCATCAGCACCAGTGTTGCCACCACCAACGTCGCGCCTACGGCGACGCGGTTGCGCAGGAATCGGGCGAAGGCGAGTTGCGTCAGCGAGCGGCTGCGCAGCACTTCCCCGGCGGCGGCCAGTGCCTGTTCATTGCGTTCACGATTGATCAGGGTCATCAGCTGCGCCCTCCGCCCCGTCGAATGCGGGGATCAAGGTAGGTGTAGAGCAGGTCCACGATGAAGTTCAGCAGGATGATCGCCAGCAGCAAGATCACGGTTGTTCCCATCAGCAGTGTGTAATCCCGGTCAATCGCCGCGGTCACAAACTGCCGGCCCAGTCCGGGTAGGGAGAAGGCACGCTCGATTACCAGCGAGCCGGTGAGGATAAAGGCAGTGACCGGCCCCATGTAGGTCAGCACCGGCAGGATCGCAGGCTTAAAGACGTGGCGCAGCAGGATGACGTGTGCAGGCAACCCCTTGGCCCGCGCCGTGCGCACGTAGTTTGAGCGCAGCGCTTCCAAAGCACCAGCACGCGACAGGCGCACGATCCGGCCCAGCAGGCCCGTTCCCAGCACCAGCGTCGGCAGCACGTAGTTGATGACACCGCCGGTCTTGCCGCTGGGTATCCAGTTAAGGGTGCGTTGGCGGCGTCCCAACTCGATCCATTCCAGCGTCTCGACAAACAGCCAGTGGAAGAAAGCATCGAGCTGCACGGCGAAGAGGAAGATCAGCAAGGGCGCCATCACAAGGTTCGGCACCACCGTCCCAAACATCCCGATGGTGATCATCATGAAGTCGGCGGGCTGGTTCTGACGATAGGCGGCGTAAAAGCCCATCGGCACCCCGAGCAGCAGCGCGAACAGCAAGGAGGGAATGGCGTACTTGAGCGTCGCGGGTAGGCCGTCGCGGACGTAGTCGTTGACGTAGATCGAGCGCCGCGCCATCGACAGACCGAAGTCCCCGCGCACCACGCCGCATTTGCGCAGCACGGGCGGCTCCTCAATCCCCGCAGCAGCCATCCTGTCGGCCCGTCCAGGCACGAACTGACCCAGCCACAGATCCCACGGGCAGAACTGGCGGACAAAAATGCCGTCCTCTTTGGTGCGGTCCGTGGTTCCGCCCAGCGTGGTGATCTCTGCGCCGCGCGGCATGGTGATCCAGTGTGCCTTTCCCGCCTTGCCGTTCGCCTCAATCTCCCGCCCGGCCATGCCGAACAGGTAGCTGTAGAACTGCGCCGGCATGGACAGGTCCATGTCGTAATAGGCGCGCAAGTTTTCGAGGATCTTGGGCGGGGGCGGGCGTTCGCCGTCAAACGGGCCGCCGGGTGCCAGACGCTGGGTCGAGAACACCGCCAGCAGGGCAATCAGGACGATTACCAGCATCTGCCCGAAACGTTGAAAGGCGTAGGCCATGCACAAAGCCTTGCGAAAGAGGGCTGCGGAAGTTGGCGGCACGGCATCGGCAGAGAAACACCGAGCGGCTCACCGGCAGCGAGGGTGAAAACAAAGTCAGAAAAGGAAGTGCCGCCCCCTCACAGAGAAGGGGCGGCACCGGGTTCACGGACTGAGATTACTCAGACACGGTGATCCAACGCGAAGGGTGACGGTCGTCACCGTTCGGAACCCAACCATCAACGTAGGATGCTACGAGGTGCTTGGAGTTGTAGTAGTAGATCGGAGCCAGAGCCGCTTCTTCCATGGCGATCTTTTCAGCCGCTTCCATGGTCGCAAGACGCTCGTCGCCCGCCTGCTGGTAAGACGACGCGAGCAGAGCGTTGAACTCAGCATTATTGTACTTACCGTAGTTGTACGGGCTGTTTGGACCCATCAGAGCGAGCAGGTTTTCAGCATCCGGGTAATCCCAGATCCAGCCAGCACGACCAATCTGGAAGTCCTGAGCCTGCAGGCCGTCGTAGTGCGTGCCAACGTCCTGGTTGAACAGCTCAACGCTCACACCGATCTCAGCCCACATGTCGGAAATCGCAATCGCAATTGCCTTGTGGCCTTCGGAGGTGTTGTAGTTGATCACCACTGGCAGAGGATTGTCAGCGCCGTAACCGGCCGCTTCCATCACACCCTTGGCCATTGCCACACGGTCCTCATAGGACATCTCAGCCCAATCCGCAGCTTGCGCGGTGTAACCCCCGCCCAGCGTTGGTGGGACAAAGGTGTAAGCCGGTACGTTGCCCGGGCTCACAGCCGTGGTCAGGAAGTCACGGTCGATCGACATGGACAGAGCCGAACGGATCATAGGATCATCCATCGGCGCCGGTGTGGCGTTAAAGGCGTAGTAGTAGGTGCCGCCGTAAGGGGTTACGTACAGCTCATCGCCGAATTCGTCGGTCAGCTCACCCAGAATGTCACCCGGTGGGATCGAGGAGGTCACGTCCAGCGCGCCTTCACGGTACAGGTTCAGCTCGGCGGTCGCTTCTTCGATCGGGAACAGGTTGACTTCATCCAGCGACACGTTCGCTGCATCGTAGAAGTCAGGGTTCTTGGTCAGGGTCAGCTTTTCACCGATGGTCCAGTCAGACACCTTGAACGCGCCGTTAACGACGATGTTCTCAGGGCGCGACCACTCATCGCCCATGGCTTCAACCATGTGCTTTGGCACGGGGTAAGCCGTGTTGTGGGTCAGCTGGGAGATGAAGTAAGGCGCGGCAGATGCCAGCGTGACTTCAAGGGTCTTGTCATCGACAGCGCGCACTTGCACGTCGTCCATGGAGCCTTCGCCGCCGTTGAAGGATTCAGCGCCTGCGATGGTGTACATCAGGTACGCGTAGGACGCTGCGGTCGCAGGGTCGAGGATCCGCTTGAAGGCGAACTCAAAGTCAGCAGCCGTAACCGGCGTGCCGTCGGACCAGTTATGGTCGCGCAGAGTGAAGGTGTAGACCAGACCATCGTCAGAGACGGTGTAGCCTTCAGCAGCGCCTGGAATGATGGAGCCGTCAGCCGCTTCGGTGTAGAGGCCGAGGAACTGGTCGCGGGCAATCGAGGATTCCCACGTACCGGAAATCTGGTGCGGGTCAAGCGAGCCGGGCTCGCCACCGTTACCGACGTTGAGAACGCTTTGCGCCTGTGCAGCGGAAGCGGCCACCAGCATGGTTGTGGCAACCAGCATGGATTTAAGGAACATGTTTTTCATGAAGTTTCCCTCCTGGAAGTAAACCCGGTCTCTCTCCAGTCCGGGTTGAGGATGCATATCGGGAATGCTTTCGTGGCATAAGGCAAGT
>CBFHUI010000082.1:0-11917 GCA_965658725.1 Alphaproteobacteria bacterium | reverse complement strand
GTGGATCACACGGCGTCGGTTTACCTCGTGGACCGCAAAGGGCAGTTCCGAGGCACAATCGCCTATCGCGAAAACCATCAGACAGCGCTGGAAAAGCTGCGATTAATCATCGGTCTCTGAAACCGTCGAGTCGCGCTGAAATGCGTCTTATTTGGGGATAGCTTAACGCGTTTTGCTACTTACGCGACGGAGTGTGGGTCTACGGCGCATAAAGACGACTCTGCGCGGTCCTCGCTACAGGCTGGCGGATAAGGGCATCTGACTTTTATTAAGGGAAGATGTCATGCGACCGTGGTTTGTCGGGGTTTTGAGCCTGCTTGCCCTCCCAGCGAGCAGTGCGGCGCAGTTTCAGCAGGTGGGCGTGCAAGCGCTGCCGCCGGTGGTGGCGAGCGCTACGACCGTGTGCGACACCTCCGCTTTTCCGCCTTTCAACCGCCACGGCCCTTGGAGCTTTGCCCTCTGTGACGATGTTGAATCAGTTGTTGTGACGTGTGAGATTTCCGCTTCATCGCTGGTCAAGGACATCCTGCCGCCGCAGACTCTGCGTCGGGCGCTGCTGCGGTTGATCGAGGAATTTGATGGCGGCGAAATGGTGCTCGAGACGGAGCACCGGGCTCTCACGTTGGACTGCGAAGCAGCAGATACCGTCGCTTTGGCGGGCTAATTCTACTTAAACCGACACCAGTTCAAATGCAGAAAAGGCCCGCGCACCAGCGACGGGCCTTTTCTATGCGTGCTGCGCGGGCGCCTGTCGCTTAGGTCGGGGGCAGCATTTTCGGTGTGGAGAGGGCCTTCACCGGTAACCCCACAGTGCCGCTTGATCCGCAGTTGGTGCAGACCGCGCGCCAGCGGGTTTGCTCGGTCCCACAGTTCGAGCAGACTTGCGGCTCGATGGGCAGAGAGTGGCCGTCCAGCGGGGTCGGGGAACGGTCTTCGCCACCATTGGCAAGAGCGTCAAGCCGGATCCGCAGCGCATTCAGGCCAACGGCCGACGAAGTCTCTGGCAAGTCTCCCACAGCATCGCGGGCAATGGCCAGATCACCGGATTCCAGCGCGGCTTCGGCGCGAAGGTACTGACTGAAAACGGCGCTGGGGTTGGCTTGTATCAGCTCACTGATCGCGTGGCGCTTTGCGGCGATGTCCTTGGGCTTGCTGGCGCGCAGGTAAGTGGTCGCGGCCCCGGCAGTGGGGCGGATGCGCCAGGCTTCGACGGCTTGCTCCTTGGCCTTGCGCATGTTGCCCAGCTCAAAGTTTGCCCGTGCCGCCAGGGAGCGGGCCGGGACCAACGTTGGGTCGTCGCGCAGGGCGCGCTGAGCGTGGTCTGCCGCCTGCCGCCACGCGCCCTTTTCCGCAGCTTGAAAGGCCAGATCGGTTTCAGTCAGGGCAAGCCGGTTGCGCGCGTCGGAGGAGCTGAGCAGGCGACGGCTGGCCAGCCGCTTAACCGCGCGCTGTGCGCCCTCAAGCTGCCCGGTCTGCAGGCCCATGTCGTACTCTGTTTCGAGGATCCAGGGCGCGTTCGGTTTGATCTTCCGCGCACGTTCAAGGAGCGCTTGAACCTCCTTCCGGTCGCCGCGCGCCATGGCCTGCATGGTCTTGCCGCGCAGGCCGAGGAAGGCGGTTTCCTCGTTCTTGGTCATGTCCTCGAAGTACTTCGCCGCAGATTCTTCGTCACCGTTGAGCTGGGCAGCTTGCGCGGTCAGCAGCATGGTGGCGGGGGTCTCGGTCAGCAGCTTGTTCGCGCGGCGGGCTTGCTTGTCGGCTTCGTCCGGGTCGCCGGCAGCCAGAGCGACGAGGCCCTGCGTTAGCGCTTTATAGCCCCGGTTTTGTCGCGAAATCCGGGCGTTCTTCGCCATTTCTGCCGGCATGGCCAGCGTCCGGCGAACGGTGAAATACAGCCAGCCGAACAGCCACAGCACGATGAGAGCGCCAAAGAACACAAAGCCAAGGTGCAGCGATAGGCGGTAGCCGAGGACTTCAAACGAGGCGTTCCAGTCTGGGTTTTGACTGAAAACGTATGCGATCAGCGCCAATACAACGACGAGAACCGCAAACAGGATAAGGCGAACCATAGTGTCGTCTCCCGATAGGGCTTCTCAGCCGGTTAGTTGGACGCCGTCGCGCGGGCTGCGTTCAGCGTGGTGGTAACCCAATCGCCCAGAACCCGGCGCTGGTCTTCGTAAGTGGCGCGGTTGGCCAGATCGACGAGCAGGGCGTCAAAGCGCGCCTGCGTATCGGGGTTCAGGTTCATCTCAACCGTATCGTCTTCCAACTCGGTCAGCGCGGCGCTGAAGTCGCCCTCTACGATGCGCGCGGCGGCGCGGGCCATGTTGCCTTCGATGCCCGGAATGGCGGCGATGTCATCCACCTTCTCGACCGTTACAAGGCTGCCAAGGCGGGCCAGAACTTTGCCGCCCCGGCCTTCGGCTGCATTGATGCGGGTTTCATTCACCAGCTTAGGGCTCAAGTCGCGGATGGTTTCTGCGAGGATCTTTTGCGTCGGCACTCGCAGGTCAGCGATAGGGTCAACCGTCGCGAGCGCGGCCAGCAAAGGCTCTTCGGTCGGGTTGAGCGCTTCGAGTGAGGTCATGTGCGGGCGAACGGGGGCAGATGATGCCAGCGCGTCGCGCAGTTGGTTGACGGCCAGCACCTTTGTTGAGGTCTCGACGGAGACTTCCTTCATCGCGGTGAATTCATCGTTCAGCCCGGTAATGGCATCCCCGAGCGCGTTGAACTGTTCAGAAGTTGCGGCGCGGACGTCGTCGAGATTGGTTGTGAGGGCGGTAAGCTGTTCGTCCAGGGTGACCTGAACGCCTGTGAGTTGCTCGCCAAAGGTCGAGGCGGCGGCATCGACTTGCTCGCTCAAGGTCACGCGGGTTTCACCAATGGCGGCATCGGTCCGCTCGGCAAGCGCAGATAGCGCGGCCAAGCCGTCATCCAGTGCGGTGCGGACGCCTTCAACTTGCGCGGCGCTCGCCGACTTGACCGCTTGAAGCGCGCCATCAGCAGTGTCGAGGCGTTCAGAGAGGGCGGCGATTTGGTCCAAGGAGCCGTCTACGGTCTCGGACAGACCAGCGAGTTGGGCCGAAAGCGCGGCCAACGCCCCGGCGGCTGCGCTGTCTTCACCGGTCGTTTCAGCTGCGGCGGCGGTGCCGAGGTTGTTCATGCCCGCTTTGACCTGCGCCAGCTCAGCATTCACGGCGTCGATGGTCGCGGCAAGGTCAGCACGTAGGGTCGCGATTTCGCTGGTTACTGTGGTCAAGTCGTTACCGGCAGCTTCGGGAGATGCGGTGGGGGCAGCTTCGAGGGCGTTTAGGCGGGTTTCAAGACCTGCGATCGCGTCTCGTTCGGCCGACAAGTCTGCAGCAGTCGTTCCGCGCAGCACAAGCACCAGTGCAACGATGCTCAGGATCAGCGCGATGATGCCGACAATCAGCGGCAAGTTTAGCGTCCGACTGCTCGCAGCGCCGCCGTCGGTCGCGGTGGACTCGATGATGGTTGCTTCAGGAGTGTTCTCGGCCATGTGGAGCGGTTCCTTAAGGTGTGCGGTGCGCCGACTGTCCCTTTCCTGATGGAAAGGGTGGGGTGGTGACTCCCAAGCCTCGGCGGCCCGTGAAAACGCGTTCTTTCAACCCGGTGTTCCTACAAACTACCGCTGGCCTCCGCAGAAGCCAAGAACGCGTCACAGACCTCGGTTAACAGGACGACTCACCAATATAAATAAAATTTTCTATAAAAGACGATCAAAACGCACGGTATTTCAGGAGATCGACCAGTGAGTCTCGCTGGGAAACCGCTGGGATTGACACCTGATCCCAGAATTGCGCCGAAAATCCGGGTGTGGTTCGGTCGGTCATAGCAACCAGTTGCATCCTCCCAGGCCGCTTGGTGCCAAGCTTCAGCAGGTGGGTTTCGAAGGCGGCGCGCTGGGTCGGGGAAAGCGCCAGAACGGTCAGGTGCTCGGCTTGTACGATCTCTCGCGCCTGTAAGGGTGTCCAAGGCGCGCAGGGC
Organism: Alphaproteobacteria bacterium; assembly: GCA_965658725.1. Taxonomy (GTDB): domain Bacteria; phylum Pseudomonadota; class Alphaproteobacteria; order UBA7985; family UBA7985; genus UBA7985. Next base: position 7,909 of record CBFHUI010000082.1, on the reverse strand, counting down.
TTGGGCGCGCGGCGGTAGGCGGGGAGCAGAACATCGTCCGGGCCAAGCGGCAGACTCAGCGCCCCTGCGGGCAGAGCAGCATTGGCAATGTAGACTTTTGCTTCTGTTGCCAAAGTGTCGGGTAGGGGGCTGCGCCGAAAACCTTGCGCGGCCGTCCATGCGACCTGCACCCCCAGCTGCTCAACCGCTGCGGCGGTTTCTGGCCCCGGAACCAGCGCGCGGATGGCATCCCGCCGCTGGGTGAACCAGGCCTGCCCGGCCAGTGCCATGGCTGCGCGGACGCTGGGGATGACCACGGTAACCTCTGAACGTTCCAGCAGTCGCGGCATCGAGACGGGCAGAGCGCGCTCGGCAAACAGCGACAGATCCATGACCGCCGCGCCCCGCGCCTCCAGCACCGACGCGTAGGGCCGGGACAGCCCCTCTCCGTCATTTGTGCACATCAGCACCAAGGGCCGTGCCGCGCTGTGGCGGTTGACGGGCTCGGGTTGGTTGCGCCAAGCAGGGGGTATGTTGGTTCTGGGCATAGAGTCTTCTTGTGACGAAACGGCTGCGGCCGTGGTCGATGCTTCCAAGCCGGTTGCAGATCGCATTCTTTCTAATGTGGTTTTCAGCCAATGGGACGCTGTGCGCAAGTACGGCGGTGTCGTGCCTGAAGTCGCAGCGCGGGCGCATGTTGAGAAAATCGACCCCGTCGTGGCTCAGGCGCTCGAAGAAGCCGGGGTCGGCATGGGCGACCTCGACGGTATCGCGGCAACCACGGGGCCGGGTCTGATCGGTGGGGTGATCGTGGGTGCAAGCTTCGCCAAGGCCCTCGCACTGGGGGCCCGCAAGCCCTTTCTCGCCATCAACCACCTCGAAGGCCACGCCCTGACACCGCGTTTGGTCGATGAAGTCGCTTTTCCTTACCTCCTGCTACTGGTCAGTGGCGGTCACTGTCAGACTCTGCTGGTCAAAGGGGTCGGGGAATATCAGCGGATCGGCACGACCATCGACGACGCCATCGGCGAGGCCTTTGACAAGACCGCAAAGATGATGGGTCTGGAAATGCCCGGTGGCCCAGCCGTTGAGACGCTGGCGCGCGCCGGGGATGACCGGTCTGTCCCGCTACCAGTGCCGTTCAAAGGGCGCGCCGGGACGGATTTTTCCTTCTCCGGCCTGAAAACCGCTGTACGCCGTGCTGTTGAAGGCGCGGAACCGCACCGGCCAGAAGACATCGCCGCCAGCTTCCAGCGAGTGGCTTTTGAGTCTCTCATCGACCGCACACGCCGCGCTGCGGAAGCAACGGATGCGCCGCTGACGGCTCTGGTCGTCGCGGGCGGGGTTGCAGCGAACCGGGTGCTGAGCGGGATGCTGCAGAGTTTGGGCGAAGAATTGGGGCTCAAAGTTATCGTTCCGCCGCTTGCGCTGTGTACCGACAACGGAGCGATGATTGCGTGGGCGGGGGCGGAACGGTTGCGGAGCGGCGGGGTCGAATATTGGGCCGATCAACTCGATGTCGCGCCCAGACCGCGCTGGCCGCTTGACCCAGACGCGCCGAAGTCGTCCGGTGCGGGTGCAGCGAAGGCTTAGCGGTGCGGGTGCAGCGAAGGCTTGATCTGACTGTGGTTTGCCAGAGGGTTTAGAAATCGATGCAACGGCCTTTGGATTGCCAGTCGCCAAAGGTGGTTGGCTCCTGCCCTTCGGGTCCGCCATCTTCGGGTTGGCGGGCGGCAGCTAAGCCCTTAAACACTTCGTGAACGGGGCGCATGTCGCCGGTATCGCCTGCCAAAGGCGCTTCGGACTTGGTGGACGAGGCGCTCTGCACCGTGGATTTTTTAAATTCTGACTTCATACCAAGAAAGTAGTGGTTCTTGTCCCAAGGTAAAAGACCCCAAAAGGGCGCACGTCCTTCCACGCCCGGTCGCGTGGACTATGCCCGCCTGACCGCCGCGCGGACTCTGGAAGCGGTTCCGGCCGAGGGCCTGTCGCTCGACGAAGCCTTTAACCGCCAGGCCAAAGGCTTATCACCACGCGACCGCGGCTTTGCCTGGCGGTTGGTGCGCACGGCCATGCGCCATCATGGGCCTTTGCTGCATCTGATGACCGAGGTGCTTGATAAGGGCCGCTCGGGTGTGCCGCCGTTTATTCAAGCCGTGATCCGGCTGGGCTTTACCGATCTTCTCTTGCTTGAAACACCGCCCCATGCGGCAGTTTCGTCCACTGTAAACCTGCTCGGCACACGCGCGACGCAGCGTTATCGGGGCATGGTCAACGCCGTTCTCCGCCGTGCAGACCGGGAACGTGCAGCCTTCACCGACACCCTGCGGGCACAGCCCGCCCTGCCGCACTGGCTCGCCGACCGCTGGCGGGCGCAGTGGGGGGAGCAGGCCGTGCAGACCTTCGACGCGCTGGCACGTGCTGAAGCGCCCGTGGACCTGTGTCTCGTTGACCCTGCCACGGACACGGTAGAAGGCGCGGTGCGCCTGCCGACGGGTCAGTTCCGCTTTGACGATGGTTTTCCAGCGTTTCAGGACAGCGATCTCGGCGAGCGTGGCGCTTGGTGGGTGCAGGATCTGGGCGCGCATGTTCCCATCGCCGCCCTTGGTGATTTGCGCGGTAAAGTGGCCATCGACTTGTGCGCTGCGCCGGGCGGAAAGACCCTGCAACTTGCCCGTGCCGGGGCTGAGGTGGTCGCCGTGGACAACAGCGGTTATCGGCTTGAACGGGTGGCGCAAAACCTTGAGCGTACCGGCCTGAAAGCTGCCGTGAAAAAGATCGACGTGCTGAAATACAGCCACAAGCCCGTGGATCTGGTCGTACTCGACGCGCCGTGCAGTGCCTCGGGCACCTTCCGCAAGAACCCCGAAGCGCCGTGGCTCCGTTCTCCCACCACCTTGCTGGAACATGTTAAGACGCAGGCTCGCATGCTCGATAAGGCTTTGGAGATGGTGAAGCCGGGGGGAACCCTGCTCTACATCGTCTGTTCGCTGGAACAGGAAGAGGGCGAGGCACAGGTGACAGCCTTTCTCGACCGACACAACAGGGTCAGCGTGCAGCCCTTCACAGCCGAAGAAGTCGCCTTGCCGCAGAGCCTCACCCCGGACGGCACTCTTCGCATCCTCCCCAGCCACTATGCAGAGAGCGGGGGCGTGGACGGATTTTTCGCCTGTCGATTCACCGTCGCATAAGTGTCATTAAGAGGCGCATCTGACTGACTGGCTGGAAATTACACCGTGACCACACCCCACAAGCGCGCCCTTATCTCCGTCTCTGACAAGGCGGGTCTCGTCCCCTTTGCCAAATCGCTCGCCTCTCTGGGCTTCGAGCTGGTTTCGACCGGGGGAACAGCGGCCCTGCTCGCCGACGAAGGCCTTGCCGTTACCAAGGTTTCCGACGTGACAGGCTTTCCCGAGATCATGGGCGGGCGGGTGAAGACCTTGCACCCCAAGGTGCATGGCGGCCTGCTCGCGGATCAGAACGACCCGGCGCACATGCAGACGCTCAGGGAGCAGGAGATTTCGCCGTTTGGGCTGCTGGTGGTCAACCTTTACCCCTTTGCCCAAACACTGGCGGGCGGGGCGGACTTCGCCACGTGTATCGAGAACATCGATATCGGTGGCCCGGCCATGGTGCGCGCGTGTGCAAAGAACCATGCGTCTGTGCTGCCCGTGGTGGACCCGAGCGATTATGATCGTGTGATAGAGCTGATCGGGGCCGATGGGCTGGACGCGGCAACCCGACAGACCTTTGCCGCCAAAGCCTTTGCCCACACTGCCCGCTATGATGCCCAAATCAGCCGGTGGCTGCAGGATACGGTCGAAGATGCCTTCCCTGCTGAGTTGAGCTTTGCCGGGGAAAAGACGCTGCCCCTGCGATACGGTGAGAACCCGCACCAGAGCGCGGCGCTCTACCTGGCCGCTGACCGGCGTCCGGGCATCGCGACAGGAGAGCTGATCCAGGGCAAGCCGCTGTCGTACAACAACCTCAATGACGCTGACGCTGCTTTCGAGCTGGTGGCGGAGTTTGACGACCCGGCCGTAGCGATCATCAAGCACGCCAATCCCTGCGGCGTGGCGCTGGGGGATGACCTCTATGGCGCCTATCGCCGGGCCTTGGCCTGTGATGAGACCTCGGCTTTTGGCGGTATCGTTGCCTGCAATCGCCCGCTCGACGGCTCTGTCGCGGCCGCGATTACCGAGATATTTACTGAAGTCGTCATTGCGCCCGCTGCTGATGAGGCGGCGCTCGCTGTTTTCGCGCAAAAGCCGAACCTGCGGCTGGTACTCACCGGAACCATGCCGGACCCAGCTGCGCGCGGGTTGGCGGTGAAGTCCATCGCGGGCGGGTTGCTGGTGCAGTCGCGCGATGATGAGCAAGCCAGCGTCGATGGCTTCAAAGCTGTCACCAGTCGCGCGCCAGACGCGACAACCCTGAACAACCTCGCCTTTGCTCAGCGTGTTGCAAAACACGTCAAGTCGAACACGATCGTTTTGGTCGCTGGCGGGGCGACGCTCGGGATTGGGGCCGGACAGATGAGCCGGGTCGACGCAGCGCATCTGGCGATCAAGAAAGCTGGTGAAGCCGGGCTGGACGTGCGCGGGGCCGTGGCAGCCTCTGACGCCTTTTTCCCCTTTGCTGATGGCATTCAGGCGCTGATCGACGCCGGTGTCTCCGCGGTCGTTCAACCGGGCGGTTCCATGCGAGATGATGAAGTAATTGAGGCGGCTGATCAGGCTGATATGGCGATGGTGTTCACGGGAACGCGACACTTCCGCCATTGACGGCAGATGCACTGGGTCATGGACTCTCAGCGCTTCAACGCCTACCTACAGCCAGTCAACTCGTTCAATCTTCTTTGGGACACCAGTCATCATGCTTCAGCGGTTCGCAAAAGCGGTCTTTGGCAACGCAAACTCCAAGTACCTGGGCGGTTTGCAGTCCAAGGTCGATGCCATCAATGCGCTGGAAGCTGACTTTGAGGCGCTGAGCGACGCGGATCTCAAGGGCAAGACGGTTGAGTTTAGAGCGCGGCTGGCTGAGGGCGCGAGCCTCGACGACCTGCTGGTGGAAGCCTTCGCAGCAGCGCGTGAAGCGGGCAAGCGTGCGCTGGGTCAGCGCATGTTCGACGTTCAGCTGATGGGCGCCATGGTGTTGCATGAAGGCCGGGTGGCGGAGATGAAAACCGGTGAAGGTAAAACCCTCACCGCAACCGCCGCAGCCTACCTCAACGCACTGCCCGGCAAAGGCGTGCACATCATCACCGTGAACGAATACCTTGTGCAGCGCGATTCTCAGGATATGGGCAAGCTCTATGCAGCGCTGGGCCTGAGCACGGGCTATGTGACCTCGACCATGGGGCTGGAGCGCGGTGTGATGACGCCGGGTGAGTTGGATAGCGCCAAGCGCCGGGGCTATGCAGCGGATGTCACCTACTCCATCGCTGCCGAAGTGGGCTTCGACAGCTTGCGTGACCAGATGAAGCCGACGCGCGCCGAGATGGTGCAGCGCGGGTTTAACTTTGTGATCGTTGATGAAGCGGACTCCGTCCTGATCGACGAAGCACGGACGCCGCTGGTCATGTCCGGCCCTGCTGTGGACGTCTCGAACGTTTTTCGCGCGACCGACCTGATCGCGCAGGAACTGTCTGAAGACAGCTACACCGTCGATGAGAAGACCCGGAACATCCAGCTCACAGAAGAGGGCGTGCCGGAGCTTGAAGAAGTTCTGCGCAAGCGCGGCTTGCTGGCGGCAGAAAGCGGACTGTATCAGCCGGAGAACGTCGGCCTTCTGCACAACATCATGGCCTCGCTGCGCGCTCACCGTCTGTTCCAAAAGGACCAGCACTACATGGTTCAGGGTGGTGAGATCGTGCTGATTAACGAACTCACGGGCCGTGCGCAGCCCGGTCGCCGCATGGGCGACGGCGCGCATCAGGCGCTTGAGGCGAAAGAAAACCTGACGATCAAGCCAGAAGCGACCACCATTGCGACCATCACTTACCAGAACTTCTTCCGCCAGTATGGCAAGATTGCTGGGATGACCGGGACTGCGTTGACCGAAGCGGCTGAATTCGAAGCAATCTACAACATGATGGTAACGGCGGTTCCAACCAACCAGCCGATGATCCGCGAGGACCGTGACGACATGATCTTCCGCTTTGCCAAGCAGAAGGTTCTCGCCATCCTCGACGATGTTAAGGAGGCGCACGCGAAGGGGCAGCCGGTGCTGCTCGGCACGCCGACGGTCGAAAGCTCGGAAATGTACTCTGCCGCGCTAACCGAAGCGGGCATCGAGCACAACGTCCTCTCTGCCCGCCAACACGAGCGCGAGGCCTTTACCATTGCGCAGGCCGGTGCGCCCGGTGCGATCACCATTGCGACGTCCATGGCGGGTCGCGGAACCGATATCCAGCTCGGCGGCAACTACGACTTTGCCTACGCCGAAGCCACCAAGGGCGTTCGCGATACGGCGGAGCAGGAAAAGATCGGTGCAGCGCTGAAGGCGGAAATCGCTGCTGCCCGTCAGAAGGTCGTCGAGGCCGGCGGTCTTTATGTCTTGGGCACGGAGCGCGGAGAATCGCGCCGGGTGGACAATCAGCTGCGTGGCCGCTCGGGGCGGCAGGGCGACCCGGGCAAGTCGCGCTTTTACGTCTCTCTCGAAGACGATCTCATGCGGATCTTTGGGCAGGGTTTGGACACTTGGCTCAAGCGCTTTGGCATCGGTGATGATGAAGCCATCGAGCACCAGTGGATCACCAACGCGATTGCGAAAGCGCAGGAGCGGCGTGAGGGCTATAACTTCGACATCCGTAAGCAGCTCATCCGCTATGACGACGTGCTGAACGACCAGCGTCAGGCCTATGCTGAACTGCGGGACGAAGTGCTAGACGCCGAAGACCTGACCGAGAAGCTCGAAGACATGCGGGAGAAGGCGACGGAAGACCTCGTTGGTCGTTACATTCCGCCCGGCTCCTACCCGTCGCAGTGGGATCTCGAAGGTTTGGAACGCGCCTCAGCGGCCTTTGTGCCGGAGGGTCTGCCAATCCAGCAGTGGGCGGGTGAAGACGGCGTGGATGACGAAGTGATCATCGATCGCACGCTCGAAGCCTTTGACAAGCACATGGCGGCAAAGGCGGCGCAAATCGGTCCGGAGACCATGCGCTCCGCCGAAAACCAGATCACCTTGCGCGTGCTCGACCAACTTTGGCGCGAGCATATCCAGAACATGATGCGGCTGCGTGAAGGCGTTTCCTTGCGCGCCTTTGGTCAGCGCGACCCGCTTGCAGAATACCGCCGCGATGGTTTTGAGATGTTTGACGGTTTGCTCGAGCGCTACCGGAACTCAGTCGTTGTGGTGTTGGCAAACTTGGAAGTGCGCCAACCTGATCCCCGTGCGGCGGCCCCAGCAGCGGCGCCTGCCGGCGCTGGTGCTGTGGCAGCAGGCGGGGCAGCCGCAGCCGCGCCGACCGGCGGACTGACTGAGGCGCAGATGAAATCGACCAAGCGAAACGACCCGTGCCCTTGCGGTTCTGGCAAGAAGTTCAAGCACTGCCACGGCTCGGTCTAACGCCGCGCCACCCTGCACTAAACAGCAAAAAGCCCGCGACCGGGGTACCGGTCTCGGGCTTTTTTTGCTTCTGGCGTTCACAACGCCAGAAATGACAAACGGGAACCAGTTCGCGCCTGATTCCCGTTTGCTGGAAAACTTGTCTTTCGACGAAGCTTCGTGGATCAGCCCTTGCCAGGACCTTCCATCATAGCAACTTCGCACTCTGCGAGGTTGTTGGTGCCGTTAGAGGTCAGCACGCAAGAGCCCATGGAAGAGCGAACAGCGCTGCCGGAAGAGGAAACGACGTTGCACGCGCTAGCGACAGCAGCGAAAGCGAACAGCGCGACGATCGAGCTAATAAGAGTTTTCATGATTTCCG
>CBFHUI010000081.1:0-12510 GCA_965658725.1 Alphaproteobacteria bacterium | reverse complement strand
CCCTAAACGCCTGATCTGAGGAGAGAACAACGACGAAACCCCCGAACCAGGCGGGCAAATAGGGCAACAGTACCCGTGAATGCGCATTTCTATCAAAATTAGTGAAATGACGTAGCAATTTTGATATCACTTGAGCGTGGAGGGTTACCGGAAAGTCTGTGAGCGAAAACACTGCAAATCGGGTGACGCCTGCATGCATCTGAGAATGGCAAAGGCTGCGTAGCACCCCAACAAAACCTATCGCAATTCCATTGCCGAGGTGCCACTTCCGGCCACCAACTTACCCCAAGTTGGTGGCCTTCTTTATTAGGCACTTCTCATATTAGCGAATGCTTGCTTTTCCACTGACTTTTTTTTGATCACGAGGAGTCACAGACTCCCACAAAACCCGGCCCGATTTTGCCTTATTGTCAGCGCCAAAGTGACGGCGAATTTCATCCGTTGAGGGTCGTCATGCGCTACCTACTCGCCCCATTTCTGCTCCTTGCCGCTGCGGCGTGCAGTTCGCTTGCTATTGCAGCCGTCGCCGCCTTTCGCGGACCTGATGCCCTGACCGCCGATCCAGCGACGTTTCAGGTCGTCAGTTCCACGCCGCAAGCGGTCCAACTAACCCCAGCGGGCCAGCGGCTGACACTGTCGGCGACGCGGCCGGAGACCGGGCAGCGGGTCGAGGAGCAATTTGCGCTCGACCGCCTGGCGCTTGGGTCTTCGGGGCTCAAAGGCATCAAGCCGGCGGAAGGCGAGAACCTTTACCTTTACAAGCTGTCGCCTGAGGATGCAGACCGCTACGCGCGCCTGCAGGAAGAACTGAAGGGCTGGTTGGAGACCCGCAGCGATACAGCCACGATGGTCGCGGTGAGCGTTCTGCCTTCGGGCTGCGTCGACGCTGACGTGGCAGAGCAGGAGCGGCTTTCGACCTTCTGGCTTAGCGTTGATGAGGGCGACACCTTTGTCCCACTGGTCCGCAACATCGATGTTATCGAGCTGTCCCAGCGTAGCGGGCCAAACGCCTCGGTTTCAACGTGCTAGGCGTGGGCGCGGCATCGATCCTCTGCCCCGCCACAGGCGCTGCACGAAGCGGCGATAGCGGGCGCATCGGAAGGCACGCCCACCGGGGTGGCGGCGTATCGTTCTCCGATCACCACGGCGGCCCTGTTGTCCGTCCGGCTCCAGTAGCCTTCGGAGAAACTCAGCCGCGCGAGTTGGTCCAGCGCCAACGCTGACAAGCCACTCCCAAGCCGGCCCTTCAACAGCGCATCACGGCACGCCGCCAGCGCTTCTCCGCACAGGATTTCAGCCTCCACCAGAAAGCTGTCCGCGCGCAGGACGAAGATCCCCGTTCCCTCAACCCCCGGATAATCGCCCTCCCGCGGTTCCCCGAGATGCAGACACCCTGCCATCCCGCGAATTTCTGCAAACCGGCGCGCGCCAACCGTTGAGTCAGCGGCAACCAGTTCAACCACTTTACCCGTCCGCGCCAGCCGCGCAGCGCGCTCCAAGGCTTCGCGCACACGTGTGCCGAGCGCGTGCATACGGCTGGCCGGGGCAAGCACCACGACTGCTTCATGATCGTGAGCCTGCGCCATCACTGCCGTAGTCAGGGCGACGGTCAGGCGGACGGATTCGGCGGGTTCTGAGGTGAAGAAGCGAGGCGCATCAAAGCCTTCGCAAGCGCCCAGCATGCGTCGGGCAAAGGCATCCGTCGCGCACCCCACGCTTTGAATGATGAAAGGCAATACGGGAGTCTGACTGTCCGAAACCACACTAAGCACAAGCTAGTCCCTTTAGTTAAAGCGATAATCCCCGCGAGGCTGAAGCCGCGGCCCCTACTCCTCCACATCAGACCGGTTAACCCCGCCAAGTCCAATCAGTAAGAATAGGTTTGTTCGACTTCAAATAGCGCCACGCAAACGCAAGGCCAAATCCTAAACCTCTGTTTTCATTGAATAAATGATAGAGCTCTCTTGATAATTTCGTCACAGAGACGCGGCGCGTGTCTTCGTGACTGTCTTTCTACCCATCATAGTGCCGAAAGCATAAAGGCTCTGTCAAAGGATTGGCCTACGCTCTTATGCATCGCCACAGAGATGTGAACGACGCGCGATGAGAGCTTGAATGCGGCAGGGAAAGAGCGAAGGACGTGCGGGCCGTGTTACGGCGGGCTTGAGGGAAGGCGGACGTGCCGTGCACCCCACCTTCCCTACCGCTTTGCTTAGGTCGCCCGCGCACGAACGGGCGCACAGATCCACGGGCAAGGAAAATGCCAGCACAGGCCACACGGGCGCGGTGCAAGCTCCTGTATGCCGGCGGCGCCACCCAAGGCTGCACCCTCAGCGGTGAAGAAGAAAAAGGGAAAGTGCCAAAACCTGAAAAGCAAAAGGCCCCGGCGAATGCCGAGGCCCTTTTAGCTTTTTACAAATGGCGCGAGAGACGGGGCTCGAACCCGCGACCCCCGGCGTGACAGGCCGGTACTCTAACCAACTGAGCTACTCCCGCGGCTCATTTGTGCAGCGGTAATTAGCGGTCGCTTTGCGGCTTGTCCATACAAAAAATCGCCTAAAGCGCTTTGGCTGCTCTCCAGCGCAGGACTGCCGCGCGAAAGGCGTATTGATCGACATACAGGATTCCTCTGTTGCCTGCCTTTTTCTGGAGCGCGGCGATCAATCGCCGTGACCTTGGCCCCTAGAGCGCCTAAACTGTCACTATGAAAAATGACGATATTCTCCACATCATCGGCGGCGGGCTGGCGGGCTCAGAAGCCGCTTGGCAAGCGGCTCAAGCGGGTCAGCGGGTTGTTCTGCACGAAATGCGACAGGACGGCGTACGCGCCACTCAAGCGCACCAGACCGATCATCTGGCCGAACTGGTGTGCTCCAACTCTTTCCGCTCGGACGATGCAGAAGCCAATGCCGTGGGAGTAATCCACGCTGAATTGCGGCTGTCCGGCTCACTGATCATGGACAAGGGCGACGCGCACGCGGTTCCTGCCGGCGGTGCGCTGGCTGTAGACCGCCACGGCTTCAGCCAGGCCGTTACCGACGCCATCAGCGCGCATCCTTTGATCGAGGTGGATCGCAGCGAGATCGACGGCTGGCCGCCTGAGTCCTGGAAGCAAGTCATCATCGCCACCGGTCCACTGACCTCCGACGGTCTGTCCAAGGCGATCCTTGAACGCACCGGGGAAGAGCACCTCGCCTTCTTCGACGCCATTGCGCCCATCGTTCACACCGATTCCATCGACATGGACATCGTCTGGGCGCAATCGCGCTACGATAAGGGCGACGCCACCGACTACCTCAACTGTCCCATGACGGAGGAACAGTACGAGGCCTTCATCGACGCACTGTTGGAGAGCGACAAGACCGAGTTTAAGGACTGGGAAGCCGACGCCCCTTACTTCGAGGCCTGTTTGCCGATCGAAGTCATGGCCGAGCGCGGGCGGGAAACGCTACGCTTCGGCCCGATGAAGCCCGTGGGCCTTACCGATCCCCGCACGGGAAAGGCCGCGCACGCGGTCGTGCAACTGCGTCAGGACAACAAGCTGGGCACGCTGCGCAACATCGTCGGGTTTCAAACGAAGATGCGCTACGGCGCGCAGGCGGATGTGCTGCGGATGATTCCGGGGCTGGAGAAGGCTGAGTTTGCTCGGCTTGGCGGGATCCACCGCAACAGCTTCATCCGCTCCCCCGTGCTGCTGGACGAACAGCTGCGCTTCAAGGCCGACCCGCGCGTGCGTTTCGCCGGGCAGATCACAGGCGTTGAAGGCTATATCGAGAGCGCAGCGATCGGACTGCTGGCGGGTCGGTTGGCGGCGGCTGAAATGGCGGGACGCGGGGCGACCCTACCCCCGCCAGAAACCGCCATGGGTGCCTTGCTGGGTCATTTGACGCGGAACGCTAACCCGGAGACCTTTCAGCCGATGAACGTCAACTTCGGCCTGTTCCCACCCCCGCCACCGTTCGAGATCACGGCCAATGGCAAGAAGCGCAAGATCAAGGGCCGGGACCGCAAAGTCCTGCTCGCTTCAGGCGCACTCAAAGCCTACCCGGACTATGAGCGGCTTTATCAAGAAAGCCTGCAGACACCGCAGGCGGCCTGAGCGGCAAAACAAGCAGATCGGCTTTCTTGTGCCTTGGCTAAGGGCGGTTGAGAGCCTACATCTAGGGGGAATTCCCTGCCGTTCGACGGCCCTGAACTTTTGACGAGAGAGAGACAGACCCATGGCTGCACCTTTTGAGCTTCCAGCCCTTCCCTACGACGACACCACCCTCGCGCCGGTCATCGGTCAGCAAACCGTACAGCTGCACCACGGCAAGCACCACGCGACGTACTTCGCCAAGCTCAACCCGCTGGTCGAAGGTACCGAAATGGCGGACATGTCGCTTGAAGATGTGGTGAAAGCATCCTTCGGCAAAGCTGACCTCAAGGGCGTCTTCAACAACGCCGGTCAGGCGTGGAACCACATTTTCTACTGGAACCAGTTTGCAGGCGGTGCGTCTGACGTCTCCGGTAAGCTCAAGGAAATGGCTGAGCGTGATTTTGGCTCCGTTGACGGCATGATGGACGCTATCGTGAACACCGGCGCTGGCGTCTTTGGCTCGGGCTGGTCGTGGCTTGCGCTGGAGAACGGCAAGCTGGTCACTCAAGGCGTCCCAGGGGGTGAAAACCCGCTGGCCCACGGCGCGACCGCGCTGTGCGGGATCGACGTGTGGGAGCACGCCTACTACCTCGATTACCAGAACCGTCGTCCTGACCACATCAAGGACGTGCTGACCAAGCTGGTGAACTGGTCCTGGGTTGGTGAGCGTCTGGAAGAAGCGCTCTAATTCACCCGTTAAGGCACCCGATCTGACACACGGGTCAGATCACGACCGCAGCCGCCTTGTTTTCCGCATTCGTGCGTTAAACTCGGGCGGCTGTTTTCGTATCCAGCTCACGAACCCTTCAAGCTCCGGCCGCGCGGCGAGCGCACTTGGGCGCTGGAGCTCGGGGTCGCGGGCGAGTTCTTTTGCAGTGAACAGCGCGTGGATCTGCTTGTGGCAAATGCGATGCACCCACAGCGCATGTTCCGGCCCACCCCCCTCCGACTTGGGTAAGAAGTGATGCTTGTCGATGCTGGGGCCCTTGAGCATGGGGCGCTCACAAAGGGGACAGTCGCCGATAAAGCGGTCCTCCTGCCGGAAGGCGGCAAAGCGGTCCTTAGGCATAAGCCCGGCGCACCTTCGCCGCGACCAGGCGCAGCGCAAAGGTGCCCGCTACGCGGGAGACTGGCGGCAAGGCCAAGGGGTCTGCCCCGGCTCGGTCAGCAGCCTCGATCAATGCGCGGGCGGCCAACCCCAGCCTAAGCACCGGCAAGGCCGACACCGAGGCTCGCGGCAGCACTTCGAGGGCGCGATCAAGGTGAAAAACGGCTTGCCCCAGCGTTCTCTGACCGGCTTCCATCCGTGCCTCTGCTGTCATTTGCTCGGGTGCAGCGGTGAAGTCCGGGTGCGTCTGCCGGTTCCGAGTGGATGCGGTGGCAAGGGTGAAGAGACTTTCCGCGATGCCATAGGCCGAACCGACATGGTTACCAGCATGGTGGTGCGCCTCGTCGCCGACTTCCAGCACTTGCAATCCTACCCGCAGCAGGTTTCCCCACCGCGCCGTCGCACCCGCACGCAGGGCTTCAAAGTCGCCATAGGGTTGGGCCTCCAAATCCAGCGCATGCGCTTGAACAAAGGCATGGATCAGCCCCGGCGCAGGCCGATGACCCGCAGCATCCAAGGCCGCATTCCACGCCGTTACAGCCGGGTGTGCACGGGGTTCAGTCGTCGAGGATAGGACTTCATCAGCAGCGTCGGACCACCACTTCAGCCGGATTTGTCCAATGGCTGGCTCTGTCACTTTGGTAGGCGCAAGCGAGACTTCGTGCGCAATGGCGTACCAGGGACGCAAGCGGTCTTCAGACGCTGCATGGCCGCGCAGGAGAAGGTCGAGGAAGGGGTTCACCGGGCCTAGACGGGTAACAGAACCGCCGCAGCGCGACGGTCTTCTGTGACCAGCACGTTGAAACAGCGGCAGGCCGCGCCCGTGTCCATGGGATCAGAGCCGAGGTTGTGGTCCTGCAGCGCGCGCAGCACAGCAGGCGGGATGAAGGCCATCTTCTCCCCCATCCCGAAAATAACAACATCGAGCGTGTCTGCTGCGTCGAACAGGGGTTGAAGCGTTTCGGGGCTGAGGTCTTCAATGCTGCGCACGTCCAGTGCAACCGCTTGATCTTCCAGAACGATCAGCGCGCCATCGCGCCGCTCTCCGTTGACCCGAAAGCCGCCGTCGCCGTAGCCATCGATAATGACACGGCTTTCGCGAATGTGAGGTGTAATATCCATGGCAGCGATATGAGGCATGGCGCTACGCTTGAAAAGCCCTGCGACCACCCAGCCCGGCATGCAGCTTCATTTGGGCGAGGAAATTATTCTTTATTTCTTAGATTTTTCAAACGTGCTCACAAAATGGAGGGTTTTGATCTCAACACTGCTTTCAACAAGGTTGCATCTTACATCTTTTTGGTTGTGAAGCGTCCCACAGTGAAGGCACGCTTGTTTCACATTTCGCACCAGCCGTTGGAACCACAGTACGTGAGACCAAAGAAAACCCTATCAACCAGACTTTTCACAGCCGTCACCCTCGGCGCGTGGTGCTTTGGTGTGCTGGTCCACGCGACGTTTCAGGCCGTTCTCGGGTCTTGGTACAACGGGATTATCTCTCACTGTGGCCTGGTGAAGGGGGAAGTTGTGATGATCTTCGCCTTTGCGCTCTCTACGGTCACGGCACTCTTGATCGAAGCGTCCCTGCGACTCCACTCATCACTGGAGAGGTGCATTGTGCACTTGGGGACGGGGTTGCTCGTCGTGCCTCTGGTCCTGGCCATCGGCCTGCGCGTTATAGAGCCAGAGATGAGCGGGCTTCAGATTGGGATGATGGTGGGCTTGGAGTGCATGTTTGCCGCCACGATCTGGGGGGTGAGCATGCTGCTTTTCGGCGGACTCTATGAAAGCTGGCGCCGCCGCAACCGGTCTCTTTGATCCCGGCGTCTGCGGCGGCGCTCCGTCTGCGTCGCAGGGCTACTTGCGGCCCAAGTTACGCTTCTTCTTGCGGCGCTTGCGCGGGGCGTTTTCGATTGGGCCATCGTCTTCGGGCATGATCATCTCTGCCTCGACACGACGCTCCCGGCCATCATCACCCCGAACCCGCGCCCGGATTTCCTCGTCATCGACTTCAGTCACTGACGCGGCGAGCTGGGCAGCGTAGTCGTCTTCGTCGTCGTCCACGATCTTCTTGTCAAAGGCCCGTGCAGACAGTCCCATGATCACCAGCAGCGGAGTAGCAAAGAACAGCGACGAATACGTCCCGATGATCACCCCCCAGATCAGCGCAATGGTGAAGTCCTGGATCACCAGCGGCCCGAAGGCGAAGAGCGCGACCAACGCCAACAGCGTCGTTACCGACGTCATCAGCGTCCGCGACAGCGTGCGGTTCAGCGCGATGTTGAGCACGTCCACGACCGGGCGCTCGTTGTACCGCCGCATCTCTTCCCGAGCGCGGTCAAAAACCACCACGGTATCGTTGATCGAATACCCTGCAATAGTCAGGATCGCCGCGACCGTGGGTAGGTCAAAGGAGAACTGGAAGATCGCGAACAGTCCGATGGTCGTGATGACGTCATGGGTCAGCGCAGCCAGCGCGGCAATAGCGAACTGCCACTCGAACCGGAACCAGATATAAGCAGCGATAGCCAGCAGCGCCAAGGCCGTCGCCAGCGCACCTTTTTGCGCCAGTTCCCCTGAGATCTTGGAGCCAACGTTCTCGACCCGGCGATACTCAACCGAACCGTTTTCGAAGGATACGCCGGCGTCCGAAGCGGTTTTTTCCGCCAGTGCCAGATCGTCGCCGTCGAGCAGCGGAGCGTAGAGACCGCGCACGGCCTGCTTCATCTCGTTCACGATGGCGATTTCTTCGTCTTCAGTCGGCGCATCCGGCACGCCGAAGACGACCTTAACATCGCGATCGGAGCCAAAGGCCTGCACTTCTGGCGTGCCATAGCCCAGCGCGGTTAGGTCGGTCTTGACGTCTTCGATCGACACCGCTTCGCCAAAGCGCAGGTCGAACAGCAGCCCGCCCTTGAAGTCGATGCCAAGGTTCAGGCCACGGCTGAAAAACATGCCGATGGATACGGCCACCAGCAGCACCGACGCCAGCAGCGTGATGCGGCGTAGGCCGAGCAGGTTGAGGTTGCTGTTTTGTGGGAAGAGTCGGATCAAGGGAAACATCTTGCGCCTCCTCCGCTTAAATCGGCAGCTTCGACGGATTGGTCCCGTCGAGCCAAAGGTTGATGAGCAGGCGCGTCAGCATCAGCGCGGTGAACATGGAGGTCAGGATGCCCATGGTCAGCGTAATCGCAAAGCCCTGGATCGGCCCTGTACCGAAGGCCGCAAGCAGGATCGCTGCGATGACCGTGGTCAGGTTGGCATCCAGAATGGTCGAGAACGCAGCGCCGTAGCCGCTGTCGGTCGCTGCCCCCGGATCCAGCCCGGCTCGGGCTTCCTCTCGGATACGCTCGAACACCAGAACGTTCGCATCAACCGCCATACCGACGGTCAGAACGATCCCGGCGATCCCCGGCAGTGTCAGCGTCGCGCCAAAAATCGACAGCAGGCCGAGCAGCAGACCCAGATTAACCACCAGCGCAACGTTCGCCATCAGGCCAAACAGGCCGTAAGAGAAGGTCATGAAAACCAGCACCAAACCCATGGCGACGATACAAGCAATCGCGCCGGCACGGATGGACTCAGCCCCCAAACCGGGACCAACCACCCGTTCCTCGATGCTTTCCACCTCCGCGGCCAGCGAGCCGGTCCCCAGCAGGGTTGCGAGGTTGCGGGCTTCGACCAGTTCAAAGCCGCCGCTGATCTGCACCGCGCCAGTCGTGATCGCTTCGTTGACGTTGGGCGCTGAAATGACTTGTCCGTCGAGCACAATGGCCAGCCGCTCACCGACGTTCTCGCGGGTACAGCCGGCGAAATCCTTGGTGCCCCGGCTGTTCAGCGTGAAGGTCACTGCCACGCCGCGCTCCGCGTCAACGCCAGTCCCTTGGATGTCCGCGCCGTCAACACAGGCTTCGCGGTTGATCAAGTACATGGTTGGCTCTTCCCCCGGTGCCAGAACGCGTTCGGCGTCGGGGAGCATCATGTAAATCGTTTCGTTGGGGTTCCGAGACACGCCCGCACGCTCAACGATGTGGATCGTGAGCGCCAGTTTCTCGAGGTACTCGTCGATATTGGAAACGCCCGGTACTTCGATCAGGATGCGGTCTTCACCCTGAATTCGAATGCTCGGCTCCGTCAGGCCAAAGGCGTCGATCCGGCGCTCGATGGTATCGCGGACCGACTGCACGGTCTCCTGCTTGACCAGCTCGAAGCTCTCATCGCTGATCCCGACCGTGAGCGTCGCGCCTTCGTCGGTGAACAGGGCGTTGGGGAATTGCTCGCGGAGCACTTCCCGCGCGCCCAGCATCGCAGTCTGATCGCGGAACAGGAAGCGTACGTTGGTGTCAGACGGCGTCGCGCGCAGGGCCACGCCCTGCTCCCGCAGCACGTTGGAGCCGATGCGCTGCACGTCTTCCATGTAGGATTTCTTGGCGTCTTTCAGATCAACGCGGACCAGACGGTAAGACCCGCCCTGCAAATCCAGCCCCAAATTGATCTGGTAGGGCAGGAAGGGCAACGGGACGAAGTTCTGCGGGGTATTGTTTTCGTCGTAGGTTGTTCGGGGGAACAGGTTGGGCGCGGCGAAATACAAACCGGCAAGCACCACGATCAGGACGACAACAGGTTGCCACCAACGGGTATATGTCATGCCTTCTGGCCTTTTCTTTTTCTCCCCGCCCCCGGCTCTCCTAGGCTTTGCAGGTTAAACCGGGACGGGGGTCATTCACTTAAGACGGTCGAGGAACTCAGTTGTTCCGGTTGCGGCCGGCCTTTTTGGCTTCGGCGCGTTCTGCGGCTTCATTGGCGCGCTTTTCCATAGCAGTGGTGTTGGCGGTGACGGCGTTAGGATCAACCTCGGCAATCACGCCATCGGCCAGTTCAACGCGAAAAAAGCGCTCGTCCTTGTGCTTGAGCTTCACCTTGAAGCCCGAGTTGAGCAGCAGGTGATCGCCCGCCTGGCTGTTCTGGATCATGTCCTGACGATCCCGCTCGCGGCGGCGCTGGGGGCGGATCATGAACATGTACATGACCAGACCGATCCCGCCGAACATGATCACCATTTGGATCAGCTGCCCGTTCGCACCACCGGCCTGCGCCAGCGCCACGCTTGGCAAGGTCAACAATACGGCGGCAGCGGCCATGGAACGGGTGAGGGTTTTCGTCAGTTTCATCGTTGGTATCCTACTATTGGGCTCGCGGCACCGTCTGCCGCTTTCGGGGGCAGAGTTTCCGCATTCCCACTGGTCTGTTGAGTTGGGCGGACTATACAGGTCAAGACCCATAAAGCCACGCCCGGCGTGCCTTTGGTTTATGCAGCGATTGCAAGGCATTGCGGCGTATATGGGTCATCTTTAGTGGCTCTGCCACTCGTTAAGCGGAAAGAAATGCGCTTTCCGGCTGGGGAGAATGATGATGAGCGATGAAGCTCTGCAGACCGAAGTGCGCGCCATCAGGGCGGCGATGGAGGCCTTGGCCGCCCGGTTTTCGCCGGATACGGCTGCAATCGAACCCACAGATATCGGCGCCGCAACGGCCTTCGTCTGGCGTCCCGAGCAGCATCGGTTAGAGCCGGTGCCACAGGTGGCGCGGGTGGATCTGGACCTGCTGCTGGGCATCGACCGCTCGCGTCGGACCTTGCTGGAAAACACCCGCCGCTTTGCCCACGGCAAGCCTGCGAATAACGCCTTGCTTTGGGGCGCACGAGGCATGGGTAAGTCCAGCCTGGTGAAGGCCGTTCACGCCACCATCGAGCACGAAGACCAGCTCGAAAAGCCGTTGCTTCTGGTGGAATTGGCGCGCGAAGACATCGCGACGGTTGGCCGCCTGCTGGGCCATCTCGCCGCCCTGCCCGCGAATAGCATTCTGTTCTGCGATGATATGTCCTTCGACTACGACGATGCCGCCTACAAGTCGCTAAAGACCGTGCTCGACGGCGGCCTCGCCGGACGGCCCGCGAACGTGCTGTTCTACGCCACGTCCAACCGCCGCCACTTGTTGCCGCGCGATATGATGGAGAACGAGCAGCGCGCAGCGATCCACAGTCAGGAAGCCATCGACGAAAAGGTATCGCTCTCCGACCGTTTTGGCCTGTGGCTGGGCTTTCACCGATGCGATCAGGATACCTTCCTCGCCATGGTGGACGGTTATCTGGCTGAAGCCGGCGTCAGCGGCGATGCGGCTCAGGTTCGGGCAGCGGCGCTGGAATGGGCGACCACGCGCGGTGGACGGTCGGGGCGTGTGGCTTGGCAATTTGCGCAAGACTTCATCGGCCGTAACAGCTAGCAGCGGCTTTCCACAGACGCCGAGAAGCTCACAAAAAAAGCCCCGAAGCCATATGGCCGGGGCTTTTTGCTGAAGCGTTGGTGCTGGCTCTAGAAGCCCAGAACCTTGAGCGGATCAATCGGTTTGCCGTCGCGCCGCACTTCGAAATGCAATTGCGGGCGGGAAACGTTTCCAGTGGTCCCGACCCGGCCCAGCGGTGCGCCAGCGGCAAGGCTCTCGCCCACTTGCACGTCGAGGGTATCAAGGTGCGAGTACGCCGTAACCCAGCGGTTGTCATGCTTGACCAGCACCAGGTTGCCGTAGTTCGCCAGCTCGTCAGAGGCAAAGATCACCACGCCCGGCTTAGAGACATGAACCTGCTCGCCCGACCGCGCGGCTACGTTAATGCCATCATTGACCAGACCGCCTTCCTTGGGACCAAAGGTTGACAGCAAGCGGCCGCGAACGGGCCAGCTGAACTTGGATGCATCCACCCGAGAGACCCGATCAGGCAACAGGACGGTTTCGTCCTGCTTCACCGCGGGGAGCGGGCTGATCAGCCGGGGACCGGAAACGCGCACGTGGGTGACGCGCGGCGTGCCGAGCGAGGCCAGAGGTTCAAGGTTGCTGCCGTTCAGCCCTTCGGTCAGGCGCAGCGGCGCGTGGTTCGGCGCTGGAGGGCGCTTTGAAGGAACCGGTGGCGTCTCGGTGCTGAGCACAGACGTCGGCGGCGCTTCATAGGCCGCTGCCGCTCCGACGTTCACCACGCCCGGAATGGTCAGCTGCTGCCCCAAGCGCAGGGAATAATTCGCGTCCAGCCCGTTGGTCGTCGCCAAGACATCGAGCTTCACGCCGTATTTCTTTGCAATGCGATAAGCCGTCTCGCCGCGCTGCACTGTGTGGAAGCGCGCGCTGGCCGCTGTGGTCGGGACCGATACGGCCACGGACGTCAGGGACGGTGTGCTTAGCCCACTGCCAGCGTCGAGGCTGCGCAGGGGGATGA
>CBFHUI010000080.1:0-12516 GCA_965658725.1 Alphaproteobacteria bacterium | reverse complement strand
CATGCCTCAGTTTGATATCCTCGGTGACGGGACTGCCATGGGTCTGAACCTGTTGTGGTTCATTGTAACCTTTGGCCTGACCATGCTCATCGTCACGGTCGGTCTGGGCCGCATCGAAAAGGTCCGGAAGGAGCGCGACGCGCTGACCACCGGCAACATCGACCGCGCGCAGAAGCTCTCCGACGAAGCCAAGGCCATGATGGCGGCTTATGAGGAGAAGATGGCTGCAGCGCGTTCCGAAGCGCAGTCGATCATCAAAGCAGCGTCGGACGATGCCGCGGCGAAAGCAGCCGCAGCACAGGCCGACCTCGCCGCTGAACTCGCTGCCAAGCAGGCGAGTGTCGAGCAGGCAATTGCTGAGCAAACCGAGGCTGCCGTCGCTGAACTTTCCGGCGTCGCCTCTGAAACCGCCGAAGCGGCTGCCGCCCAAGTGCTGGGCGTGAAGCTCGACAGCAAGAAACTGAGCAACGCGGTGAAGGAGCTGGGCAATGGCTGATAACAGCACAAACACCAACATCATCACCTATCACCTCGACCCATCGAACCCGAAGTTCTGGGTCGCAGCTGGTACGATTGCTTTCCTCGCCTTTGTTTTCTGGCGCGCTGGTGGTGCGATCCTCAAGTCGCTGGACTCCCGCGGCGCCGAGATCTCCAAGCAGATCGACGAAGCCGGTGAGCTGCTCGCCCAAGCCGAAGCACAAATGGCCCAGTACAAGGAAAAGTTCGGCAAGGCCGACGCCGACGCTGCTGCCATTGTGGAGCAGGCGAAGGAAGAAGCTGTTCGCGTGACCGAAAAGTCTGCGGCCGACCTGAGCACCCTGCTCTCCCGCCGTAGCGCTGCCTTTGATCAGCGTATGGGCCAGCTGCAGGTGCAGGCTCAGAACGACCTGAAGTCCAAGGCTGCGGAACTGGCAATCGGCGCGCTGCGCAAGTCCCTGCCCGAGCAACTCGACGCTGCGGCGCTGGCTTCTCTAGCCGATACCGCCATTGACGACCTGCCCAATCGCGTCTGATCGACGCCACAGGGCAGACCTTCAAAACAGGGGGCTTCGCAGCCCCTTTTTTTGTGACCAAATTAATCGCAAGAACGCGCCGAACGGATAGAGATTGAACCAATGACACAGGGGATGAGGAAGGGCCTGAAAGACGGCACGACCATCGGGTTGGCAGCATCCCTGCTGGGGCTGATGTACTCCCTTGCGGCGCTGGAAGCGGGCCTGCGACCGCTGGAGACCGTGTTTTACTCCGCGATCGTCTACTCCGCCGCCGTTCAGTTCGCCGCCCTCGGTACCGAAAACGCCCTTCCAGCGATCCTGACCATGCTGTCGGGTTGCGTGTTCATCTCCTCCCGCAACATTCTGATGTCATTGGACATGGCGCGGGAATCGCGCGGGCGCCTATGGGAGTTGCTTTCTATGGCCGGGCTGGTTGATGCGGCCTGGGCGATGTCCCGCGGCGCGACGCGAGAGGACTTTTGGGGCTACTTCTACGGACAGGCCATCGCGATCTATATCCTTTGGATGATCGGAGCGGTTGCAGGCGTGATTGTCCCCGTGCCGGACCACCCAGCGGTGAGCGCAGCCTTTGCGGCGACGCCGGTGGTGTTCTTCTCCCTGATGATCTCGCTGATCTGGCGCAACGGCACCAATAAGCTACCACATCTCGCGACCATGGTTCTGACTGTTCTGGCCGCGAAACTGGTGGGTTTGCCGGCAACCTTTGCAGCACTTGCGGGGGCGAGTGTTGCCGCCGTGACTTTTGTCCTGCTGCTGCCCATGGATCAGACAGAGGAGGAGGGCAAGGAATGAGACTCGACGTCGTATTGCTCGGTTTTGCGCTGTCTGCCGTGGTGATGATCAGCCGTATGGCCCCGTTTGCTCTGCTCTCCGGGCGCTCCCTACACCCACGCCTGCGCAAGCTGATCGAGATCATGCCCGGCTGTGCCATTGCAGGATTCATCGCGACCTGGGCCATTCCGGGTGACGGCGAAGCGCTGCTCGACAAGGTGCCGCTGTGGCTGGGTGGATTGACGGCGATGGCGATTTGCCTGCCGACCGGGCGCTTGCTGATCGGCATGATCGCCGGGCTGTGCGTTGCCTCGCTAAGCAGCCTCATCCTTTAGCGCGGCCTGCGCTGCGGCGAGACGTGCAATCGGCACGCGATAGGGCGAGCACGATACGCTGTTGAAGCCCAAATCGTGCGCCAGCGTCACCGACGACGGCTCTGCCCCCTGCTCCCCGCACAGCCCCATCGGCATATCCGCCTTAGACAACCGCCCACGCTCGACGGCAATAGCGAGCAGTTCGCCCACACCTTGCTCATCGAGCACGCGGAAGGGGTTCGACGCGAGTAGGCCGAGGTTGCGATACTCCGGCATGAACGTCCCCGCATCGTCACGCGACAGGCCGAAAGCCAGCTGCGTCAGGTCGTTGGTGCCAAAGGAGAAGAAGTCGCAGCCGTGGGCGATCTCTTCCGCCCGCAGGCAAGCGCGCGGGGTTTCGATCATCGCGCCAATGCCGATGCTCTGGCGCGCGTCTTCGGTCACGATCGGCTCCAGACGCTGGCGCAGAATGGAGACTTCACTGGCCGATGAAATCAGCGGCAGCATGATATCGACCCGTGGCTGAACGCCCTGCTTCCTTGCCTGCCGACACGCGGCCATGAGCGCACGGACCTGCGACTCGTAGATTTCCGGGAACATGATGCCGAGCCGACAGCCGCGCAGGCCCATCATCGGGTTCGCCTCTCGCAGCGCTTCCAGACGTCGCTGGATCCGCAGCAGGCCCAGTCCCGTAGCCTCAGCCAGTTGTTCGATCTCGCCGCTCTCGGACGGGAGGAACTCGTGGAGCGGGGGATCGAGCAGGCGCACGGTCACCGGCTTACCTTGCAACACCAGCAGCAGGCGCAGGAATTCCGCCTGCACCAGCGGTTCCAATTCCTTGAGTACAGCTTCCCGCGCTTCCACAGTCTCAGCGAGGATCATCCGCTGCACGTCGCCGAGCCGTTCAGCATTGAGGAACATGTGCTCGGTCCGGCAAAGACCGATGCCCTCGGCCCCGAAATGCAGCGCCAGTTCAACCTCGGCCACAGTCTCCGCGTTCGCCAGCACCTCCATCGAGCGCGTGGCGTCGCACCAGACCATGATCTTGTCGAAGGCTTCGGGCAGATGCGGTTCCTGCGTTTCCACCCGTCCCGGCAAAACGCGGCCCGAGGTGCCGTCGATGGTCAGCCAGTCACCCTCATAGAACAGCTGATCGCCAATCTTCAGCGTCCGGCTTTCCGGGTCCACATCCATCTCACGCACGCCGACAACACAAGGCTTGCCCAGCCCGCGCGCGATAACGGCGGCATGGCTGGTCATCCCACCCGCGCGGGTCACGACACCCGCCGCAACGGTGATCGCGCGGATGTCTTCGGGCGTGGTTTCCTTTCGTACCAGCAGCACTGGCCCCGCACCCGAGGTCTGGGCAACGTCGATCGCGTCCTTGGCCGAAAAGTAAATCCGGCCCGCGACCGCACCCGGACTGGCGTTGATCCCGGTGGCAATTGTCAGGTTCTCCCCGCCTGGTGCCAGTCGCGGGTGCAGGAGTTCTTCGAGGTCGGGCGCAGAAATCTGGCGCAGCCCTTCGGATTGGCTCAAGTGACCGCTTTCGACCATATCGACAAGCGCCGTGAACTTTTGGCGCGGGGAAAGCGACAGCGGCTCGGCATCAAAGATCTTGCCGTCTGCGATAGTCAGCTTGAGCGGGTGACCCAGCGCAGCTTCCGCCTGAGCCGCAAGCTCCCCGCCGGTCGCCTCACCGGTCAGCGCATCACGGCTGTCGATTTCAACAAGTGTGGCGGCCGGGGTTTCTTGAACGATCCAATACAGTGGCTCTTGCTCGACCAGCCCCAGCATGCGCGCGCGTTCGAGCGCCTGACGCTGCTGCGTCAGGGCGGCTGCGGCGTCTTTCTTGATGGGCGTGGCGGCACGCAAGCGCGCGCCTTCAAAGCGCAAGGAGAACTGGCCTTTGCTCGACTTGGTCGCGCTGAGCGCTTCTGCATCTGTCGCGCAAAGCTGTAACGCCGCAACGGGCAAACCCGCCGACGCCAATTTTTCAAGGCGACCTGCTACCGATCCCATGTACTGTCGAAGCTCCACGCAAACGCTGGAGAAAGGCGATCAGCCCTCCAGCGCGGACAAACGGACGACGGAATCTACAGAACCAAGGAACTGAGACAAGAGCGCCAAGCGGTTTTCCCGGATTGCTGCGACATCGGCGTTCACCATGACACCTTCGAAAAAGCCGTCAATCGGTGTGCGAAGCTTGGCGAGTTCGCCAAAGGTTGCGGCAAAATCCTCCGCAGACAGGTACTCGTCGGCCTTTGAACCAGTCAGCGCGGCGTGCAAGTCGCGCTCGGCGGGTTCTTCGAACAGGCTTGTGTCAACGCTGCCGATGGTCAGCTCGCCTTTTGCCTTTTCGCCTCCGCGCGCAGAATGTTTCCTGCGCGGCGGTATCCAGCAAGCAAATCAGCCCCGGAGTCTGTACCAATAAAGTCCCGCAGCGCCTCGACCCGCTTGGTCACGCGGACCAAATCGTCGTCCATGCTGGCCCCGGCTTCGAACACCGCAGCGATCCAATCGTGTCGCAAACCCCTGTCCTTGAGCGTGACTTTCATGCGGTCAGCGATAAATGACAGCAGGTCTGCTGACACGTCACTGCCACCGCCATAGAGCATCTCGGCCTCACGGAAGGCATTGACCAGCGGCAGACGGATGTCGTTCTCCACCACCAGGCGCACGATACCCAGCGCGGCACGGCGCAGAGCAAAGGGGTCTTTGGAGCCAGTCGGCTTCTCATCGATCCGCCAGAAGCCGACCAGAGCGTCGATCTTGTCAGCCAGCGCAACGGCAACAGACAGCGGTGCGGACGGGCAGTCGTCGTTCGGACCCAGCGGAGAATAGTGCTCGCTGATCGCCTGCGCGACGCCAGCGTCTTCACCGTCGTGACGCGCGTAGTAAGCGCCCATGACGCCTTGCAACTCAGGGAACTCGCCGACCATGCCAGTGATCAAGTCCGCTTTCGAAAGCCGTGCCGCAGACCGCGCGCCGTCCCGGTCTGCGCCCTTGATGTACGAACTGAGCCACGCGGCAAGGGGGTCCATCCGATCGATGCGGTCGCCGACGGTGCCGAGTTTAGCGTGGAAGACGATGGACGACAGCGCGGGAATGCGGCTGCTGAGCGAGTCCTTACGGTCCTGATTCCAAAAGAATTCTGCATCAGACAGGCGCGCGGCAAGGACACGCTCGTTGCCCCCAGCGATGCGGGCAAAGGTCTCAGCCTCGCGCTTACCATCCGCGACGGTGATGAAAAACGGGGCAAGCGCGCCGTCGGCCTGCTGCAAGGCGAAGTACTTCTGGTGCTCCTTCATGGACAGCACCAGCACTTCCTTTGGCACCGCCATGAAGCGATCCGGGATCTGCCCGCGCACAATGGTTGGCCATTCGACCAGCCCTGTCACTTCGGCCAGAAGGCCCGCGTCTTCGATTAGCGTGCAGCCAACCTCTTCAGCCGCTGCGCGTGCGCCGGCGAGGATGGCGTCGGCGCGTTCAGTCGGGTTGACCACGACCGAGCCGTCGCGCATCTGGTCTTCAAAGCTGCTCGGGTTGGAGATCGCGATGGCCCCAGCGCCAGAGAAGCGATGCCCCTCGGTCTCGCGGCCAAAGGGCAGGCTCACGTCGTTGCCCAGGTCGAGCGCGCCAGGAACAACCGCGTCGCCAAACAGCGCCACAATGCGGTGCAGCGGGCGGACCCAGCGGAAGGTTCCGCGACCCCAACGCATGGACTTGGGCCACGTAAAGTCACGAATGGCCTTTTCGATCAGCGCAGGCAGGATTTCGATGGTCTGCTGACCCTTAATGTTTTGCACTGCGAAGTAAAAGTTGCCCTTGGGCGTTTCGCGCAGTTCGGCGTCTTCCAGCGAAGCGAGGCCATTAGCGGCGAGGAAGCCAGCGACCGCCTGCTCCGGCGCGCCTTCACGCGGGCCGCGGCGCTCTTCACTACGATCAGCCTGAGAAACGGGGATGTCGGCGATCCGCAATGCGATGTGGCGCGGCGCAAACCAGACGTCCGTCGCACCCACGCTCAGACCTTGCGCCTTGAGCGCATCGGCGATGGATTTGGCGAGGTCGTTCGCCGCTGCGCGTTGCATGCGGGCAGGGATTTCTTCAGAGAAGAGGTCGATCAGCAGGGTTTCAGTAGCGCTCATGATCAAACCTCCACAGACATAGGTTGCGGCTGGACACCGCGCCCACCGGGGCTATCCGCCCACGCCTCGGCGCAGCCCTTGGCCAGCGCCCGCACGCGGCCAATGTAAGCCTGCCGCTCGGTCACGGAGATCACCCCGCGCGCATCGAGCAAATTGAACAGGTGGGAGGCCTTCATAGTCTGATCATAGGCGGGCAGAGACAGCGGAGGGTCCTGGCTCAGCAGATGCTGTGACATGGCTTCAGCGTCTTTGAAGTGCTGGAACAACGCTTCAGTGTCTGCGTGCTCGAAGTTGTAAGCAGAGAATTCCTGTTCAGCCTGCAAGAATACATCGCCGTAGCATTTCCCGCCGTCCTCGGTCGGAATGCCGTCCCAGTCCAGCTCGTAAACGTTATCGACGCCCTGCACGTACATGATCAGTCGTTCGAGGCCGTAAGTCAGCTCGAGCGGCACCGGGTTACAGTCCATACCGCCAACTTGCTGGAAGTAGGTGAACTGGCTGACTTCCATACCGTCACACCAAATTTCCCAGCCCAGACCCCAGGCACCGAGCGTCGGGCTTTCCCAGTCGTCTTCCACAAAGCGAACGTCGTGCTTCTGCAGGTCGATCCCGAGCACTTCGAGCGAGCCGAGATAGAGTTCCTGCGCGTTTGCCGGGCTGGGCTTCATCAGTACCTGAAACTGGTAGTAATGCTGCAAACGGTTCGGGTTTGCGCCATAGCGGCCATCGGTCGGACGGCGCGAAGGCTGCACGTAAGCGGCGTTCCAGATCGTATCGCCAATGGAGCGCAGCGTGGTCGCCGGGTGGAAGGTTCCTGCGCCGACTTCCATGTCATAGGGCTGGAGGACGACACAGCCTTGTTCGGCCCAGTACGTTTGCAGGTTCAGGACGAGGCGCTGAAAACAAGTTGCCTTGTCAGCCTTTTGCTTCTGAAAAGTCACGGATGCTGGCTCTCAGGTGGTGAGGGTCTTTGGCGGAACACTAACCCTTCGTGCGCTCGGGAAACAGCAGCGATCCGACGGGACGCCCCCGCCTGCCCTGCAACCCTGTGGTCGCTTAATGCAGGCGAAGGCCGGGCCTTAGAGGCCGTATTGACCCCACAACGCGCGCTGTTCGAGCGCGCTGAGGGCTGAGGCGAAGGGATCCGAGCGGCTGCCGCCAAGCAGGCCAAGCAGCGGCAAGCCTCGCTTGGGCTTGTTCACCAGCTTGATTTGTACCTTTTCGCCGAAGCGCGTGCGCAAGGTCGAACGCATGTCGCCAACCGCGTCCACCATGCCCAACTCCAGCGCCTTTTCGCCGAGGAACACGTCGCCGTTCATAAGCGAGCGCGGTTCATCCACCTTGAACCGGCTCCCCCGCCGCTCTTCCACGTAGTTGCGAAAGATTTCGTGCAGGTCGAGTTGCAGGCCTTTGATCCAATCAATGTCGCCTTCGCGCTCTGGGCTAAAGGGGTCGAGGCGGGATTTGTTCTCGCCGGCGGTATAGAGCCGCCGCTCGACGCCGAGTTTCTCCATCAACCCGGTAAAGCCAAAGCCGCCGCTGATCACTCCAATCGAGCCGACGATCGACGCCGGGTCTGCGATAATCTCGTCCGCCGCGCAGGCAAGCCAATACCCACCACTTGCGGCTACGTCTTCGGTAAAGGCGAGG
This sequence comes from Alphaproteobacteria bacterium, assembly GCA_965658725.1. Taxonomy (GTDB): domain Bacteria; phylum Pseudomonadota; class Alphaproteobacteria; order UBA7985; family UBA7985; genus UBA7985. The sequence continues at coordinate 4,617 of CBFHUI010000080.1, read as the reverse complement.
ACCGGCACGTTTTTCTCATCAGCGAGCTGACGGATCCGCGCGGCGATCAGGTTAGACTGCACCGGGCTGCCACCGGGACTGTTGATCAGTAAGGCAACGGCGGAGAGGTTGGAGGGCTTGAAGGCCTTTTCAATGTCGGCGGCCATGGTTTCGAGGTTCAGCACGGGGCCGCTCCCGCCCAACGGCCCATTGCTTTTCGCCGGGCTAATAGTGCCGTGCAGGCGCAGGACATTGACGCGCCCCGCCGCTGTCGCGCCGCTGCCAGTCAAGCGTCGCAGGAGAGGAATATGCTTAAGCATGGTTCATTGACCCTTGAAGCTCGGACGGCGCCGCGTGGTGAAGGCGGCGACGGCCTCGTGGTAGTCTTGGGACTCATACAAATGATCGGTCAGCGCCCGCTCTTCCAGCGATCCGGGAACTGGGGCTTCGTTTAACAGTCGCTTGTGGGCTTGATGTGACAGGGGCGCGAGGTTGAGGATCAAATCCAGCCTTTGGTTGAGCAGCGCATCCAGATCATTGGCGGCAACCTCGTTGACCAACCCGATCCGCCGCGCATCTGCCGCGTCAATGGTCCGCGCGGTGTAAAGCAAGTCCAGCGCATGCCCGCGGCCAACCAACTGTTGCAGCCGTTCCAGCGCCCAGGCGTTGTAAGTAAAGCCCATCTTGGCCGGAGGCGCGCAAAAGCTCGCCGTTGCCGCCGCAAAGCGCAGATCACAGGCCAACGCCATCATCAGACCTCCGCCAAAGCAGGCCGCGCCAATCCGCGCAAGAGTAGGGACGGGAATGTCGGCAATGGCTTGAAGCGCGCCATCGACCTCAGCGTTGTATGCCGCTGCGGCGTCGGCACCCATGCGGATCGTCGCAAACTCTTTAATGTCACCGCCAGCGCTAAAGGCCCGCTCGCCCGCGCCGGTCAGCACCACGGCCCGCAGGTCTTTGCGCGCTGCCAGATCGTGGGCGATGCTCCGCAACTGGGTCCAGTGGTCCCGCTGCAGCGCATTCAGCCGTTCAGGCGCATTAAGTGTGAGCCGGGCAAGACCGGCCTCTGAAACAGTGAGATCAAACATGGGAGGCCTTGTAACAAGGCCGGAAGATTACCGCGAGAGGTTCGATTGCTGGCGGAAGTCCACGTGCTCGACATTGTCGTCAGAGCGCTGCGCCTCTTGTTCGCTAAACAGGGCCTCGACCGTGTTAAGCATCGTCAGCGCTGTATCAGACGCGAGGCTGTAGAAAATCGATTGCGCCTGCCGCCGGGTTTTGACCAAACCGTCGGATCGCAGGATCGCCAGATGCTGAGACAGCGCGGATTGGCTCAGCCCAATCAACTCTGCGATATCGTTGACAGACATCTCCTGCCCGCGCAGCAGCAGCAGGATGACAAGGCGGCGATCATTGGACATGGAACGCAAAAATCGGCTTGCGGACCCAAGGTCTAATCCGGCAATCAATGTCATGTGATCAGGGTCGGTCTGTACTGTCATAGTAGCGATGTTTCGCAAATACTCGGAAAGTCAACGCTTCAACATAGATAATCGACCGCGGGGTCAAGACCCTACGTCCCTCGCACGGCGCGCTCCAAACGCGAAAAGCGGGGAAAACTGATTAAGGATGGTACTGTTTTGGTGGATTTGGATCTCACGGGGTTGAAGTGCCCCCTACCCGTGCTCAAGGCGCGGAAGGCACTCCGGACTTACGATGAAGGTGCAGAAGTCCGCATCCGCGTCACCGACCCCCGCGCACCCGGTGACTTCAAGGCGCTGTGCGAGACCGTAGGACACGATCTCGTTTCCGAAGAACGGGACGGGGAAGGGAAGATCATCACTGTGAGAGTTCACAAAGGGTAACTGTGAGGGTTCACAGGGAGTAACTGTGAGGGTTCACAGCGAGAAACGGTGAGGGTTCGCAGCGAGAAACGGTGAGGGTTCTCGGAGACGATCAGCCGCCCATCATCCGCTGCAGTGGCTCAGCAAACAAAAGCATCACCAGCCCTGCTAAAACCAGCAGGATCGAGATAACAGCAAGAATACGCATTCAAAGGCCCTCCCAACTTACCAACAGAAACCTTGGACCAGAGCCATAGCCGCCGTGCGCACGACATGCAAAATAAAGAGGCTATGCAAATGGGTTCAGAGAGAAGAGCCAGCGTGACTAACCTTATTATTACCCACGCCAACTGCGCCCTGCACGGCGACGTGCGAGAGGCGGGGGAAGGCGAAACGCTCAGGGGCTGGAAGCACCCGGAGCAGCCCGCTCGGCTCGCCGCCGTAATGGAAGGTCTGGCCGCCACTCCAACGCTGGAAGCCATCGAGCGCACAGAAGCGCCGCAAGCCGACAAAGCGCGCCTCAAGACGCTGCACGGCGGCGACTACGTAGACGCTATGCTCCAGCCTGTGCCCGTGGGTGTGATTGACTGGTACGACGAAGACACCGGCCGAACCACCGGCTCCCCCGAGGCAGCACTGCTGTCTGCAGGTGCAGCGGTTGAAGCAGCTGAAGTCGCCATGAGCGAGAGCGGCGCAGACCGGGTTTTCGTTGCGACCCGACCGCCCGGCCACCATGCCGAGCAAGACAAAGCCATGGGCTTTTGTTTCTTTGGCAATATCGCTCTGGCAGCCAACCGCGCGCTGGAACTCGGCGCGGGCAAAGTTGCAGTTCTCGACTTTGACGTCCACCACGGCAACGGCACGCAGGCGCTGCTGTGGGACAACCCTGACGCACTGTTTGTCTCCAGCCAGCAGATGCCGCTTTGGCCCGGAACCGGGGAGCCCTCCGAATGCGGCGCATTTGATAACGTGCTCAACATCCCCCTCGACCCCGGCTGCGCCAGCGCTGCGCTGCTCGAAGCCTGGAAACCAGCGCTGGACCGCGTAGACGCGCTGGAGCCGGGCCTGATCCTCATCTCCGCGGGCTTTGACGCGCACGCAGATGACCCGCTGGCCCAGTTGAACGTGGAAGAGGATGGCTTTCACGACCTGACCGCGCAGATTGTTGCACTGGCACAGACCCATTGCGCGGGCCGGGTTGTGTCCGTTCTCGAAGGCGGTTACGACCTGCCTGCGCTGACCCGCAGCGTCACGGCGCACGCCCGCGCCCTGTTTGAAGGAGTTTGACCCATGGCTGACGTGGAATTGCCCGAAGACATCAAGGCCATGAGCTTTGAACAGGCTCTTGAAGAACTACGCGCTATTGTTGATGGACTGGAGCGCGGGGACGGCTCGCTGGATCACAGCATCAAGGCTTATGAGCGCGGCTCGCTGCTGCGTATGCACTGCGATGCCAAGTTGCGCGAAGCGCACATGAAGATCGAACAGATCCGCGTCAAAGCCGACGGCTCCGCCGAAGCCGAACCCTTCGACGGCTGAGTCCGACCCCCATGGATTTCGACACCAAACGCCGTGCCCTCGCCCAGCTGATCGAAGGCGCGCTGGAAACCGCCTTTGCCCAATGGAGCGCCGATGCGGCCGCCCCTGAAGACCGGGTCGAACAAGCCTGCGCCCACGCGCTGCTGGGTGGTGGGAAGCGATTGCGGGGAATGCTGGCGCTGATGACCGGCGAAGCGCTAGGCCTTGATCCGGCGGCTGCCGAGCGGCTTGCCGTCGCGGTGGAAGCGCTGCACGCCTACAGCCTTGTCCACGACGACCTTCCAGCGATGGACGATGCCGACACGCGGCGAGGCCAGCCTTCTGTGCACTGCGCCTTTGACGAAGCCACGGCCATTCTCGCGGGCGACCAGCTGCTGACCTACGCACTCGGCCACCTCGCCGAACACCCGCCTGCCTTGCGCGCACTGTCGCACGCGGGAGCGCAGATGGTGCGCGGGCAGATGCTCGACCTGCTCAGCGAGCGTGAAGGCGTGACCCTTGATCTGGGCGCGCTGGAGCGCTTGCAGGCACAGAAAACCGGCGCGGTCATCCGCTTTGCCTGCGAAGCCCCCGCGCTGGTCGCGGGCAATGCAGAAGCCGCCGCTATGCTTGCTACGTTCGGCGCGCACGTGGGTTTGGCCTTTCAGATCACGGACGACATCCTCGACGCCGTATCCGATGCCGAAACGCTAGGAAAACCCGTTGGTGCAGATGCGGAAGCGGGGAAAGTGACGTTTGTGACGCTGCTGGGCCTCGATGCGGCTCTTGCGCGCAGCGAACAGGAAATTTCCCTAGCGAAATCTGCTCTTGATCGCCTACGGCCCCATATGAGTGATGAAGGCGCGGCACTGGCATTCCTGTATTCTTTGACAGAATTTGTGCTATCCCGCCGCAATTAGTCTGTTTCTTCGCGGCACCTTCTGGCCGTCTCTGTTCAGGAAAGTGAATGTCTGGCTCCGATACCCAACGCCCACTCACGCCAACGCTCGACAAGGTCATCAGCCCCGCGGACCTGCGCGCGCTGGACGCCAGCGCATTGCCGGCCGTGGTGGACGAGCTGCGCGCCGAGCTGATCGACGCGGTGAGCGACACTGGCGGGCATCTGGGCGCAGGGCTGGGCGTGGTTGAGCTGACGGTTGCGCTGCACCGCGTGTTCAACACGCCGCAAGACCGCCTGATCTGGGACGTTGGGCATCAGGCTTACCCCCACAAGATCCTGACCGAACGACGTGAGCGGATCCGCACGCTGCGGCAG
>CBFHUI010000079.1:0-12603 GCA_965658725.1 Alphaproteobacteria bacterium | reverse complement strand
ATGGATCAGCTTTCATGGCATTTCTCTGAACGTCGCGCCGGATTTGAGTCACTTTGATGGTATCGTTCCCTGCGGCATCCGCGATTTCGGCGTGACGTCGCTGGCTGATCTGGGCGTTTCTGCCTCGATGGCTGACGTAGACGCCGCTCTGATGAAACACGCACCGGATATTCTGAGCCTGTGAGCCTTCCCCCGCTAAAAAACGTCAAGAAAGCCTACGTCTACATGATACGTCGCCACCATTTGTTGGTGCACGAGCACGTGGACTACCCTGAAATGCCGCTGGCCCTTCCCGGAGGAACGCTGGAGCCTGGCGAGCTGCCAAACCTCGCCGTGCGACGGGAAGCGCAAGAAGAAACGGGGCTGAGCGGAGGTTTCGGAACCATGCGGTTTATCGGCAAGGACGTTCACGTCCACACCGGCCACCGCATGAAAATGGACCGCTGGTTCTACCTTGCTTTCCCCAAGGTGCCGCTGCCGGACTCTTGGGAAAGCTGGGAGATGACGCCCTCGGACTGGCATGAACCCGTTCATATCCGCTGGTTCTGGCTGCCGCTGAGCCAGATGCCGGAGCGGAGCTGGAATCGCGTGCTGCGGCGGCACATGCGGCGGCGGGGTCTTGTGTCTCAACTTTGAGATGATTATTTCGTGAATCATGAGTGATTCAACCAACCGACCGTCTTACTCTTCCGCTGCGTCGTCACGCAGTCGAGGGGCTGACTTTCTTGCGCCGGGATCCCTGCGCGGAAACCCGCGGCGGCAATCTTCCCCCTCAACCATGGAGGCCCGTGTGCCGTTCTTTGCCGAAATAGCCAAGTTTGCCATCAAGGGGCTGATCGCTGTTGCCATGGTCTTCCTTGCTACGCTCGCCATTTTTGCCGCCTTGGTGATTGGGGGAGGCGGCGGCGACGATGGATCGTTGGCAGACGATGGCAGTCGGGCAGAAAGCTTCACGCGTCTGGTGCGGGGGGAGTTCGATGAAGACGAGACAAACAAGCTCGCCATTGTTCCGATCACGGGCCTGATCGACAGCTTGTCGACCACGGATACCAATCCGGCGGGTTGGTTCAGCAATGATTTCGTGACTTACGGCTACAGCGTAAAAGAGACGCTGGCCGATTTGGCGGAAGACGACAGTATCAAGGGCGTTTTGCTGCTCATGAATACGCCGGGCGGCACGATCAACGGTTCTAAGGCGATCGCTGATGGCGTTGCAGCCTATCAGGCCGCGACCGAGAAACCCGTTTACGCTTACGTTCAGTCGATTTCGGCCTCTGGTGGGGTTTGGTCGATGGCTGGGGCTGACAAAATTATCGCAGACGAAGGGGCGCTGGTCGGCTCGATCGGTGTGATCTTCGGCACTCTTCTTTATTACGATGATCCGATCGCGGTGGATCAGGGGCTGTTCTGGGGCGGTGTTGAAACGCGCGGGGGCATCAAATCGACCCCGCTGGCCGCTGGCACCGGCAAGGACTTCGGCAATCCTTATCGGGAACCAAGCGCCGAAGAACTCACCGCAATGCAGGCCAACCTCGACGACCTCTATGATCTCTTCCGGGACCATGTGACTCAGGCTCGGGGGATCAGCGACGATGAGGTACGCGCTATGGGAGCCATGGTCTACACGCCACGCCGAGCGCAGGCGCTGGGGCTGGTGGACGAGGTGGCTGACTTTGACGGCGCGCTGGCCGCTCTGGCTGAGGCGGCCGGGTTGGGTGAAGATTTTGCCGCGGTACAGCGCTCATGGGGCGACCTGCCGTGGTTCGCGAGCCTGACCGGGCAGGAGAGTGAGATCGACCCGTCGCAGCTCAATACGCCGCCTGCCGGGTTGAGCGTTTGCCAGCGCGCTGAACCGCTGGTGCTCAGCAGTTACCACGCGCGGCCTTTCCCAAACTGCTGATCGGTTGATACCGCCCGGATTCGGGGGTGATAGCCCTGCATCCGGGTGCGAAATCGACGGCCAGCCATGCGCGCGCATAAGGCGGGTAGCAGTTGCGAAGACCCCTGAGTCTCCGTATTAACCACCTCCATCGCAGTGCCGACAGGAACTCCTTTCCCGACAGGGGGAAGAAAGCCCGTCGGCTCTTTGTGCTGTTGTAAACTTATTTGAGCTTGAGGAGATCGACATGATCCAGATGCAGTCCAACATGGATGTTGCCGATAACTCGGGCGCTCGCCGCGTTCAGTGCATCAAAGTGCTGGGTGGCTCGAAGCGCCGGACGGCTGGTGTCGGTGACATCGTCGTTGTTTCCGTCAAGGAAGCTATCCCACGCGGCCGCGTGAAGAAGGGCGACGTGCAGCGTGCCGTCATCGTTCGCACCCGCTACGACATTCAGCGTCCTGACGGCACGGTCATCCGTTTCGACAAGAACGCTGCTGTTCTGATCAACAAGAACAATGATCCGATTGGTACTCGTATCTTTGGCCCGGTTACCCGTGAACTGCGCGCGAAGAACTTCATGAAGATCATCTCTCTGGCCCCGGAGGTTCTCTAAGCCATGAAGCTCAAGATCAAAACCGGTGACGACGTGGTCGTTACGGCAGGCAAAGACAAAGGCAAGCGCGGCAAGGTGACGAAGGTTCTTCGTGCGTCCAACCGTGTGATCGTCCAAGGCGCCAACATGGTGCTTAAGCACCAGAAGCCGACGCAGGCTGCAGCGGGTGGCATCATCCCGCAGGAAGCGTCCCTTCACATTTCCAATGTTGCTCTGGTGGACCCGGCTGACGGTAAGCCAACCCGCGTTGGTTACCGTTTCAACGATGCAGGCGTTAAGGAGCGTTTTGCGAAACGCTCCGGCGCTGTGATTGGTTAAGGGAGGCCGAACTGATGAGCGAACCTCGCCTCAAGACGCACTACAAGGACGTGGTCATCCCAAAGCTGACCGCTGATCTTGATATCAAGAACCCGATGGCGGTTCCTAAGCTGACGAAAGTCGTGCTGAACATGGGTGTTTCCGGCGCTGTGACGGACCGCAAGGTTCTGACCCAGGCTATGGAAGAGATGACCCTGATTGCCGGTCAGAAGCCGGTTGAGACCATCGCCCGCAAGTCCGAAGCAGGCTTCAAAATCCGTGACGGTATGAAGATCGGCTGTAAGGTGACCCTGCGCGGAACCCGCATGTACGAATTCCTGGACCGTTTGATCACCATGGCAATGCCGCGTATTCGCGACTTCCGCGGTGTATCCGACAAGGGTTTCGACGGCCACGGTAACTACTCCTTCGGTATTACCGAACAGATCATTTTCCCGGAAATCGAGTACGACAAGATCGACACGATCCGCGGGATGAACGTGGTTATCGTTACCACGGCCAAAGACAACGAAGAAGGCAAGGCCCTACTGGCCGCCTTCGACATGCCCTTCACAAGCTAAGCGGAGAGGATCTGGAGAATGGCTAAAAAGTCTATGATTGCCCGCGAAGTGAAGCGGGAACGCCTGGTCAACAAGTACGCTGCCAAGCGTGCTGAACTGAAGGCGACCATCAACAACCGTGAGCTGGACCCGTCCGAGCGCTTCATGGCTGTGCTGAAGCTGCAGAAGTTGCCTCGCAACTCCTCCCGCATTCGCATGCACAACCGCTGTGGCCTGACCGGTCGACCGCACGCTGTGTACCGTCGCTTCAATATTTCTCGTATCGCTCTGCGTGAGCTGGGTTCGATTGGTCGTCTGCCCGGCGTCATCAAGGCGAGCTGGTAAGGAGAACGCAAATGGCAATGTCCGATCCATTGGGTGATATGCTCACCCGCATTCGCAACGGTCAGCGCGCTCGCCTGTCTTCCGTAAAGTCCCCAGCCTCCAAGATGCGTGAGAGCGTTCTGAAGGTTCTGGAATCCCAGGGCTTCATCCGCGGTTACAGTGTCGCTGAGATCCGCAAAGGCATCTCTGAGCTGACGATCGAACTCAAGTACCACGATGGTGATCCAGTGATCCGCGAACTCGACCGCGTATCAACCCCGGGCCGCCGTGTATTCACCAAGATTGGCGATCTCCGTCCGTTCCGTAACGGCCTCGGCGTCCAGATCATCTCGACCTCCTCGGGCGTGATGGCTGACGGCGAAGCGCGTGCCAAGAACGTTGGCGGTGAAGTCCTCTGCCGGATCTTCTAAGAAGGGATTAGTGAGACATGTCTCGTATTGGTAAAAACCCAGTCCCTGTTCCTGCTGGCGTTGAAGTGTCCGTCAGCGGTCAGGAAGTTAAGGCCAAGGGCAAGCTCGGTGAGCTGAGCTTCCTGGCAAACGCTGCTGTCGAAGTGAAGTTCGAGAACGGTGAAGTTTCCATAACCCCGCGTGATGATTCTCGCGACGCTCGCGCCCAGTGGGGCACGGCTCGCGCGCGCATCGCCAACATGGTGAGCGGCGTCTCTGAAGGCTTCTCTAAGGAGCTCGAGCTGGTGGGCGTTGGTTATCGTGCAGCCCTGAAGGGCTCCGACCTGCAGCTGCAGCTTGGTTTCTCGCACGACGTTCTCTACCCGATCCCGAAAGGTGTGAAGGTTACCTGTGAAAAGCCGACTTCGATCAAACTCGAAGGGGCTGACAAGCAGGAGATCGGCCAGATGGCTGCTGAGATCCGCGCATACCGTCCGCCAGAGCCTTACAAGGGCAAGGGCATCCGGTATGCCGGCGAATACATCGCTCGTAAGGAAGGCAAGAAGAAGTAAACCTCCTCACCGGGGTTTACGGCTTCCACGAAGGGAAACCGAATCATGCGTACTCGTTACACAAAACGGATTGATCGTGCGAACCGCACCCGCTCCGCTCTGGCCCGCAAGTCCCGCGGTCGCCTGCGTCTGAGCGTCTTCCGTTCCTCCAAGCACATTTACGCTCAGGTCATCGACGATGTCCGCGGCGTAACGCTGGCTGCTGCGTCCACTGTGGACAAGGCGCTCCAGGGCAAGCTGTCGAAGACCACTGACATCGCTGCGGCGTCTGAAGTGGGCAAGCTGGTTGCTGAGCGCGCGAAAGCTGCTGGTGTGGATACGGTCGCTTTCGACCGTGGTTCTTACCAGTTCCACGGCCGCGTTAAGGCAGTTGCCGACGGCGCGCGCGAAGGTGGTCTGAACTTCTAATTCTCCGGGCTGGCTCACCTCATCAGGGGAGCGGCTCGAACGACAGCGGTGTTGACCTGGCCGGTCCGAGGGTTCTCGGACATCGCAGGTCTCGTACAGAAAGCACCAAGGCTGTTCCAAACTGAAAAGGACGTAGTCGAATGGCTCGTGATGATAACAGAGGCGGGGGTCGCGGTGGTCGCGATCGTCGGAACAAGCGCGAAGACGAAGGCCCAGAGCTGATTGAAAAGCTCGTCTTCATCAACCGTGTTGCAAAGGTTGTGAAGGGTGGTCGTCGCTTTGGCTTCGCTGCTCTGGTTGTGGTTGGCGACGGCAAGGGCCGCGTCGGTCAGGGCCACGGTAAGGCCAAGGAAGTGCCCGAGGCGATTCGCAAGGCGACCGAGGCTGCCAAGAAGTCCATGGTTCGGGTTCCGCTTAAGGAAGGCCGGACGTTGCACCACGATGTCGAAGGCCGTTTCGGCGCTGGCAAGGTGGTTTTCCGCACTGCACCTGCGGGTACCGGCATCATCGCCGGTGGTCCATCGCGTGCCGTGATGGAAGCCTTGGGCGTGTCTGACGTTGTTGCAAAGTCCAACGGTACGTCAAACCCCTACAACCTCGTTCGTGCAACCATCGATGCGCTGACCCGCACGCAGTCCCCTCGTCAGGTGGCTCAGCGTCGCGGCATCAAGCCCGCTGATGTGCTGCAGACCGGTGAACAGAACGAAGAGGCCATGGCCGACGCCTAAGGGCGGCGACCGGGCTTCCGTAACGGAGAAAGACAATGGCTGATAAGCGTGTACGCGTTACCCTGCTTCGCTCTGCGATCTCTTGCACCGAAAAGCAGAAAGCGAACCTCGTTGGTCTGGGACTGAAGAAGCGTCATCAGACCCGCGATCTCGAAGATACCCCTGCAGTGCGTGGCATGATCAATGTCGTTAAGCACATGGTGCAGGTTGAAGAAGCGGCCTAAAGCAGGCCGCTGATCCTGAAAGTCGAGTGCACGGAGACCGTCGGACAAGGTCCGCTCCGTGTGCGCAAGGCAAGAAAGAAGACAGACAATGCGTTTGAACGAACTGCGCGACAATCCGGGCGCGTACAAAACCAAAAAGCGGCTGGGTCGCGGTATTGGTTCCGGTAAAGGCAAGACCTCTGGTCGGGGTCACAAGGGTCTCAAGGCGCGCTCCGGCGCAACCATCAACGGCTTCGAAGGCGGCCAAATGCCGCTTTACCGTCGCTTGCCAAAGCGCGGCTTCACCAACGCGCCGTTCAAGAAAGACCTCGTCGAAGTCAACGTGGGTCGGATTCAGCAGGCGGTTGACGCTGGCAAGCTGGACGCCAAGGCAACCGTTGACGCAGCAGCACTGATCGCTGCTGGCGTGATCCGTCGCGAGCGGGACGGCGTGTCCCTGCTAAGCAACGGTGAACTGACCACCAAGCTGGACCTTCACGTCTACCGCGCGTCCAAGGGCGCTGCAGAGGCTGTTGAAAAGTCGGGCGGCTCGCTGAAGACGGACTACGTTGCGAAGCGAAAGCGTGAACGCGCCGGCAAATAAGCCTCACTGAGCCGCTAAAAAGCTTTGGTTCTACCCCGTTGTGGACCAACGCCTTATTGAACCAAGCGGTTTCATGGCTTATTTAGGCGCTAATAATAAGAGAGGCTGGCGCTTTGCCAGCCTTCTTTGTGCTTGGGACCAGACCCTGTTCGCAGGGCCAGCAAGGGGCGCAAGCGCAGAAACGAACAACCGGCGGCACGCAAGCCCTCATCCCCATCGGGATGCAGCGAGCGGCATCGAACCAAGGGCGGGAGTGTTTTAATGACGTCTGCAGCTGAGCAGCTCGCGCAAAATTTTTCATGGAGCACCTTCAGTAAGGCGAAGGATCTGCAACAGCGACTGCTGTTCACTCTGGGCGCCCTGGTCGTGTTCCGCTTTGGTATCTTCATTCCCCTGCCGGGTATTGATATCGAGATCTACCGCGCTGCTTTTGGCGGCGGCGATGATTCCGCTTTCCAGGCACTGTTGAACCAGATCAACCTGTTTGCCGGTGGCGCGCTCGAGAACCTATCGATCTTCTCCCTGTCCATCTTCCCCTACATTTCGGCGTCGATTATCACGCAGCTGCTGCGGACCGTCGTGCCAGAGTTTGAGAAGCTGCAGAAAGAAGGTGAGGCTGGTCGTCGCAAGATGAACCAGTACACCCGCTACCTGACGGTATTCATTGCGCTGTTCCAAGCGCTCGGGATCGCCGTGCTGTTGGAGAACTTCCCCGGCGTGGATCTCGTGATGGACGGCGGCTTTATTTTCCGCATTACCACCATGGTTACGCTCACGGGCGGGACGGTGTTCCTCATGTGGCTGGGTGAGCAGATCACCGCGCGTGGGGTTGGCAACGGTATCTCCCTGCTGATTTTCGCGGGCATTGTGGCGTCCATGCCGAGTGCGCTGTGGAACCTTCTGCGCAGCTTGCGCGAAGACGCTTCCGCGCTGCAGGCGTTGGGCGTGATGCTCATCATCATCGTATCGCTGGCGATGGTTGTCCTGATCGTTTACGTCGAGCGCGCTCAGCGCAAGGTGACGATCCAGTACCCAAGCCGTACGGCTGGGAACAAGCAGTTCCAGGGCCAGACCTCCTTCATCCCGATGAAGATCAACGCTGCGGGCGTGATCCCGGCGATTTTCGCATCGACCATCGTAACGCTCCCCCTGCTGGGCGCGACCTTCGGCGACAGTCTGTCTGACAGCCCGAATGCTCTGACGGCGGCGATCGGTGGCGGCATGAACTGGTTTGCAGCGAACTTCCGCGCTGGTGAGTGGCCTTACCTGCTGCTGCTCGTGGGCTTTGTGGTGTTCTTCACGTTCTTCTATACCGCCATCGTCTTTAACCCTGAAGACACGGCCAAGAACCTCAAGGAATATGGCGGCTTCATCCCGGGCGTGCGTCCGGGCAAGCAGACTGTGGCCTACCTCGATATTATCCTCTCGCGACTGACCGTGATTGGCGCGTCCTATCTCGCCTTCGTGGTGGCGGTGCCGGAGGTTGCACGGGTGATTGTGCAAAGTAACTCGACGGGCTTGATCGTGCCGATCTTCCTCGGCGGTACATCGCTTCTGATTATGGTCACGGTGTCGATCGACTTTGTGACACAGGTGCAGACCCAGCTGATGGCGCAGCAGTATGAAAGCCTGCTCAAGCGCACGCAGCAGTCGGGCAAGGCCAAGCGTCGGGACACCAAGTCCAGCCGCCGCTCGCGTCGCATCAAGCAAGACAACTAAGAGACCCCAGCCGCCCGGTGTCGTTCATCGCTGAACCACACCGGGCGTTCTGACTTGTGGAAGCAAGGGATACTCAGCCATGAACATCATTCTGCTTGGCCCTCCGGGTGCCGGTAAAGGAACGCAGGCGAAAATCCTCGTGGCAGAGCGGGGCATGGTGCAACTTTCCACCGGCGATATGCTGCGGGCAGTACGGGCGTCCGGCTCGGAACTCGGCCAGCGCTTTGGTGAGATGATGGACCGTGGCGACCTGATCCCTGATGCCATGATGATTGAAATGATCGACGCCCGTCTGGATGAACCGGACTGCAAGAACGGCGCAATCTTTGACGGCTTCCCCCGCACCAACGCGCAGGCGATTGCTCTGGATGAGATGCTGGAGCGGAAGAACCTGCCGCTGAAAGCCGTCATTGAACTGACGGTAGACGAAGAGGCGCTGGTGGGCCGGATTACGGGCCGCTACTCCTGTGCACACTGCGGCGCGGGGTACCATGAGCAGTTTCAGCGGCCTGCCGTTCCTGGGGTTTGTGACACCTGCGGGCATCAAGACTTTAAGCGCCGTCCGGATGATAACGAGCAGACTGTTCGCGACCGTCTCGAGGTCTACCGCCGCGATACGGCACCCATCATTCCGCACTATGAATCTCAGTCGCTGGTCGAGCGTGTTGACGGTATGGCGGACATCAAAGACGTGGAGGCGGCGGTCGCGGCGATCCTAGACGCCTAGCCAAGCCTTCGCACAGCGCGGTGCAGTCCTTCCTAAAATGCGGTCTCTCTTTGGCAGAGTGGCCGTTGACAGTTTGTCAAGGGACTTTTAAACCGTGCGCTACGCTAGTGGCAGTCTCGGTTCCCCGTGGCTGCCGCTTTTGATTTTTCTGGTTAGTGAGGAGACCAAGTGTGGCTCGTATTGCTGGGGTAAACATCCCAACTGACAAGCGCGTTCACATCGCTCTGACTTACATCCACGGCATCGGCGACACCAAGGCGAAGGAAATCACCTCCGCTCTGGGTATCGACGAAATGGCGCGGGTGAATCAGCTGAGCGACGACCAAGTGGTGGCGATCCGTGAAAAGATCGACGCTGACTACCTTGTCGAAGGTGAACTGCGGACCCAAGTACGCATGAACATCAAGCGCCTTCAGGACATGAAGTGCTACCGCGGTCTTCGTCACCGCCGGAAGCTTCCTGTTCGCGGACAGCGCACCCGCTGTAACGCCCGCACCCGGAAGGGTAAAGCGGTCGCGATTGCCGGTAAGAAGAAGTAAGCGCAGCCTTGGATGCTGGTGAAGGCGTCCTTGGTCTGTTTGTAAATTTCGATGATATGGCACCCGGTGGGACCGGTGCCGTGTAGAAGCAAGAAAGGATGTCCCAATGGCACAGCCAACACGCGGTTTGCGTCGTCGCGAGCGTAAGAACATCACGAACGGTGTCGCGCACGTGAATTCGACCTTTAACAACACGATTATCACGATCTCTGACGTTCAGGGTAACGTGATTTCCTGGTCCTCCGCTGGTGGACAGGGCTTCAAAGGCTCCCGTAAGTCCACACCTTACGCGGCGCAGGTTGCTGCAGAAGACGCCGGCAAAAAGGCGCAAGAGCACGGCATGAAGTCGCTCGACGTGAACGTTAAAGGCCCAGGCTCCGGCCGCGAGTCTGCGCTTCGTGCGCTTCAGGCTATTGGCTTCACCATTACCTCTATCCGTGACGTAACGCCCGTTCCTCACAACGGGTGTCGTCCACGGAAGCAGCGCCGCGTTTAATCGCGCGGTGCTTTAGCCTCGTGCGCGGAGCAATCTGCGACGGGGCTGTAAGACTTTTTTCGACCGATCTGTTTCTGGGTAAGGGGCGGTCGGTGAACCCGAATTCAAGAGGTATCTGCCGCATGCAGAGCAACTGGACGGACCTGATCAAGCCGACGGCACTCGATATCACCCCTGGTGATGAACCGCTGCGGCAGGCGACGGTCGTCGCAGAACCACTGGAACGTGGTTTTGGTCGGACGCTGGGCAACGCGCTGCGCCGTGTTCTCCTGTCCTCCCTGCGAGGCGCTGCAGTCACCGCGATTCAAATCGACGGTGTGCTGCACGAATTCTCATCAATCGCGGGTGTCCGCGAAGACGTGACCGACATCATTCTGAATGTGAAATCACTGGCTCTCAAGCTGCACGCCGACGGCGCGAAGAAATTCCGCCTGCGGGGTCAAGGGCCGGGTGAAATCACTGCCGGCATGATTGACGGTGGCGCAGACCTTGAAATCATGAACCCTGATCTGGTGATCTGCACGCTCGATGATGGCGCGGTTCTGTCCATGGAAATCACCGTGGACCACGGCAAGGGCTACCGCCCTGCTGCTTCGAACCGCCCGGAAGACGCGCCGATCGGTCTGATCCCTGTGGACAGCCTGTTCTCACCGATCAACACGATTTCCTATCAGGTGGAAAACACCCGTGTGGGTCAGCAGACTGACTACGATAAGCTGACCATGCAAGTAGACACCAACGGTGCGGTGAACCCTGAAGACGCGCTCGCGCTGGCGGCACGCGTTCTGCAGGATCAGCTGCAACTGTTCATCAACTTCGAAGAGCCGAGCCAGAACGTTGCTCAGCAGCCCGAAGAAAACGCACTGCCGTTCAACCGCAACCTTCTGCGGAAGGTAGACGAGCTAGAGCTTTCCGTACGCTCTGCGAACTGCCTGAAGAACGACAACATCGTCTACATTGGCGATCTGGTTCAGAAGACCGAGGCAGAGATGCTGCGGACGCCAAACTTTGGGCGTAAGTCGCTGAACGAGATTAAGGAAGTTCTGTTGCAGATGGGCCTGCACCTCGGGATGGAAATTCCGAACTGGCCACCAGAGAACATCGAAGATCTGGCAAAGCGTCTCGAAGAGCCGTTCTAAGCCGGTCTTGACCAAACACGGGGGCGTCTGCGCCCCCGCTCGTTGCTCTGCCCTTGCGGCAGAGAAGGGAGCAGAACGCAGGCCACTAAACTGAAAAACCAAGAGGCCTCAGTACCGGGGCACTCAGGCGGCGCACAAGCGCCAACAACAGCTAGATTGGAGTTGTACCATGCGGCATCGCATGTCCGGGCGTAAGCTCAACCGTACCAGCACCCACCGTAAGGCGATGTTCGCGAACATGGCCGTGGCTCTGCTCAAGCACGAACAAATCAAAACCACCCTGCCAAAAGCCAAGGATCTGCGCCGCTACGTTGAGCGTCTGATTACCCTGGGCAAGAAAGGCACCCTCGCGGCCCGTCGTCAGGCGCTGTCTCAGCTGCACAATGACAACACCATCGCACAGAAGCTGTTCGATGAGTTGGCGAGCCGCTACGAGAGCCGTGATGGTGGTTACACCCGCGTTCTGAAGGCCGGTTTCCGCTACGGTGACATGGCGCCAATGGCGTTTATCGAGCTGGTTGACCGCGACCCCGACGCCAAGGGTCAGGACAGTGGCCCGACCATGTACGAAGACGACGACGAAGACGACTTCGACGACGAGTAAACTTCAGCGCAAAGCTGAAGCATCAAAAGGGCGGTTCATCCGCCCTTTTTTATTGTCCAAATCTGGTTAGCTTGAAGTCACGTTTTAACCCCCACGGTCTGGAGTTCAGCCCATGTCCCTTAGCCTTGAAAACGCACAAACCATCATCGCGGCAGCCTTTGACAAAGGCGCTGATCTCGGGCTCAAGCCGCTGTCGGTCGCCGTTCTCGACGCCGGTGGTCACGTCGTCGCTTTTTCCCGGCAGGACGGTTCCTCGAACCTGCGTTTTAAAATCGCGGAAGGCAAAGCCGCTGGTTCAATCGCCCTGGGCATTGGCTCGCGCGCGATCTTTGAACGGGCGCAGCAGCAGCCCTACTTCATCGGTGCGCTGAACGGGCTGATGGATGGCTCCATGGTGCCGGTGCCAGGTGGCGTGTTGATCATGCAGGGCGGCGCGCTCATCGGTGCTGTGGGCGTAACCGGCGATACGTCGGACAACGACGAGATTGCCCGCCTTCAGCGGTGCTTTGGGGGTTCTGGCGCTGTGCCTGGTCGCAGCGCTGCTTGCCCTCTGGCCGGCTCGTCCGGCTCTGGCGCCGCTGCGCATTGGTGGTGATTTCCGCCTGATCCACGAAAGCGGGGAGGCGCTGGACACCAACGTCGCTTTCGCTGATCGCCCGATGCTGGTCTACTTCGGCTACACGTACTGCCCTGATGTTTGTCCGACCACGCTGATCGACATGGTGGTTGCAAGTGAAGCAACGGCGGTGGACGAAGCGCTGATTTTTGTCAGCCTTGA
>CBFHUI010000078.1:0-12896 GCA_965658725.1 Alphaproteobacteria bacterium | reverse complement strand
TTATCTTGTGTCGAGGGAGGTATTCGTGGCTCTTTCGCCCTGTTTACAAGCCTAGCGCCGAGCCTTGAATACGGCCTTGAGCGTGCCGTGCTCGGTCAGATCCTCTGGGCTGACTGGCGCAGCACTTTGGTCGAGCAGGCGGCGCGCAGACATGTGCTCGGCCCCGTTGTTGAGCGTCTCGCAAGCAACCAGTGCACCGTCCTTGAAGTGGTATATGGCGAGGCCGTCCGTGTCTGTTCCGCTTTCAACGCGGCTCGTGTCCGCAGGGATCAACCCCGCGAGCTGGTACTTCACTTCGTACTGATCAGACCAGAACCACGGAACGGCCTGATAGGCCTCTGCCTCGCCGCCAGTAATGAGTTCTGCGATGACGTTGGCTTGGTCGATGGCGTTTTGCACGCTTTCCAGCCGGATCGGGGCATCCCAGTAAGGCGTAGGGCTTTTGGCGCAGTCGCCAGCGGCAAAGATCCCCGGGGCAGAGGTACGCATGTGACCGTCGACGACGATGCCCCCGTCACAGGCCAGCCCCGCCGCTTCTGCCAGCGCCTGGACCGGCACACCGCCAATGCCAAGCAACACGATGTCAGCGTCGAGGGTGTCCAGATCAACACCCTCATTCAGCCGCAAATCGACCCCGGCCGCGCGGTGGCGGTCTTGCAGGGCTTCAGACACTTTGGGCGAAGCAACGCGGGCGAGGATGCGGTCCTGCATTTCATAGACCGTCACCACCTTGCCCGCCTGCGCTGCCGTCGCTGCAACTTCGAGCCCGATGAAGCCGGCACCCACGATAGCCACGGTCTTCGCCGACGCCATCGCCGCGCCAAGCGCGTCGGCGTCGTCGCGGGTTTTGAGCGTGTAAGTCTTGTCAGCCAGTCGATCTGGCACGGGAATGCGCCGTGGCGTTCCACCTGTTGCGAGGATCAGGTGGTCGTATTCGATAGTTTCGCGCTCGGTGGTAACAGTTTTTGCTGCTGGATCGATCGACAGCACAGCTTCGCTCAGGCGCAGCGTGATGTCCTTGTCGCCGTAAAAGTTCTCAGGCCGAAACGGAAGGCGATCGCCCTCCAGCTCACCCTTGAGATATGCTTTGGACAGGGGCGGCTGTTGGTAAGGAACGTGTGGCTCGTCACCGATCAGGATCACCGGCGCTTCATAGCCCTTCAGGCGCAGTTGTGCAGCGGCCTGATACCCGGCCTGACCCGCACCCACGATGATGGTTCCCAAGTCACTCACGTCGATCTTCCTCCTGTCGCCCCGTCAATGGGCGCGATGGTCCACCGGTCGGGTAATTCGCCCCCTGATCTATCGCGTACGGCCCTGAAGTCTCGCCAGATACCGCCGTCCACTGATGCAATTCCCGACCAAGCAAAAGGGCCGCTCCTGTTCAGAAACGGCCCTCTCTTAAGCTCAGTCGTTTAAGCCGTAGGGCTTAAGCGATGTCGAAGCGGTCGTTCTCCATAACCTTAACCCACGCAGCGGCGAAGTCCTTGACGAATTTCGCACCCGCGTCAGCGCTGGCGTAGATTTCGGAAATGGCACGCAGTTGGCTGTTCGACCCAAACACCAGATCGACTTCAGTCGCAGTCCACTTCGCGGCACCGCTGGCGCGGTCCTTGCCGTTGTAGAGGCCGTCACCGGCTGGATCCCAGGTCGTGTCCATGTCGAGCACGTTGACGAAGAAGTCGGTGCTCAGTGTGTCGGTCTTGTCGGTGAAGACACCCGCTACAGACCCACCAGCGTTGGCGCCCATCATACGCAGGCCACCAACCAGCACGGTCATCTCCGGTGCGGAAAGGTTCAGCATGTGCGCCTTGTCCACCAGATGCTCCGCCGCCGGGCGACGGTGGCCCGGCTGGATGTAGTTGCGGAAGCCATCGGCGCGCGGTTCAAGCACCTCGAACGAAGCCGCGTCGGTCTGTTCCGCGCTCGCATCGGTGCGACCGGGGGTAAAGGCAACGGTGACGCTGTGGCCCGCGTTCTTTGCTGCCTGCTCCACACCAACACCGCCAGCGAGGACGATCAGGTCGGCGAGGGAGATTTTCTTGCCGCCGGAAGCAGAAGCATTGAAGTCAGCCTGCACGCCTTCAAGCGCGCTCAGCACTGTGGTCAGTGCCGCGCCGCCGTTGACGTCCCAGTCCTTCTGCGGGGCAAGCCGGATGCGAGCACCGTTTGCGCCGCCACGCAGGTCCGTGCCGCGGAAGGTCGAAGCGGAAGCCCAAGCGGTCGAAACCAGCTGGGATACGGACAGACCCGTTGCCGCGATCTTGTCCTTCAGTGCTGCGACGTCTGCCGCGTCAACCAACGCATGGTCAACGGCAGGGACCGGGTCTTGCCAGATCAGATCCTCTTCCGGCACCCATGGGCCGAGGCTGCGCACCTTGGGACCCATGTCACGGTGGGTCAGCTTGTACCAGGCACGAGCGAACGCGTCCGCGAACTGGTCCGGGTTCTCGAGGAACCGGCGCGAGATTTTCTCGTACTCAGGGTCAAAGCGCAGGGCGAGGTCCGTGGTGAACATGACCGGTGCGTGCGTCTTTGAAGGGTTGTGCGCGTCCGGCACGCGGCTGGCCGCAGACTCATCGGTCGGGATCCACTGCGTGGCGCCAGCCGGGCTTTTGGTCTGCTTCCACTCGTAACCAAAGAGGTTCTCGAAGTAGTTGTTATCCCACTGAATGGGGTTTTCGGTCCACGCGCCTTCAAGGCCGGAGCTGATCGTATGCTCGCCGTGACCCGGACCAAAGTCGTTGGCCCAGCCCGTTCCCATCTGTTCAACCGGCGCGCCTTCTGGCTCTGGACCAACGTGCACGTCAGGGTTCGCTGCACCGTGTGCTTTACCAAAGGTGTGGCCCCCGGCGACCAGCGCGACGGTCTCTTCATCGTTCATCGCCATCCGGCCGAAGGTCTCGCGGATGTCTCGGGCGGAGAGCACGGGATCAGGGTTGCCGTTCGGGCCTTCCGGGTTGACGTAGATCAGACCCATCTGCACAGCACCCAGCGGCGTTTCGAGGACGCGGTCGCCGGTGTAGCGCTTGTCGTCCAGCCACTCGGTCTCTGGTCCCCAGTAGATGTCTTCCTCTGGCTCAAACACGTCTGCACGGCCACCGCCAAAGCCAAACGGCTTCAGGCCCATGGACTCAATTGCGCAGTTGCCCGTCAGGATCATCAGGTCGGCCCAAGAGATCTTGTTGCCGTACTTCTGCTTGATCGGCCAAAGCAGCATGCGCGCCTTGTCGAGGTTCACGTTGTCCGGCCAGCTGTTCAGCGGCGCGAACCGCATGGTGCCCGACGCACCGCCGCCGCGGCCGTCATGGATCCGGTACGTGCCAGCGCTGTGCCAGGCCATTCGGATGAAGAAACCGCCATAGTGCCCGTAGTCAGCCGGCCACCAGTCTTTGGAGTCCGTCATCAGCGCCATGATGTCCGCCTTGAGCGCATCAAAGTCCAGGCTCTTGAAGGCTTCCGCATAGTCGAAGTCTTCGTCCATGGGGTTTGTCGCGGGAGCGTTCTGGCTCAGGATCTTGAGATTGAGCTGGTTCGGCCACCAGTGCTTATTTGCAAAGGAACCGACGGCGCCCTGCTTTTGAGCACCGCCCATAACCGGGCATTTGCTTTCGCTCGACATTCTTGTCTCCGATAGGTTGTGCGGTAAGGGTTTGGTCTGCCGTAATTCGTGCGGACCATTCTGGGTCATAATAGAAGGGAAATCTCGCCACGGCGAGTCCTGTTCGGTGACCAAAGACGACATGTCACGCCTGCTTTTTCCGATGCATCAACCTAATGGCGAAGCGCGGTCGATGTGCGCGCTAGAAACGGCGTTAAGGGATTCATCTCGCAACGATTTTGTTCATCCGATCGGGGGTATGCGAGGGCCGCGACGGGGGCAAAAACCGACGCAAGCGCGATGGGTCAACTGCGGGTGTATTGGTGTGATGTCCGGTTCGGAAATGCCCCTTCAAGACCCCGCGACTGGCCCCAAATCAGCGGAGAGGAAAGATTCGTTTTCGGTGCCTAAAGCAGGAAAATTATCGAAAAATTGGGATCAAGGGTCTCACAACCGTGCAAAGTTGCTCAGAAACGCGCCAAACTGTCCTGTTGTGACTAATCTTTCACATTCCGCGAACAGCTGTGGTTAGTTTGGTTGCAAAACAAAGGGGCTAATGCGACAACCAGTCCCAGATACGGCCCTCGAGCCGATCTACGGGAGGATTTGCGCTCTCCCTGACCTGAGAGACCAGGGGTCGGGCGTGGACCACAATTCGAGAGAGAACAAGGAGCTCCTTGATATGAAAAAGCTTATGCTTTGCGCTGCAGCGGGTGTCGCTGCACTGTCCGCAACCTCTGCTATGGCAGAAGATGTAAACGTTGCCTTCTTCCTGGAGTGGGCGACCCCGAACCAGATCGCAAAAGTTGAGAAGACCTACGACGACGCTATGGGCGTAAACGTCAACTGGACCGACTTTGCTACGGGCGTTGGCATGTCCGAAGCTATGCTCGCTGGCGACATTGACATTTCTTACTCTCAGGGCCTCGCGCCGTTCGTAACCGCCGTTCAGCAGGGCGCACCGCTGAAGATGGTTGCCATCGCGGTTGCTTACGAAGCAAACGACTGTTTCGTAAGCGATTCCCTCGGCATCAGCTCCGACAACGCTTCTGAACTGGAAGGCACCACGGTTGCTGTTCCATTGAACACCATGGCTGACTAATCCTTCCGCCTGCAGATGGCTGCACTGGGTGTGGACAGGGACGCTCTGACCATCGTTGACCAGGCTCCGGCTGATGGCGCGGTATCTCTGGCTGACGGTTCCGTTTCCATGGCTTGTATCTTCGGTGGCGCGTCTGCAAAGGCTGCTGGCGAAGTTGGTTCCCCGATCATGTCCTCGCAGCAGAAGCTCGACGCTGGCATCTCGTCCTTTGACGTAGTTTCCGTGACCGAGTCCTTCGCGACCGAGAACCCAGAGCTGCTGAAGTCCTTCCTCGAAGTGACCGCTGAGTCCAACGCTGCTTGGGCTGTTGACCAGTCTGGCATCGACATCATCGCGGCCGACGCTGGTATGGACGTTGACACGACCACCGCTCAAATGTCCGGTTTCGTGTTCCCAACCGTTGCTGAGCAGCTGAGCTCCTACTTCAACGAAGGTGGCATTGCGACCCAAGCTGCTGCGTCCCTGGGCCTCGTCTTCTCCGACGAGTCCGACGCTGCGAAGCTGGCTGCAACCATCGACGGCTCTTTCCTCGAGTAAGACCGTTTCGGGTTAACGCCCCGAAAAGGCGGGTCGGCGCAAACCGGCCCGCCTTTTTTTAAAGGTGCTTGCGGAACAAGCGCACCTGTCCCCGCAACCTTCTGATTTTCGGTGTCCCATGAGTGATCTTGTCGCCGATCAGCTGAACATGACGTTTGAGACCCCGAGCGGGCTCGTCGTACATGCGCTGAAAGACGTTAGTTTTACCCTAAAAAAGGGCGAGTTGCTGTCGGTTCTGGGGCCTTCGGGCTGCGGAAAGACCACCTTGCTCAACCTGATTGCCGGCTTCCTGAACCCCACTGGCGGCACCCTTTCCCTCGACGGATCCGAGATCCGTGGTCCGGGTGTCGAGCGCGGCATGGTGTTCCAGCAAGGCGCATTGTTTGAGTGGTTGACCGTGTCCAAGAACGTGGACTTCGGCCTGCGCATGAAGAACGTGCCCAAGAAAGAGCGCGCGGAGAAAGTCGAACGCTGGCTGGAAATCGTTGGTCTCCAAGGCTTTGGCGATACGCCGACCTATCAGCTTTCCGGGGGCATGCAGCAGCGTGTGGCACTGGCCCGTTGCCTGATCAATGACCCTGACCTGATCCTCATGGATGAACCGCTGGGCGCGCTGGATGCGCTGACGCGGGAGAAGATGCAGTCGCTGGTGCTCGATATCTGGAAAGAGACGGGCAAGACCATCATGATCATCACACACTCGGTCGAAGAAGCGCTGCTGCTTGGCGAACGGCTGTTCGTGATGGCACCGCGTCCGGGTCGACTGTTCAAAGAATACAATTTGCCTTTCGCTGAGATGGGCATTGGCGCAGACCTGCGTGAGATCAAGCAGAAGCCGGAGTTCGGCGAGGTCCGCGAAGAGATCCTGACCATGATCTGGAACATGGAAGAAGAAATCATGGGGAAGGGGGCTTAAGGCATGTTTGAGTTTCTTTCACTGAACCGAGCGGCGATATCCTCGGTTGTTATCATCGTTCTTCTGCTGGCGCTGGTTGGATCCATCGTTTTTGGCCTCAGAGATTCCGCGCGGCGGCGCAGTGACGAGGTCTTCGGTGACCCGCTGCGCACGACCAACGGCTGGTACTGGGCTGTTGCTGGCGTCTCCTCTCTCCTGCTCGTTTGGTACTATTTCAGCTGGGGTGCGGCGCGGGCGTATTTCCCTGAGTCAGCCAACGAAATCTGTCAGGTCGCGCGGGTTGATGAGGCCCTTTCGCCGATCAATGCTTCGCTGCCAGCAGGCGCGCGGTTCTACAAGTCAACCACGCTGCTGACCCGCAACGGCGACCAGCTCGACAGCTTTGAAGCCTCGCTGAGTGAGCAGGGCTTTTCAGCCGTAGAGCAGGACGAGCTGCGCGCCATCATTGGCGAGATCCGCGTCCTGATGAGCCTGTCCGCTGCTCCAGAAATGCAGTCGCCCGAAAGCATCGCCGCTTTCACCCAGATCGAAGGCCGTCTGAATGGTCTTGCTGAGCAACTGGGCGACCCGAATTTCCCGGGTCAGGCTGCCATTGATGCCGTGTTGGCAGAGGCGGAGGGACAGGCAAAGTGGGGCTTGGACTCGGTCGAAATCCCGCTGGTGCCGGAAACTGTCCGCGGTGCTCGCTTCAAGTTGATCGCCGACGAGATTTCTGCCGTCGCGTCCGACTTTACCAAGATCCGTAATCTCTCCCCGGCTATCGAGAACCAAACACTGGGCATCAAAGCCGAACTGGAGGCCTTCAAGGCGCGCAGTGAGGCTGTGACAGGGCTGTCCGAGGACATTGCCGATAGCCGAAAGAAGACCATCAAGAACATCGACCGCCTCTACAAGCGCTTCGACGACGGCACGATTTTCCCCCCCGATGCGCTCGACGGCGTTGAGTCGGCGGTGGAAGCCATCAACGCTCAGAAGCGACAGCAGCAGGGCGGTCTACGCACCGTGCGCGCACTCATGTTCGGCGGTGGGACGATTGTCAAAGCAAAGACCCAGTGCTCGGAGCAGGGTTCAGGCCGCTGGCTGCCCAAGCCGACCGACGTCTTGGCAACCTTTGGCCGAATTGCCAACCCGAACATTGGCTTTAAGGACGTGCCGCTGATCTGGGGCCGTTGGGTGCCGCTCTCGGACGTGGTGGACTTCCTGATCCCGGATTTTGTCGCGGATATCCTCCCTGGTTCCTATCCCAAGCACCAGCCGGACGGTTCGGTAAAGCCGAACTTCAAAATGTCGGTGCTCAACCTCGCGCAAGGCAACTTCGCGTCGCCTTCGATCCCGATGCTGACCGGGCACATGTGGGACTCGATCTTCCGCGTGCTGATGGGGCTGTTCTTCGGGATTATCCTTGGCGTGCCGCTGGGGATCGCCATGGGGGTCTCGCGGTTCTTCAAGAACTACTTCGACCCGTTGATCGAGTTGTATCGACCGGTTCCGCCACTGGCGTGGGCGCCTCTGATCCTTACGATCTTTGGCATCCAAGATGACGGTAAGATCTTCCTGCTGTTCATTGTGGCCTTTGCGATCATGGTGATTTCAGCCCGGACGGGCGCTACGGGGACGCAGCTCTCCAAGATCCGGGCGTCCCACTCGCTGGGCGCGACGACGGGTCAGATCATGCGCCGGGTCATCCTGCCAAACGCAATGCCGGAGATCCTGACCGGTATCCGCATCGCCATCGGTGTCTGCTGGGGTACGTTGGTCGCAGCGGAGATGTTGGCCGGCACCACGGGTATCGGCTTTGTCGAGAACGTGGCGCGGAAGACGTCGGACTATGAGGTGATCTGGGTCACGATCCTGATCCTTGGCTTGCTGGGGCTGCTGTTCGATCTGATCATGCGCTTCATCATCGCGCGCACCATCCCCTGGCGCGGGAAGGGCTAAGCCAGACGGCGCTAGCGCAGCGTGACGATCTCGAAGTCACGCTCGCTGGACAGCCCCGCCCGGCGCAAGCGCTCGGCGGCAATTGATGCGAGGTTCGGGGCCAATCCCTGTCCCTCGCATATTTTTTTGGCCGCGCGCCCGGTTGGCGTATCGGCTAGCCCGGCGGTGTCCTGAACCAGCGTGAAGGTCCGCCCGTCGCCAATCTTCGCAACGGCATGGCCGGTGCTGGCGGTCCCGGCAAAAAAGTCAAGGATGGCGTCGCCGGGCTCTGTCGCTGCTTCGATCAGATACTTCAGGATACCAACGGGCTTGGGGTAGTCGAACACCGATTCTCCACCAAAGAGCGCCGTGACCTCGGCGAGACCGTCTTCGTTGGTGGGAATGTCCGAGTTAGTGCGAAAGCTTAGCAGGTTGCTGATTTTCTTCTCTGACGGCACTTCCTTGACCAGATTGGGTCTGAAGGGGAGGCGGCTGATGTTGATCGTCTGTCCGCTCTGCGCAAAGCCGTCGACTGTGGACTGGCTGTAACGCCATTCGCCCTCCATCCGAAACGCATTGGCATTGCGCCCACCCCGGATGTCCACCCGGTCTAGCAGCTTACAGGGTACACCCGGCGTGCTCATGTCCTGCTTCTTCACACCCTGATCCGGTAGATCGAAGGCCACTGATCCCGCCGGGAAAGTCAGGATGCCCAAAGGGTTGCCCCGGTTATTGAAAGGGTAGCGCTTGCCAGCCTTTCCCGTGCCCATGGTCAGCGGCGGGGCCAATTTGCGGTTCTTGGCAAAGACAGCGATGAAGTCTGTCACGCTGCCCATCTGAGACTGGAGGAACGAGGGCTTGCGTTTCTTTTCCCAAACCAGCACGCCGCAGTCGTTATTGCTGCCAAAAACGTCCCGACCCAGCATCCGCAGGAGCGGTAGGCTGGCTTCATCCATGAAGATCATCATGAGCCCATCGTCGGTCATGATGTCTCGGGCAACCTTCAGGCGCGGCAGCATGAGCGACAGCCACGCGGCCTCGGACCGGTCATCATCATACACGAAGCCGCCCCCGGTGTTGTAAGGCGGATCGATGAGCGTGAGTTTGAACCGTTGCCGGCCGACACGTCTGATTTCCTTGAGAGCATCCAGATTATCGCCTTCGATCAGCACGTTACCGCCCAGAGTCTCGAAAGCGCGCGACGTCGTTCGCGCGAGAGAGTCCGCCTGCTTCACTGCAGCGGATTTGGTCGGCCAATCAATCTGAACGCCACCAGACCGCAAAGAATGCCCTCCTGTTTGGTGAGATTATCGGACCCGTAGACCCCTGACGTAAACCCTTAAAAGCGGCTCGTCCCAAAAACCGCGATGGCCAGACCCGAGGCCGGCCCACATCTCGTGCTGACAGATTGCAGAAAATCTTGCCCAGCAGGCCGCAGGTGTTAGTCTGCATCGATCAAAAATAATATCTAGAAACCAGAGACGATGATAAGCGAAGCCTCCTTCCAGCCCGAGCCCGTTCAAGGCCTTAAAGGGGTCTCTTTCAGCTTTTCGATCGAAGGTCTGGACGGTACGCCATTCAACGAGGCGGCGGTTCAGTACCTCAATGAGCAGATTGGAGCAGGGCAGGACGTCGAACTGGAAAGCCCGCATGCGCCCGAGGCAGCCAGCCGCGCAGGGATGCTGCTGCACTGGGTCTATTCGATCCAGCGCCTTCAGGGTTGGCCGATCTTCCAAGTTGGCGCATTCGAGAGTGCGGGCGGGAGCGATCTGGACGGCACCTATCACGTGCCCACGCTGAAGGGCCCTCGACTGCTCAGTTACCGACTGCTTCAATTGCTTCTGACTGAGGCACTGCTGCAGCCGGACGACGGCTTCCGCCCTCAAGCCTTTGCGGTCAAGCTGAAGCAGTTTGTGGAACGCTTCTTCGCCTCGGCACCCAAAGATCCGATGCAGCGTAGCGTGATTCTCGGTCTGCATCGACGCGGCGTCGGCCTGCGGGAAATCGCGCAATACATTTACCACGTCGAGGGCGAGAAAAAGGGCCGTTTCATCCGAGGCACGGTGACCGAGCATGCAAGCGCACTGCTCCATGAGGTAAGCCAGGACCGGATTGCCATGACCCGATTGTTGGGGCTGCACAACATCCCAACTGTTGAATGTCGCCGCATCTTCAACACGGACCAAGCGCTCGCCGCAGCGGCTGCCTTTAAGTATCCTGTGCTCTTGAAACCCGCTCGATCGATCGACGCGGCGCCTATCGTTCCCAGCATCCCGAATGCTGCAACCCTCAAGCAGCGGATGATTGGCTACGAACCTCATCTAAAGTCCGCCGTGCTAGAAAATCACGTGGCTGGTGACTCGCTCAGCCTTTTGATTATGGGAAAGAAGCTCGTCTGGGCCGTTAAGCGCACGTTTATCACCGTTACAGGAGACGGAAAGACGCCGTTGCGGGAGTTGCTGCTTGCGTACGCCGGAAAGACGATTTCGAGCCCGTCTCAGCACAAGGAAGCGATGCCGCTCCCCCGGTTCATGCGGTATCACAACGTTCATGCTTTGCTTCAGGCCCAGCGTTTGACGGCCAATTCGGTCCTCGCAGCGGGGTCGGAACTGCAATTGTCCCCGGTTCCTCGACTGTCTCACGCAGCGATTGCGGAAATGGTGGACGAAAGCCGGCTGGGTCAACAGATCCTGGAGCACGCAGACTACCTCGCGCATCTCTTCGGTCATGCCCCGATGGGTTTGGACTTCATCGCTGAACCGATGGCCGATGGAACCTATCAGGACGCGACCGTTCTAGGGGTGCACTACGGTCCAACTGTTTCTGAGGGACCGCTGATGGAGCGCTTCCTGGACGAATACTTGGCCCTATACGCCAGCTGATCCGATCAAATATTCGAGCAAGAAAGTAATTCGCTGACGCGTGGTGTCCGCGGAGTTCAGACGATTGCGGATTCGAGGTAAATCTCTCAGAATCTCTCGATATGACATTCATAGAATGCGGCTCCCTACTTTAATCCCGGTATTTTTCTGAGAATATTCCACTTATAAGTAGAAATTATTCACTAAATGTACGAAATTTGTATTCAAATTAGAAAATAATATCACAACACCAAGTGGTATGAGTCTGGCATATCAAAAATGATAGCGTCGGGGCGAAACGCGCACAAAGACACGACACCGCTCCGGCTTCCTAAGCTCGGAGAATAAACGATGCACGTTGTGAAAATAGCGGCTGCTTTAGCCCTAAGCGGTGTCCTATGTTCATTCCAATCATTCGGCGAGAGCCGACTTTCTGTCGAACTCTACACGTCGCCTAAAGAGCGGCTGATCAAGACCGATCAATCGGTCGTTTTCTCCTCACCTGGCAGCAATCTTGTACTCGGGTGTGGAGAGCCAATGGGCGATATCTTGCCGCTTCGTTCGAAAATTGCCGTCTATGTAAAGACCAACGCTGACATCAGCCCCGGTGAACAGATCGCACTCAAGGGCTTGGGCGCGTTTTCTAACGTGAGCGAGTTCATGCAGATCAATGAGGATGAAGCAGCGGTTAATTACGCTCACTTCGACGTCCCGTTTAACGCCCCCGTGAACATCCTTTTCCGCCCCGGAGCACGCTTTGAAACTAAGACCACAACCGGTGCCGCTGAAGTTCGCCAACTGGGCAATCGGAGTATGCTGAAAGACTTCTATGACGCCTGCCGCACGCGCTTGACGGCGCCAGCAACGGCTCAACAATCTTCTACTGAGCCCGCGGAGCAGACAGTGGCTTTGCTGCCGCCGGAAACACCCCCAGAAACGGTACCTCCAGTAACGCCGCCGACACCTCCACTGCCGCCGATTGAAGCGGAGACCACGCCCCGCACCGAAGAGCCAAAGAAGAAGGGGAACAACGGTTGGGGCAACGGTGATCAGGATGCCCCTGGGAACTCGCTTTGGAACAATAATGCGGAGAACGCCATGGGGAACTCGGGGAGTTCCACCCGATCGCGAGGTAACTCGAGTTCTTCAAGTGCCAGTGGCGCGTCCAGTTCGAGCAGTTCTTCCAGCGCGTCTAGCTCCTCGAGCAGCTCTCGCAACAACACGGGTAGCAAAGGGAACTCGGGCAAGAGCAAGAATGCGTCCAAAGGAAAGAAGAAGAAATAGCCCCCCTATCGTCGGCATGCGTTTTAGCGAGGCTGGTTGCTCCTCGCGATTGAGCAACCGGTCTTCTTTGTCGCTTATCGACAAATTGAAATAGTGACAACCATGGGTTTAGTGGGGCTGACGAATAAATCGGTCTGGCATTCAACTCCTACGCGAACGCTCTGATATTGAGCGAAAATTGATCAGTAAAATACGATATGAAAAGACTGGAGACCCACGTTCGAGCCTGTCATTTAGACAGTCAAATTGACAGGTGTAGATATCATGAAAAATCGTAGTAACGTTGGTGCTGCAGGCATTTCGCGAGTTACAGTTCTCGTCGGCGCTTCTCTCTTTGCTCTGGCGGCGCTGGTGCCAGCTCCGGATGCATTCGCCCAAGGCAAGGGCAATGGAAAAGGCAAGAACAACGGCGGCGGTAAGTCTTCAGCAAGTAAGAGCGTCGGCAACTCAAAGTCCAAATCCCAATCTTCCAGCGGCGGAAAGAAAAGTGCGTCGTCCCAAACGAGTTTTGGCGGTGCATCCTCTGGGAAATCAAACCTCGGTACGAACAAGACCCGTACGCTAGCCTCCCAGTTGAAGTCGCTTAACTCGCTTAAGCGCAGCAGTACCGCGATCGCCAACTCCTCGGATCCAAAGCTTGCCGGTGTTCAGAACCTGCTTGCCGCTAAAGAGGAGCTG
>CBFHUI010000077.1:0-12921 GCA_965658725.1 Alphaproteobacteria bacterium | reverse complement strand
CTGACCGTACGGGTCCGTCGTGATGTGGCTGCGATCGACTTTGACCTTCGTGCCTTCAAGCCCGATGCCCTCGATATTGCCGACGATGCCAACCGCAGAAATCAGCCGGTCAACGGTCATCTCTTGGGTCTTGCCGTCAGCGGTCTCGATCGTGGCAGTCAGGTTGTCTTTGCCCTTTTTGACACCCGTTACTTTGGCCGATGTCATGATCTTAATGCCGGCCTTGGTGAAGGCCTTGTGCGCCAGTGCGCTGATTTCTTCGTCTTCATCATAAAGGATGCGATCGACGACTTCAATAACCGTCACATTCACGCCCAAGTCATTGTAAAAGCTAGCGAATTCAATCCCGATTGCACCGGACCCCACCACCAAGAGCGACTTTGGCAGGCTCTCAGGCACCATGGCTTCACGATAAGTCCAGATCAGTTTTCCGTCAGGCTCCAGCCCCGGCAGAACACGCGCGCGCGCGCCGGTAGCAAGAATGGTGTTCTTGGCGCTCAGAACGGTCTTTTTGCCGTCTGCGCCCGTGACTTCGACTTTGCCCTTACCCGCGAGCTTGCCGCTGCCTTCGATCACCGCAACCTTGTTCTTCTTGAGCAGAAAGCCAACGCCCTGGGTCAGTTGCTTGGCAACACCGCGCGAGCGCTGGACGATCTTGTCGAGGTCAAAGGTGACGTTTTGCGCGGACCAGCCATAGGCCTCCGCATTCTGCATCAGATGTCCGACTTCAGCCGAGCGAAGCAGCGCTTTGGTCGGGATACAACCCCAGTTCAGGCAGATCCCGCCCAGATGCTCACGCTCCACCACGCACGCCTTCAGCCCCAACTGTGCTGCGCGGATCGCGGCAACGTAACCGCCGGGTCCACCGCCGATGACAACGAGGTCGTAGGATGTTTCAGCCATTGTCTCCGGTCTCCTAGATCAGCATCGAAAGCGGGTTTTCCAGACGGCGCTGGAACGCATTGAGCCAGCGCGCACCAACTGCGCCATCGACCACGCGATGATCACAGGACAGCGTAGCTGACATCACCGTGGCAATGGCCAGCTCGTCGCCCTTGTCCGTTGAACGCACCACTGGCCGTTTCTCGCCCTTGCCTACGGCGAGGATCGCACCGTGGGGTGGGTTGATGACCGCGGCAAACTCACGGATGCCGAACATGCCAAGGTTAGAGATCGAGAACGTCCCGCCCTGATACTCGTGAGGCTTCAGCTTGCCGTCGCGGGCGCGCGTGGCAAGGTCAATCATCTCAGCGCTGATTTCAGTCAGAGACTTGGATTGCGCGTCGCGGATCACCGGGGTGATCAGGCCACCGTCGGTTGCAACAGCAACGGCGACGTCCGCGGACTGGTACTTTAGGATCGCGTCTCCCGCCCAGCTGGCGTTGGTGTCCGGCTCGTCCATCAGCGCCTTGGCGGAGGCGAGGATGATCATGTCGTTGACCGAGATTTTCACGTCCTCTGGCACCGCCGCGTTGACCTGCTTGCGCATGGCGAGCAGCGCGTCGAGTTCGATGTCAACCGTCAGGTAGAAGTGTGGGACGGTCTGCTTGGCTTCGACCAGCCGGCGCGCGATGGTTTTGCGCATGCCCGACGCGGGAACTTCTTCGTAGGCCATTTCGAGCTGGCCGGCGATCTTGCGCGGGTCCGGCCCAGTGCCGACGGCCAAGGGCGCGGTTGCGCCTGCGCTGCGGGTCGAGGCTGGGGCCGCTTTCCCGGTGCCAGACGCGATAGCCGCTTCGACATCGCGCTTAACGACCCGACCGTTTGGCCCGGTCCCACTGAGCGCGGCAACATCGACGCCGTTCTGTCCAGCGATCCGCTTTGCCAAGGGAGAGGCAAAGACGCGGCTGGTCGCGGATTTTGCAGGTTCAGCTGGGGCCGCTGGTGCTGCTGCCGGCGCGGGTGAGGGCGCGGGCGCGACGGGCGCATCCTCGGCGACGGGTGCTGGCTCGGGGGCAGGCGTTGGCACGGCGACAGGGGCCGCTCCACTGCCAGCCGTTACGCTGGCCGGGTCTTCACCCTCTTCAGCGAGCACGGCAATCACGGCGTTCACCGCTACGCCTTCGGTGCCTTCAGCCACCATGAGCTTGGCAACCGTCCCTTCGTCGACCGCTTCCACTTCCATGGTCGCCTTGTCGGTTTCAATTTCAGCAATGATGTCGCCGCTGGTGACGCTATCGCCTTCCTTAACCAGCCATTTGGCCAGTGTGCCCTCTTCCATGGTCGGGGAAAGCGCAGGCATGAGAATATCGACGGACATGGTCTTAGGCCTCCGTGTACGTCACAGCCCGAGCCGCCGCGACGATGTCGTCGGGTCCGGGGAGCGCGAGTTGTTCGAGGTTTGCGGCGTAAGGCAGCGGGACGTCTTTGGCGTGCACCCGCGCCACGGGGGCGTCGAGGTAGTCAAAGGCCTGCTCCATCACCCGCATGGCGATTTCCGCGCCAACGCCGGATTGGCCCCAGCCTTCTTCGCAGGTCACCAGCCGGTTGGTCTTGCGAACCGAGTCCAGAATGGTTGCCGTATCGAGCGGGCGGATGGTGCGCAGGTCGATGACCTCCGCCGAAATCCCCTGCTCCTCCAGCCGCTTAGCCGCTTCCAGCGCCTTTCCGACCATGATCGAGAAGGCAGTGATCGTCACATCCGTACCAGCGCGCACGACCTTGGCCTTGCCAATCGGTACGGTCCAGTCGTCCGTGTCTGGTACATCGAATTTCTGCCCGTAGAGCAGCTCGTTTTCGAGGAAGATGATCGGGTTGGGGTCTCGGATCGCGGACTTCAGCAAGCCCTTGGCATCCGCTGCCGAATAGGGCGACACAACTTTCAGGCCCGGAATGTGAGAGTACCAGGCCGCGTAGCACTGCGAGTGTTGCGCCGCCACCCGGGCTGCCGCGCCGTTCGGACCCCGAAAGACCATGGGCGAGGAAATCGCACCACCGGACATGTAGAGCGTCTTGGCTGCTGAGTTGATGATGTGGTCAATCGCCTGCATGGCGAAGTTGAAGGTCATGAATTCCACAATGGGCCGAAGACCGGCCATGGCTGCGCCGGTCCCGATCCCTGCGAAGCCGTACTCTGTGATCGGCGTGTCAATCACGCGGCGCGCGCCAAACTCGTCGAGCAAGCCCTGGCTGACCTTGTACGCCCCCTGATACTCGGCGACTTCCTCGCCCATCAGGAAGACACGGTCGTCGGCGCGCATTTCCTCGGCCATTGCATCGCGGAGTGCTTCACGGACCGTGGTCTCTACCGTCGCGCCATCCCACTCCGGTTCAGGCTGTGCAACCACTTCGGTGGTTACGGGCGCGGCGGGGACGCTTTCCGCACTCAGCGCAGGCTCGGGCGCAGGGGCTTCAGCGTCGTCGGTCACAGTTGGCGTAGGCACAGGCGCAGACCCGGCACCGGCAGCAGCCGCGGCAGCGTCTTCTCCCTCTTCGGCCAGCACCGCGATCACGGCATTGACAGCAACGCCCTCGGTGCCCTCGGCAACCATCAGCTTAGCGACAACGCCTTCATCGACGGCTTCGACTTCCATGGTCGCCTTGTCGGTCTCAATCTCGGCGATGATGTCACCACTGGAAACGGTGTCGCCTTCCTTAACCAGCCATTTGGCCAACGTGCCTTCTTCCATCGTCGGCGACAGGGCCGGCATCAGAATATCAATACCCATGATCGTGATCTCCCTGTCTTAGGCTTCGATGGTGACGTCAGTGTAAAGCTCTGCGGGCGCAGGCTCGGGCGAAGTCTGGGCGAAGTCGGCGGAGCGGGCGACAATGGCCTTCACGTCCTTGTCGATCGCCTTCAGACCGGCTTCGTCGATAATCCCACCGTCGAGCAACTTCTCGCGCAGGCGCTCGATTGGGTCCTGCTCGGTGCGGTATTTCTGGACTTCTTCCTTGGTCCGGTACTTGGCCGGGTCAGACATGGAGTGCCCGCGGTACCGATAGGTCATGGCTTCCAGCACATAAGGGCCCTTGCCTGAGCGGACGTGCTTGACCGCCTTGGCCGCTTCGGTCGCCATGGCTTCCACGTCCATGCCATCGACCCGCGCGCCGGGGATGCCATAGGGCTTGCCGCGTGCGGCGTAGTCGGTCACGGCGGCAGCGCGCTCGTTCGAGGTTCCCATCGCGTAGCGGTTGTTCTCGCAGACGAACAGGATCGGCAGCTGCCAGAGCGATGCCATGTTCATGGTCTCCGCCACCTGCCCCTGATTGGCTGCGCCGTCGCCGTAGTAGGCAACGGCAATCCCGCCATCGTCATTGTACTTGTGCGCAAAAGCCAGACCGCCGCCCAGCGCCACTTGCGCCGCGACAATCCCGTGCCCGCCGAAAAATCGCTTCTCGGTCGAGAACATGTGCATCGAGCCGCCCTTGCCTTTGGAATAGCCCCCTTCGCGGCCGGTCAACTCCGCCATAACGCCGTCAGGGTCCATGCCCGTTGCAAGCATGTGGCCGTGATCGCGGTAGCCTGTGATGACGCTGTCTTTGCCAGTCTCCAACTCATGCTGGATCCCGACGACGACGGCTTCCTGACCGATGTAGAGGTGACAGAAACCACCGATCAGCCCCATGCCGTAGAGTTGCCCCGCCTTTTCTTCAAAGCGGCGGATCAGCAGCATATCCTGATAGAATTGCGTAAGTTGCGCGTCGTCGAACTGCTTGTTCGACGCTCGTTTGGAGGATTTGCGCGCCGTCGTCGCCATAGCTCCGCCCCTGTCTGAGATTAACGTCAGTCTTTGAGGCTAAAATACGCTTATTTTTGAAGAATACAATGCAACTTAAGTAGTTGATTTATAACATGTTTTTATTTTTTAACCAATAGATGGTTAATTACCCTCAGAATGCAGAATAATCATTTCATCCTGACGCACGAAACCGAGCTCAATCCGCGCCCGCTCTTCGAGCATATCCAAGTCGATAGGCGTATCGTAGAGCAGCGCCACATCGCGTTCGAGCTCAGCTTTTGTCGCCTCAAGATCGCTCAGGATTTGCGTCGCGTCGTCCAACTCCCGTTTGATCGCCATGTAGGCCAGCAGGCCGCGCTCACCTGTCACAAGATGAAAGGTGAAATACAGCGCTGTTGCAGTGAAGAACGCAGCGGGAAGGTAGATGCGGGCGATATGGGCAAGGCGTCGGGCGAGCATGGAATGACTTCGATTGCTAAAAACAGAGGGGTAAACTAAATGACGGACGCAGCGCGCCCTGTTATGAACAGATGAAATGCACGAATATTACGCATAATATAACGCAGCCGTTGCGGGAAAGCGACCCCTCGCTTAGTTGACAGCCTATGAATACAGATTGCGCCGACGCTGAAGTCTACTCACGGTCCCAACTGGAGCGGCTGGGCTGGCAGGATCGCGTCTTGCTGGCTCCGATGTCCGGGGTCACAGACCGCCCCTTCCGCGACTACATCCGCAATCTGGGTCAGGGGCAG
Source organism: Alphaproteobacteria bacterium (assembly GCA_965658725.1). GTDB lineage: Bacteria > Pseudomonadota > Alphaproteobacteria > UBA7985 > UBA7985 > UBA7985. Next base: position 7,487 of record CBFHUI010000077.1, on the reverse strand, counting down.
GTGGTCACGGAGATGATTGCCTCTGAAGCGGCCATTCGTAAGGTCAAAGACAGCCGCAAACTCAATCAGGCCATCGATGACGAACCGGGCATCATTGTGCAACTCGCCGGGACTGAACCGGCATTGATCGCTGAAGCTGCGCGAATCATGGAAGCGCGCGGCGCTCATACCATCGACCTGAACTTCGGCTGCCCGGCGCGCAAAGTTGTCACCAAAGCCAGCGGCTCGGCGCTCATGCGCGACGAAGCGCTGTGCGAAGCGATTTTTTCCGCCGTTCGTGCGGCGATTTCTGTCCCGCTCACCGTGAAAATGCGGCTGGGCTGGGACGACGCGACCTTTAACGCACCAAAGCTCGCGCGGATGGCTGAGGATTGCGGGCTGGATGGCATCACGGTGCACGGACGCACCCGCTGCCAGTTTTACAAGGGCTCTGCAGACTGGCGACAAGTCGGGCTGGTGCGTGAAGCGACGCGGCTACCGCTGTTGGTCAACGGCGATATTTGCGCGCTCGACGACGTCGATGCCGCGCTGGCGCAGTCCGGTGCGGCCGGTGTGATGATTGGCCGTGCTGCGCAGGATCAGCCTTGGCTGCTGGATCAGGCGGTGGACCATCTTTCGGGTCGCACCCCTAAGGCCATGCCGAAAGCAGCCCAGCGGCACGCCGGTCTGCTCGACCTGCTCGACCGCATGCTCGCCTACCACGGCACCGCTCACGGCTTGCGCCAGTCGCGCAAGCATGTCTCGTCCGCCTTGGTCGGGCTGGACGGAGCGGGTGCCTTCCGTAAAGACGCCAACACCACCGATGATCCCGCCGTCATGTTCAGGGTGATCGATGATTTCTTCCAACGCGCCGCAGAACAGGAGGAGGCCCAGCCCCAGCCAAGCATGGCTTTGGCGGCCTAACATGACGATGAAGACCCTCTCCCCCGAGACCATCCTTGAAGGCCTGCCGCACCCGGTGCTGGTGGTCGATGCTGCGGATCGCGTGATCTTTGCCAACCCGGCGGGCGAAGACCTGCTTCAGCATTCGTCTGAGGCCCTGATTGGCACGGCACTGGCCGAGTACTTGCCTGAGGATAACCCGCTGTTCAGCCTGATCGCTATGGCGCGGTCACGGAGGAACTCGGCGAGTGACTTTGACATTCGACTGGGTAGCCCGAGGATCGGCGAACATAGTGTCACCGCACACGTCGCACCGCTCACCCTTGGGCCAGTAGGGGCTTATGACGGCGCCATCATCATCAGCCTGCTACCGCGCGGGATGACCGACACACTGGACCAGCAGCTCACCAACATGAACGCCGGGCGCTCCATGTCGTCCATGGGCTCCATGCTCGCGCACGAGATTAAGAACCCTCTCGCCGGGATGAAGGGCGCGGCGCAGTTGCTGTCGCTGAGCATCGAGGACGAAGAAGACCAGCAGCTTACGGCGCTGATCGAAGAAGAAACCGACCGCATCGCCAGCCTGATCGAACGGATGGAAGCCTTTGGGAACTTCGAGAGTACCGTCGCTGAACCGGTCAATATTCACGAAGTGCTCAATCACGCTTTGACGCTGGCCGAGAACAGCTTTGGGTCCAGCATCACGTTCCACCGCGATTTTGACCCTTCGCTGCCAGACGTGGCCGGTCACAAGGACTCGCTGATCCAGATCGTGCTGAACCTCATCAAGAACGCATGCGAGGCCGCACCGGATGATCGAGGCGAAGTGACTCTGTCTACGCGCTACCGCTTGGGTACGCGAATCGCTCCGGCAGGGTCGGGCGAACGCGTCGAATTGCCGCTGCATGTGATGATTACGGACAACGGCGCGGGCATCCCGGAAACGCTCGGAGATGCCGTCTTCGACCCCTTTGTTACCAGCAACAAAGCAAAGGGGACGGGGCTCGGGCTGGCTTTAGTGTCAAAATTGACCGACGACATGGGCGGGTTCGTGGACTTTGAATCTGAGCCCGGCAAAACGGTGTTTCGGCTGCAATTGCCCATGTATTGAGCATTTCTCCTTTCCGCGTGGATGATTTCGCGCTAAATGCTTAAATATGTTGCAGTCAAACGCCACAATTCTGATCGCCGATGATGATCGCGCCATCCGCGCTGTTCTCTCCCGTGCTCTTGGCCGGGTGGGTCACAGGGTACGTGCGACCGGCAACGCGTCCACGCTTTGGCAGTGGGTGCAAGCCGGCGATGGTGATTTGGTGATCACAGATGTCCATATGCCAGATGGCGATGGATTGGAGCTTGTTCCTCGGATCCGGGCGTTGCGACCGGACATGGCGGTAATCGTCATGTCAGCGCAAAATACCCTGCTGACGGCCGTTAAGGCGACGGATCGCGGGGCCTTTGAATATCTGCCTAAGCCCTTTGACCTGACCGAGCTGCTCAATGCGGTAGAGCGGGGCCTTGCCCAGCCAACCCAGCGCGCAACAGCGGCGAAGGAACAGAAGGAACGCGACCAAAATCGCGAGGAAGCCCGCCTCGACCGCCTTCCGTTGATCGGCCGATCTGCGGCGATGCAAGACATTTACCGGGTGATCGCACGGTTGGTGAAAACCGACCTGACGGCGCTGATTACCGGCGAAAGCGGGACGGGTAAGGAGCTGATTGCCCGCGCCCTGCATGACTTCTCCCGCCGCCGCGAAGCGCCGTTCGTCGCCGTAAACATGGCAGCGATTCCGAAGGAACTGATCGAGAGCGAACTGTTCGGGCACGAGAAAGGCGCCTTCACCGGCGCCAACGCGCGGTTCGACGGTAAGTTCAGCCAGGCGCAATACGGCACGCTCTTCCTCGACGAAATCGGCGACATGCCGCTGGAGGCGCAAACCCGTCTGCTGCGCGTCTTGCAAGAAGGCGAATACACACGCATTGGCGGCAGCCAGAAAATGCGGGCTGACGTCCGTATTGTCGCCGCCACGCACCGGGACTTGAGCGCGGCGGTTAAGGCCGGTCTGTTCCGTGAAGACTTATTCTACCGCATCAACGTGGTGCCACTGCGCGTACCGCCCTTGCGGGAGCGTTTAGACGATATCCCGGATCTGGTCCGCCATTTCGTTGATATGAATGCCAGCCAAGGCTTGCCCGGAAAGAGCTTCTCGGCTGAAGCGCTGGATGCACTAAAAACCCATTCCTGGCCCGGCAACGTGCGCGAGCTGGAAAACAACGTGCGCCGAATTTGCGCGCTCTACAGCCAGAACGAGATCGATGCCGAGGTGGTCGAGAAGGAACTCGCCGGTTCGCTGACCGGTCAGAACGAGACCGCCCATGCCTCCCTGCGACAGGCCGTAGATCAACATCTTCGCGCCTTTTTCTCCGCTCACACTCATGGTCTTCCGTCCGCGGGCCTCTATAACCGCGTGCTCAAGGAGATCGAGAAACCCTTGATCGAGCAGACCCTTGATGCAACGCGCGGCAACCAAATTCGCGCGGCGGAGGTCTTGGGCTTGAACCGAAACACGCTTCGAAAGAAAATACGGGACCTCGATATCGAGGTTGTTCGTGGTTTAAGACGGCCTGACGAACCGGTTTAACCTTAGCGGTGGGAGCCCCCGCAACCCGTATGAGTGACGCCTCCTTACCCAGCGTGGTGATGGAACCGACGGAGACCAGCGCTCCGGCCGGGGAAGCTCACCCTTTGCCGAACATCGGTCGCAACCGGATGCTGACGCTCTTTGTCGGCGCGCTGACGGTTGTGTCGCTGCTGGTTTTGGCGTGGACAGGCTTTGAGCTGTGGCGCGGCTTTTCGCCGACGCGGCCGCTCGGGCGGATCGTGTCGCTACTGTGGTTTGACCTGATCCTGCTGGTTGCACTGGGAACCTTCATTACGGTGCAGGGCTTTTACGCTTGGGTCGATATCCGCGACCGACTGTCGGGAACGCAAGTGTATCGGCGCGTGGTGGTATTCCTCGTCGTCGTAGCGAGCTTGCCGACCTTTGTGATCTCGCTGGTCGCCGTTCTGGTGCTCGGCTTTGGTATTCAGACCTGGTTCGGCGGATCGGTGAAAGACGCAGTGAACAGCTCCCGCGAAGTGGCTCAAGCCTATTTGGGCGAGCACCGCTCCCGCCTGAACTTTCAGGCCTCGCGGGTCGCAGACGATATCGAAGGGCTGAACGACGTCGCTTCCAACCTCACTGCCGTGCAACAAGTCATTTATCAGTCCGCCGGGATCCGCCGGCTCGCCGGTGCCAGTGTGATCCGCCGCGACGGGACGATCGTGACATCCGCTCAAGGGCTATCCGAGGAAGACGTGCTCGATATCCCGTCGGATGCCTTTGATCTCGCCGATGATTTGCGGCCGCAAGGCAACCGCGTGGATAACCGCGGTGTAGAAATCTCACTGCCAGATGCAGACGTGCTGTCAATGCTCATCGCCATTGAGAGCCCCTTCCTGACCGACGCTTATCTGGTGGCATCGGTGGACGTGGACGACGACGTGGTGGAGCGCGTGCAACTCTCCAACGAGGCGGCGAACAGTTATACCTATATGTCACGCGCGGCGGAGCAGTATCGGCTGATTTTTGCGCTACTGTTCTTTGTCGTGGCTCTGCTGCTGGTGATTTTGGCAGGGATGGCAGGACTTCGCTTTGCAGTCTGGTTGACCACCCCTATTTTGGAACTGACTCAAGCCGCAAACCGCCTTGGTTCGGGCGATCTTTCTACGCGGGTGCCGGTCATGGACAACACACGCGGGGACGAGCTGTCCACCCTCACCCGAACGTTCAACGGGATGGCGGATCAGATTGAGGGACAGCAGGACGCCCTGTTGCAAGCCACCAACGAAGCCGACCTGCGCCGCCGGTTTTCTGAAGCTGTCTTATCCGGTGTTTCGCGGGGGGTGATCGGTCTGGACAGTGATATGCGGATCAACCTGCCGAACCGGCGCGCGAACCGCTTGTTTGACCTTGAACTCGAAGAATCGATCGGCAAGCGGCTGGGCGATCTGCTGCCCATGTTTGACGCGCTGCTCGAACTCGCGCGCGACGAACCCTCGACCATCCACACCGACGACGTGATTTACACGCGCCCAGACGGCAAGGTTCGCACGCTCGATACCGCTGTCGTCGCAGAGACTCAGGGCGACAGCGTAATTGGCTACGTGCTGACCTTTGACGACATCACTGACTTTTTGAGCGCTCAACGACAGGCCGCGTGGTCTGACGTCGCGCGCCGCATCGCGCACGAGATCAAGAACCCGCTCACGCCGATCCAGCTGTCCGCAGAACGGCTCAAGCGGCGCTATCTCAAGCAGATCGAGGACCGTCCCGATATCTTCGAGACCTGCACAGAGACCATTATCAGCCAGGTCAGCGACATCGCGCGCATGGTGGATGAGTTCTCGTCCTTCGCCCGCATGCCCGCGCCACGGGTGGACGACCACGATCTTGTAGACATCGCGCGCCGGGTGATTTCACTGCAGGGCAGTGCCTTTGAAGGCGTTCGGCTCGAAGACCGGACTGGCGCTGGCCCGATCCGGGTCAAGTGCGATATGCAGCTGGTTTCTCAGTCATTGATCAACCTGATCAAGAACGCTGCCGAGGCACTGCAAAGCATCATCATTGAAGGCGCGATGAGCGAAGGGATCGTCCGAATTGCGCTGGAACAGACTGAAACCGGCGCGACCATCATCACGATCAGCGACAATGGCCAGGGCTACCCCACTGAACTGCTGCCCAAGCTCGCTGAACCTTACGTGACCACGCGGGAGAAAGGCACGGGTCTGGGACTGGCGATCGTGAAGAAGATCATGGAAGACCACGGCGGTCAGTTGGTTCTGTCCAACGGGGAAGACCCAGATGAGCTGTCCGGGGCTAAAGCCCAGATGATTTTCCCGGCTCCCAACTCAGGCAAGAGTAAAACGGCCGGTGGTGGCAGCGAAGGCAGCACCATGGCCGGCGTACAGACGTCGCTATGACCCGCAGTCACCGCCTCCTGACGTTATGTGTGTCTGCTGGCTTTGCGCCGCTACTGATGGCAAATCAGGGCTGCGAGTCGGTTTATCAGCGGGTCGGATTGGACGGCCTGGTCGAGACTGCATGCGGGAGTTCGGCGCTCTCCTCCTACCTTGGCGGGCCGATTGCTGCCGTGCCCGACTCCCTCATGGCAGGGACGCTCGTGCGCGTTATCCGACCGGGCGACGCAGTCATAGCTGATTATAATGATTCACGGTTGAATATTTCTCTCAATACAGCTGACGAAATCGTGGACATCGCCTGTGGATAGGCTTGGCAGCGGCGAAAGGACTGTGGTAATGCAGCCACATTTATAGCCGATCCGTTTAAGCGCGCGAGGCGGGCCAAGAGCCGCCGCGACCGTGCACTGAAATTGAACCGTAACCAGCTTGGGTGACTGATGTCCGCTGACATTCTGATTGTTGATGACGAAGCCGATATTCGCATGCTGCTCAGTGGCATTCTGGAGGACGAAGGCTACCGCGTGCGCACCGCACACGGTGACGCCGAAGCCCGCCGCCAAGTCGGCCTCGCCCGGCCGGACCTGATCTTCCAGGACATCTGGCTGCAAGGCTCGACGGCAGACGGCATCGGACTGCTCGAAGAGTACGCGCAAAGCATCGCAAGCACGCCCGTCATTATGATGTCTGGTCACGGTACGATCGAAACCGCCGTCCGTGCGATCAAACAGGGCGCTTATGACTTCGTGGAAAAGCCGTTCAACACTGATCGGCTTTTGATCCTGATCCAGCGCGCGCTGGAGACCTCGGCGCTGAAGGCGGAGAATGCCGTGCTGCGCCAGAAGGCCGGTGAGGACACCGACCTGCTCGGCGGCAGTCAGTCGATCCAGACCTTGCGCCAGACCGTGGATCGTGTCGCACCAACTAACAGCCGCCTGATGATTTCTGGCCCGCCGGGCGCCGGCAAGGGCCTGCTCGCGCGGCTGATGCACAACCGCTCGCACCGTGCTGATCAGCCGTTCATCGAGGTTCCGTGCTTCGAGTTGGATGGCGAAGAAGGCGTTGCCATGCTGTTCGGCGATGCCGGGACCGGCCAACGGCCGCCCATGTCCGGGATGATCCAGCAGGCCGACGGGGGCACGCTGCTGCTCGATGACGTGGGCGATCTCTCCCCGGACGCACAGGCGCGGCTCGCCCGCTTCCTGCACCGCGGCACCCTCACACAACTGGGCAGCACGCAAGAAGTCAGCGCGGACGTGCGGATCATCTCCACCACCAACCGCGACTTGCGCACGCTGATCGGTGAAGGGCTGTTTCGGGAAGATCTATATTACCGGCTCAACGTCGTTGAAATCGATGTGCCAGGACTGGCCAAGCGGCCCGAAGACATCGCCGAACTGGCACGGTCTTTTCTGGACAGGCTCACAGCAGAAAACCGCAAGGAACCGCTGGAACTGGGCGGTGACGCACTGGCGGTGCTACAGGCATACCCATGGCCCGGCAACGTGCGCCAGTTGCGCAATGTGATGGAGTGGATCGTGATCATGGCGCCGCAAGACAGCGACCGGGTCGTGCGGCCCAACAT